>NZ_JANMET010000291.1:0-6316 GCF_031377265.1 Tabrizicola sp. | reverse complement strand
GGACGGCACCCTGCGCGGCGCCCCGGCGATGGGGCTGAACGAGGCGTTTTGCAAGGACAAGATCGCGCTGCCGGGGATCCGGGTGGAAAACTGGCTGGGCTGGATCATGGTAACGCTGAACCAGTCCGCCCCGCACCCGGCAGAACAACTGAAAGATGTGGAAAACCTGGTCGGCTATCTGGATATGGGAAGCTACCGCGAGACATTCCACGAAGAATTTCGCTGGGCCACCAATTGGAAGGTGCTGGCCGAGAATTTCATGGAAAGCTACCACCTGCCGGTCTGCCATTCTGGTACCATCGGCGGGTCGGTGGACCTGATGAAAATGACCTGTCCGGAAGGGTTTCCGGCCTTCAACTATCACTTCATCATGAAGAACGACACGATCCCTCTGTCGTTGGCGCATCCGTCGAACACCACCTTGCGGGGCGATCAGCGCCGGATCACCTGGCTTTTGTCGATCTATCCCGCGCTTCTTATCACCCTGACGCCCGGCTATTTCTGGTATCTGAGCCTGACGCCCGACGGGCCGGGCCATGTGAACGTGCTGTTTGGCGGCGGGATGAGCGCGGACTGGTGCGCCGACCCTGAGGCTGCAACCCATCTGGCATCGTTGAAGGCGCTGCTTGATGATGTGAATGTCGAGGACAAGGGCTGTGTGGAGCGGGTCTTTCAAGGCCTGAGCGCTGGTCTTTCCGGCCCCGGCACACTCAGCCATCTGGAGCGACCGAACTTTGAGTTTGCGCAGTGGATCGCCGGGCGGATCGGCCAGTAGCGTCGCCGCAAAAGGGCAGGGAACGATGATGGTCGAACAGGTCGAGGTGCTGGTCGTCGGCGCGGGGCAGGCGGGCATCGCGATGAGCGAACATCTGACCCGCTGCGCCATCCCGCATCTGGTGGTGGAGCGCAGCCGCATCGCCGAGCGGTGGCGGACGGGGCGGTGGGATGCGCTGGTGGCGAATGGCCCTGCCTGGCATGACCGCTTTCCGGGGATGGAGTTTGCCGGCGACCCCGAGGCTTTTCCGGGCAAGGAGGCGGTTGCCGACTATTTCGTGGATTATGCTGCCAAGATCGCGGCACCGATCCGCTGTGGCGTGGAGGTGACGGCGGTTCGGCGCAACCCGAACGGGGCGGGGTTTGCGGTGACGACATCGGCGGGGGATATCGTCGCGCGCCATGTGGTTGCCGCAACCGGCCCGTTTCAGCGCCCGGTGATCCCGCAGATGGTGCCGCACAGCGCCGGGTTGAGGCAAATCCATTCAGCGGATTATCGCAACCCCGGACAACTGCCGCCCGGCGGGGTGCTGGTGGTGGGCGCTGGTTCGTCCGGCGCGCAGATCGCGGATGAGTTGCGGCAAGCGGGGCGACAGGTGGTGCTGTCGGTCGGGCCGCACGGCCGCCCGCCACGCCGCTATCGGGGCCGCGATTTCGTCTGGTGGCTGGGAGTGTTGAACAAATGGGACGCCGAGGCGCCGCCCGACACCAAACACGTCACCATCGCAGTCAGCGGCGCGGGCGGCGGCAAGACCGTGGATTTCCGCCGGTTCGCCGCAGAAGGCATCACGCTGGTTGGCCGCGCCGAGGGGTTTCAGGACGGGGTGATGCATTTTGCGCCCGACCTTGCGGCAAATCTTGCGCGCGGCGATGCGGACTATCTGCGCGTGCTGGACGAAGCGGATGCCTGGGCGCTGCGCAACGGCGTTGCCCTGCCAACGGAACCGGAGGCGCGGCAGATCCCGCCCGATCCGCCTTGCGTGACCGACCCGATCCTGTCGCTTGATCTGGCGAAGGAAGGGATCACCTCGATCCTTTGGGCCACCGGTTATGCGCTTGATTTCGGCTGGCTGCAGCTTGATGCATTCGACGCCAAAGGCCGCCCCCGTCACCAGCGCGGCGTGTCAGCGGAACCGGGGCTGTATTTCCTTGGCTTGCCATGGCAGGCGCGGCGCGGATCGGCGTTCATCTGGGGCGTGTGGCATGATGCCAAGCACGTCGCCGACCATATCGCCAAGCTGCGCGGCTATCTTGATTACGGTGCCCCTGCGGCGCTGGAACCCCTCTGACCCCGACAGGACGCCTATGGCCCACACCCGCATCCGCAAATTCAACACCCGCGACACCTATCCCGAACAAAAGCTGGACAACGACCTGTGTCAGGCAGTGGTCGCGCGGGGCACGATGATCTTTCTGCGTGGCCAGTGCCCGCAAGACCTTGATACCGCAGCAAACATAAACAGCCATGACCCGGTGGAGCAGACCCACAAGGTGATGCAGAACATCCGTCAACTGATCGAGGAGTGCGGTGGAAAGATGGAACATCTGACCAAGCTGGTGGTCTACCTGACCGACGTGCGCCACCGCGAACCGGTCTACCGCACGATGGGCGAATACATTCGCGGGGTGCACCCGGTCTGCACCGGCCTGACGGTCGTGGCGCTGGCCCGGCCTGACTGGCTGGTCGAAATTGACGCGACCGCCGTGATCCCGGATTGACACCGCGACCCGGGGGCGCTTCGCCCCCCGGACCCCCAGAGGATATTTGAAGACAGATGAAAGCCGTACAATTCATCTGTCCGCAAGTATCCCACGGGGGTCCGGGGGTGTGAAACCCCCGGCGCCAGCCAAGAGAACGCAAGATGACATTCTCTCTCCTCGCCCATTGCCCCGAGACAGACCAGTTCGGCATGGTGATTGCCTCATCCTCGCCCGCCGTCGCGGCGCGCTGCGCGCATGCGCGGGCCGGGGTGGGGGTGGCGGCAAGCCAGAACATCACCGACCCGGCGTTGGGCACGCGGCTTCTGGACCTCATGCAATCCGGGCTGACCGCTGAGGCCGCGATGCGCCTTTTGGTACAAGACGCGGCGTTCATTGACTATCGCCAGTTGCTGGCGGTGGATGCGACGGGCGGTACGGCGTTTCATTCGGGTGGGCGGACGCTTGGCGTCTGGGGCCATGCGGCGGGCAGGGGGGTGATCGCAGCAGGCAATCTCTTGGCGTCGCCGCAAGTGCCGGATGCTATGCTGGCCCGGTTTGCAACGGCGGCTGGCAGCTTGGGCGACCGGCTGATGGCCGCATTGCTGGCCGGGCGCGATGCGGGGGGCGAGGCTGGTCCGGTGCATTCAGCCGGGCTGTTGATGGTGGACCGAGAAAGCTGGCCGGTGGCATCGCTGCGCTGCGACTGGTCGGACGAGGCGCGCCCGATCGAGGCTGTCGCCCGCGCCTGGCAGGTATATGCGCCACAAATGGCAGCCTATGTTCAGCGCGCCCGCGACCCGCGCGATGCGCCATCCTACGGTGTGCCGGGCGATCAATAGCCCGCCCGCCCGATGGCACTTCGCGCGGGGGCCGTTGGGCGGCGTCAGTTCCCCGGCGGTACCACGCACATCGCGAAGGAGGGTGCAGGCGCGCCCCGCGGCACCGGGTCCGGCACCGAATTCGACACCGGATCCAGCGATCGCAGAAAAGCGGCAATCGCGTAGGCGGCCGCCTCCGAAAGCGCGGCCAGGTTCGGCCAGAGAATGACCGGCACCAGCGCCGCCCGTCAGGCGTAACGCCGGTGCGGACGGCCTTGGCTATGTCAATGGCGTTCCAGGTTCCAAGGCAGCTGTCGTTGTCCGGCGTCAGGTTGGGGCCTTAGACCGTGCCCATGCCCGGCACCTCGAACGCCACGTCGGGCCGGCGCACAAAGCGGTCCATGTCGGGGTTGCCAAGAAAGCAAGGTTGGATCAGCATTTTCGTCCCGCAGACAGTCCACGTCCTCGCGCGCGCCAACCGGGTAGCCTTGCTCGACGATGACATGGAGCACCACCAAATCGACAGGCATCAGGGGGCTACGGACGATTGCACCCCTGGGCAGATGATGTGCGACATTCATCGCCAAGCCGGATGCCGCGATCATCGAGCCGCCGTAGACCGTCAGGATCATCGTCGCGAACTTGGCACCGCCAAGCCTTGCTGCGGGCGGTTTCGCCGCAAGCACCACGAAGGCCCTTGGTTCGGGAAATCCCCCCGTATGAAAGGGGTTGCATGACGGGATCAGATAAGGATGACGAGAAACAGGCCATTAGATCTTCTCGATCCTGCGCCAAGCCGACGGCAGCGTGCTGGAAGCTGTGCTGGAACATGGCGGGAGCAGGGCGTCGTTTTGCGCATGGCAGGCGAAGTATGGGGCACGGATGCGTCGCCATCGCGCAGACCAAGGCGCTTGAAGACAAGAGCCGACGGTTGAAGAAGGTATTCGCCGAACTCGGCACACAAAACCAGCTGCTCAACGAAGCCTTTGGAAACAGCAAATCGGCGATATCAGCGACGAGGGCGGCCGCCACGGCGGTAGAGCAGCGCAGCGTTGGCATCGCCTTGGCTTGTGGGACCTTTGAGGTCAGTAGGACTTGCTGCCGCTACAGCCTGCCTTTGAGTGACAAGAACGGGTAGATCGCCGATTTGGTGATCGGGCTGAAGGAAGCCAGGAAGACCCTGGGGTTCGGGCTATGCTTTTGCACCTTGCCACGTGAAACGGCACGGCTGGATCGTCAAGCCGGACCTTTCGTGGTTTGGTGCCGCGCCTTTCATTGGATATTCTGCAGTAAACGAGATGAACTATGGGACGAGGCAGACCGGATGAGTTTCGCGAAGACGCGGTGTCGCAGGAGGATCGGGGGCTTGCCTGCGGGAACGAATGGCTTCTGCGGCAGAACCGCGCTCTCAAGGAGGGGTGGGACAGACGTGGTCAAACGAATGCGAACGGGTCTCTGTTCACTCTACCCACGCTTGCCGTCAGGCAGCTAGAAGACCACGCCACTCGGCCAGGGCAGCGGTGCGGTCTGGCTTGAAGTTTTGTCGGCTGTTGCGGGCGCGTTGCTGGTCGAAAGGGTTGTGAACGGGGGCAGGGACAGAGGCGTGAGCGGAGGCAATTTCTGCACCGTTCGCACGCGTCGCAACCATAGGATCGAAGTTAGTCAGCAACCAAAACCCCGAGAGATCCGTGGCGGCGCAGTGATTTCCTGAGGAATTTCAAGGCAGCCTCACGATCCCGGCGCTTGGTGACGTTGCCTTCCAGCACCTCTCGCTCGTGACCTGCGGTCCGCCAAAGACAATGACGCTCACCGTTGATCTTCACGAAAACCTGGTCCAGACGCCAGCGCCAGTTGCTCGATCGCACCCCTCCGACACGTCGTTTTCGGATCTCCGCGGCGAACATCGGGTCGAACCGGTTCTATCAGAAGCCTAACGTTTTGTGGCAGATATCCATGCCACGCTCGTGCGGCAGGTCCTCAACTTTGCGAAGGGACTGCGGGTAACCGACGTACAGCATCACCGTCGGGCGGATGATATCTGTGCTGGTCTTGAAGTACCGGAAAGGACTGCGTGTTGCCTTGAGCCGAGGCTAGTTGCCGCGCCAGCCCGCTTCAAGGAATTTTCCTCTGACAGTGCCCATCCCAACCTGCCTTGATCTCTGGCTATGCGGCCAGTCGTGGGTCGGCGCGGAACTCTTCGACAAGGCAATCCACAAAAGCCCGGACCCTTGGTGAAACAAGGCGACGCCTGGGATAGACGGCCTGGATCGGCAGCGGGGCGGGCTCGAAGTCGTTCAGCACCCGCTCGATCACGCCGGTGTCGATCTCGTCGGTGAAGAGCCAGGTCGGACAGACGGCCAGTCCGAGGCCTTCCAGAAGGGCTGACCGCATGCCCTCGGACGCGCTCACCCGGATGCGCCCGGAAACCTTGACCAGGATGGGTGCGGTATCCGGGCCTGCAAAGTGCCATTCATCCACAGTCGCAAGGCCGGTGTAGACGATGCAATCGTGTGCCGTGAGGTCGCGCGGGTGCTGGGGTCGACCGTGCTTGGCGAAATAGTCTGGCCGGGCAACAGTGACGCGCCGCATTTGCCCGATCCTGCGCGCGATCAGCTCCTGATCGGTCACGAGGCCGATACGGATCGCAAGATCGACACCTTCTTCGACCAGATCGACCGGCCTGTCACCCAGCACCCAATCTGTCCGTAAGTCCGGGTGATCGGCCAGGAACCGGGCCATGCGCGGCATCAGATGCAGGCGGGCAAACGCTATTGGCGCGGCAATCCTAAGCGTGCCCCGAACCGCCGCATCAGGACGCACCGCAAGGGCAAGCAGCCGCCCTCTCCGATGTTGATGAGTCTCGAAAGGGAACCGGTCGGAATGGCTCTGTTGCACAAATCGGCTGATGGCCCGGGTATTTCGACGCCCTGAGGGCTTCGTTGCGGGCGACGGCACGCGCTGTGACAGTCTTCCAGGGTCTGGCGTTCTTGCGGGGCGGGATGATTGCCGCAGCCCCCCCGTTC
>NZ_JANMET010000255.1:0-5207 GCF_031377265.1 Tabrizicola sp. | reverse complement strand
TGACCTGCACCAAGGATACCGCATTGCTGGCGGTGATCGGGTTCATCGAGCTGACCAAGGCCACGTCGCTGGCGGCCGGAACGACCAAGGCGTTCCTGACCTTTTACATGGCGGCTGGCGTGCTGTATCTGCTGCTGTCGTTGGTATCCGGCGTGATCTTCGGGCGGATTGAGAAATGGGCGCGCCGCGGCCAGCGCAGCATTGAAGGGGGCGGGATGTGAGCGCCTATCTTCAACCCCACCGCATCGTGCTGATCGCCATTGGCGTTGGCATCGTCGTCTGGTGCGCGGTCAGCCTGAACTGGACCTGGCTTGCCACGCCAAAATACCTTGACGTGCTGCCGCTGGCGATCTGGCGCACGATCTGGCTGACCGTGGTGACGATGGCGCTGGGCATGGTGCTGGCCATCGGGCTTGGCTTTGCGCAGGCGGCGGGGCCGGCCTATCTGGCGATCCCGGCGCGGATGTATTGCAGCGTTATTCGCGGCACGCCGCTGCTGTTGCAGTTGTGGCTGTTGTACTACGGTCTTGGGTCGGTGTTCGCGCAGTTCCCGGAAATCCGTGAAAGTTTCCTCTGGCCGATCCTGCGCCAGGCCTGGCCCTATGCAGTGCTTGCCCTGACGCTGAGCGTTGCGGGATACGAGGGCGAAGTGATGCGCGGCGCGTTCAAGGGCGTGCCGAACGGCCAGCTTGAGGCGGCGCGCGCGATGGGCGTGCCGCGTTTCACCACGTTTCGTCGGATCTGGTTGCCACAAGCGCTGCACCGGGCGCTGCCCACCATTGGCGGCGAGGCGGTGTTGCAGATGAAGTCAACGCCACTGGTGGCCACGATCACGGTGGTCGACATCTATTCGCTGGCCAAGCGGGTGACGCAGGACACCTTCATCGTCTACGAACCGCTGCTGTTGCTGGCGCTGGTTTACATGATCCTTGCAGGCGGGATCGTGCTGTTCTTCAGGTGGCTGGAAAGCCGGTTGCCGGTGAAAACGGCCTAAGCATCACGCTTGGCGATCCAATCGTGGTCGGGATCGTTCTGGAACCGCCATTTGCGCAGCGGTCCGGCCATCACGTTCAGGTAATACAGGTCATAGCCATAAGGCGCGGCGCAAGGGTGGTGGCCCTTGGGCACCAACGTCACGTCGTGGTTCTTGGGCGCCATGGTTTCGTCGAGGCTGCCGTCTTCGGTATAGACCCGCTGCACCGCGAAGCCGGAGGCCGGATTGGTGCGGTGGTAGTAGGTTTCCTCCAGATAGGTCATCCGGGGGAAGTCATCCTCGTCATGCCGGTGGCTGGGGTAGGAGGACCAGTTGCCGGCCGGGGTGAACACTTCGGTCACCAGCAGGCTGCCGGCGACATCGCGGCCCTCCATGGCGATGTTGTTGATGTAGCGGGTGTTCTGGCCGCGGCCGCGCGGGGTCAGTTCGATCCCTTCCGGGCCGAGGCGCCGGGCGGGATGGGTGCCGGTGCCGGGGGCGGAGCAGACCGCAAGGGTGCAGGCAGTGGTGGCGACGGCCTCCCAGGACTGGCCGTCGGGCACGTAGAGGCAATGCGGCGGGCTGCGGTCGAAGACATCCATCCGCGCGCCCATCTCGCCCCAGTCCTGCTCCGCCGCCTTGATGTGGGCGCGGCCTTCGACCAGCACGAGGATCACCTCGCGGTTGCCGGTGGCCTCTGCGACCTTGTCGCCGGGTTCCAGCCGATAAAGGCCAAAGCCGACATAGCCCCAGCCCGCGCTTGCAGGCGTGATGTCATGCACCTTGCCGCGCTGACCCGCCGGTTTCCGCAAAAGCTCGACCATGGGCTTCCTCTTCCCCAAATATCCCACGGGGGTCCGGGGGTGTGAAACCCCCGGTCCGCCGTCATGCCTTGTCGAGCCCCGCCCGCCGCGCAAACCCCTTGAGCGCCCGCAGGCCCAGCGACTGATATTCAAACGGATCGCGGACCAACGCGTCCTGCTCGGCCTCGATCACCAGCCAGCCCTGATAGCCGTGTTGTGCTGCCACCTCCAGCACGGCGTGGAAATCGACCACGCCTTCGGCATCGCCCGGCACGGTAAAGACACCGCGCCTGACGCCTTCAAGGAACGACAGCCCCTGTTCGCGCACCTCGCGCAGGATCGCGGGGCGGACGTTCTTGGCGTGGATGTGCCGCACCCGGGCCATGTGGCGCTTGGCCAGCCGCACGGGATCGCCACCGCCATAGTAGCAATGCCCGGTGTCGAGGAGGAGGTGGGTATGCGGCCCGGTCTCGGCCATTAGCCGGTCAATTTCCCATTCCGCCTCGATGATGGTGCCCATGTGGTGATGGTAGACGAGGGTGATGCCCTGCGCAGCCGCATCGGCCGCCAGCGCTTCGATCCCCTGACCGAAGGGCTGCCACTGCACGTTCGTCAGGCGCGGACGGTCGTTCACCGCCATGCCGTCATTGCCGTGGATCGCGTTCGAGGTTTCGCAGACGATGATCACCTTGCTGCCCATGCCTTTCAGCACGTCGAGGGCAGGCTGCATCGC
Source organism: Tabrizicola sp. (assembly GCF_031377265.1). Taxonomy (GTDB): domain Bacteria; phylum Pseudomonadota; class Alphaproteobacteria; order Rhodobacterales; family Rhodobacteraceae; genus JAUYQR01. The sequence continues at coordinate 2,698 of NZ_JANMET010000255.1, read as the reverse complement.
AGCCTTCTCGGCCTCCAGCGAGTTCGCCAGCAGGTTGGTCGAATGCCAGCCCGAGACGAATTTCAGGCCACGCGGGTCAAGCTCGGACTTCAGCCCGGCAACCGTGTCCGGGAATTTGTGGCCCTTCTCGATGCCGTCAAAACCGATCCGCGCCGCGTCGTCGAGGCAGGTGGCAAGGCTGATATGTGCGCCGAGACTGCGGTCGTCGTCGTTCGACCAGGCGATGGGGTTGGTGCCGTAGTTGATCATCAAGGCGTCCTCAGTTGCCGAGCCGGTCTCGGACGGTGTTGATTTCATAGTCCTTGCGGGCCGCGCGCACTTCGGCACGGGTCGAAACCTCTGGTACGGCGACGTTCCACCACGTGCCGCCCGCGCCGGTGCCGGGGGCGGGATCGGTGTCGATGACGATCACCGTCGGGATCAGGGCGGTTTTCGCCGCGGCCATCGCGGCCTCCAGTTCGGCGATGTCGGTCGCCTTCAGCGCCAGCGCCCCCATCGACAAGGCGTGGGCGACGAAGTCGATGTTCGGCTCGTTGCGGTGGAAACTGTCGGCGAGAAGGTTGTTGAACGGCGCGCCGCCGGTGGTCTGTTGCAGCCGGTTGATGCAGCCGTAGCCGCGGTTGTCGGTCAGCACCACGGTGAAGGGGATGCCCATCATCACCGCCGTCGCCAGTTCCGAGTTCGCCATCATGTAACTGCCATCGCCGACCATGCAGACCACGTCGCGGTCGGGCCGCGCCATCTTGAGGCCCATCGCCCCGGCGATCTCGTAGCCCATGCAGGAAAAGCCGTATTCCGCGTGATAGCCGCCCTGTGCGGCGCGCCAGAGCACATGCAGCGCGCCGGGCATGGAGCCTGCGGCGGACATGATGACCGAGGTCTTGCCGGTCTGGCGCTGCACCGCGCCGATCACCTGCGCGTCGGTCGGCAGGGCGTTCGACTGCGGCGCGGCCATGAGCTTGTCGGTGGTTGCAAACCAGTCCTTGCGGGCGGTGAGGTCAGGGTTGGCAAAGCGGTGGCTGCCAAGGGCGGCGCCGATCTTTTCCAGCGCCACCTTGGCATCGGACACCAGCGCCATCGCGCCGCGTTTGCCGGCATCATAGCCGTGGATGTTGATCGACAGAAGCCGGGCGTCGGGGGCGGAGAACACCGTCCAGCTGCCGGTGGTGAAATCCTGGAACCTGGTGCCGACGCCGATCACCAGATCGGCCTCGGCGGCGAGCTTGTTGCCACAGTCCGAACCGGTGACGCCGGGCGAGCCGTAGTTCAGCGCATCTTCCCAATCGACCGCGCCCTTGCCCGCCTGGGTTTCCAGCATCGGCACGTTGTGGCGGTGGGCGAGGTCCCTGAGCGTGGCTTCGGCCCCGGAATAGAGCACGCCACCGCCGGCGACGATCAGCGGGCGCTTCGCGGCACGGATGGCGGCGATGGCGGCCTCAAGCTCGTGGGCGTCGGGTTCGGGGCGGCGGATGTGCCACACCTGCGGGGTGAAGAATTCCACAGGGTAATCATAGGCTTCGGCCTGGGTGTCCTGACAGAAGGCCAGCGTCACCGGGCCGCAATTGGCCGGATCGGTCATCACCCTGAGCGCGCGGGGCAGGGCGGTCAGGATCTGTTCGGGGCGCGCGATGCGGTCGAAGTAGCGGCTGACCGGGCGGAAGCAATCATTGGCGCTGACGGTGCCGTCGTCGAAATCCTCGATCTGCTGCAGCACCGGGTCGGGGGCGCGACCGGCAAAGACATCGCCGGGGATTAAGAGGACCGGCAGCCGGTTGACATGCGCCAAGGCGGCTGCGGTGACCATGTTGGTGGCACCGGGACCGATCGACGAGGTGACGGCCATGGCGCGGCGGCGGTGATGCGCCTTGGCGAAGGCGATGGCGGCATGCGCCATGGTCTGTTCGTTCTGCCCGCGCCAGGTGGGCAGCACGTCGCGGTGGGCATGCAGCGCCTCGCCCAGGCCTGCGACGTTGCCATGGCCGAAGATCGCCCAGACGCCTTCGATGAAACGCTCGCCCTCGGGCGTCATCTGCACCGACAGCCAGCGGACCATGGCTTGGGCGGCGGTGAGGCGGATCGTGGTCATGCTCAGGCTCCCTTGGTGCGGCGGGCGTCATCCCAGATGCCGCAGAGGCGGCGGAAGTTTTCGGACATGATGGCGACGGCTGTCGCGTCGTCGATCTTTCCCGCCATCCAGTCGCGTCCGACATCGGCATGGATGGTGCGGCCCACTGCGAACCCCTTGACCAGCTTGAAGGGGGCAGCGAGGCGGAACGAGGCGGCAAGTTCTGCCTCGGACTGGCCAAGGCCCAGAATGACAATGCCCTGGACATGCGGATCGCGTGCGGTGATGGCATTGCAGGTCTCCGCCCATGCGTCCGTTGTCTGCATCGGTTCCAGTTTCCACCAGTCGGGGTAGATGCCGATGTCATAGAACCGTGTGATCAAGCGCGCGGTTGTAGAATCGTCAACGGGGCCAACCTTGGACGGGATGATTTCCAGTAGCATTTCCAGCCGGTTGCGCCGACACGCGTGGAAAAGCCGCGTGATCGTCGCCTCTTGCGCATCGCGCAGCGCAACCTCGTCCTCGGGGTGGCAAAAACACAGGACCTTGACGACATGTTCCAACGGCCATTCGGCCAGCCCGCCGAAATCGGGGCCAAGTTCCGGCTCCAGCGTCAGGGGCCGCGATCCGGGC
>NZ_JANMET010000245.1:0-18865 GCF_031377265.1 Tabrizicola sp. | reverse complement strand
TACGGCCGGGCATTCTGGAAGCGCTGGACGGGATATCACGTCCGAAGCCGGATCGAGGCGAAGATGCGCTGTCTCAAGTCCTTCGGCGAGCCCATCGCCGCAAGAGACCCAGACCGCCAAACCGCCGAAATCCAGATCCGCGTCGCCCTGATGAACCGCTTCCCGGCCCTTGGAACGGCCGAGATCGTTCGTGTGGCCTGATGCTGACGGGGAAAGGGGCTGTCATTCCTCAGGCGTGAGTTACGCAACAACGCCCCGATGCACGGCCGACGCAGCGACACTGCTTCAACAAAAAAGAAAACCCCGCGAGAGCGTGCAAGCTCGCGCGGGGGATTGTACCAAACCGGAGGCCTGTAACCGCATCGTCCACCGGGACCAACAAACCGACGCTAACGCCGCACTATCCTTCTCTGCACCACGTTGCCTGCCGGACTTGGGGGATTAGTCTGGCAGTGAACACTCCATCGTCATGCATCACGGGGACAACCCCGGCCGGGCAATTCCGTTCCTCACCAAGCGACGAAAGGGACAATCGTCGTTCGGGCGGTGCAGATATACCACGGTGAAGGGGTCACCCGATCGACGCTGCTTCAACCTCGGCCGGATTTGCCACACACGTGGCTTGGGCTCGTTGGCATCTGCTCGCTCGCTCGACGAAAGGAGCATCAGCACATTGATGCAAAAAACAAAAAATGGAACGCTGCGCGGGTGGGGGTGGAATAGTGAGATCACGCGGCCCGATTTTTACCCCCACCCCCCCTCTGCGCAGGCCCCCCGGGGTATGCCGGAGAGCCGCATCGATCTGGCTGCGGGGCCAGCCGGGTTTGTGGCACCCGCTGTTCAGGCTACTCCGCCGCCTCAGCCAAGGGCCCGGCGCTCATCGCCCGCCATTCCGCCTCGTGGCACTCGGTGAGCTTGGTCATCTGTGATTTCAAGGCATCGATCAGAGCGAAGATCGCACCGGCCCGGGGGTCAGGCGTGTTGAGGGCTTCATTGTCGGCCGTCAAATCGTCGAGGGCGACCAGAAGCCCCGCGATCATCGTGAGCTGTCGTCCGGTGTCATTGTGCGCTTGGAACAGGTCCGGGGGAATCGCTTGCATAGGTCGTCGTCTCCTGCGTTCCGCCAAATGGGCGGCGGCGTGACACGGCCAGCGGATACGGGCCGGGGGCGGCAAGGGGTATCGGCGGCACTTTGTGGAGTGGAATGTGGGTTGACCAATGTGGTTGGCTTATTTTTCCACTTTATATCAATACTTTAGTCAGGTTGTTTTGGCGGAAGCGGTGGGATTCGAACCCACGGTACGGTTCCCCGTACGCTAGTTTTCAAGACTAGAGCCTTAAACCACTCGGCCACACTTCCGTATTCTTGCGGGGTTTGCGCCCCTGAACCATATGGGATGCCGCGTGCATTGCTACGGCCCATCCCAAACTTGACAGAACTCTCCGACTTGCGGTTGGGCGCGGCATTACCCGCGTCGAACACCCTTTGTCGGGGAAACAAGTGGCGCCATCATCGCCCTCGAGCCGCCCCGTCTTTTCCCAGAACCCCGCTTAGCGGGCGGCATATGATTCTAAAAGGGCACTGATGCGATGAAATCCGCTGATCCAGTCCCCTCCCTCTCGCCTCTGCCCTTTCCAGCGACGCTTCCAGCACGTATGATCTTGACCAGCAGTAAAGTTATGTCGGGTGCAAGCGGTCAGAGGGAATATGTGGCGGGCATTTGCCCGTTCTCTGCCGGCAGCCGACAGACAGGAAAAAGCGCGGCGTATCAGACCGCGCAAATATGAGGGCGCAAGATGGCAAGGGCAGCAATCCGGCTTTTTGTATTTGGTGTGGCAGCCTCCGGGCTGCTGATCGGCTGTGTCGAAGGAACCAGCCCGTTTGCGGGCCAGCCGAAGGGCGACGCAACCACATCAGCCCCCGCGAAATCCCGGTCCGGCGCACCGCGCGACATCGAGGCACCCGAGGTGTTTCAGGTCTCCGAAACCGCGCTCTGGGACGGACGGCCCTCGCTTGGCGGGGTCTGGGTCGCATCGCCCGACACCACGGACCCCGAGCGGGTCATCATGCGCAACCCGGCCAACGGCAAATCCGCGGTCGGCGCGCTGTTCCGGCGCGAACGCGATAATCCCGGACCAAAACTGCAGATCTCGTCCGACGCCGCCGAAGCCTTGGGCCTGCTTGCCGGTGAACCCGCCGAAATCAGCGTGACCGCGATGCGGCGCGAGGAAGCTACCGAAGTCGTCGAAGAGGCCTCACCCGCCGCCGCCGACGCTGCCCCTGAAGCTACGGATGCGGCCACTGCCACCACGGCAGACGCCGCCGCTTTGCCGGTGGCTGGCGATGCGATCAACACCACCCCGCTGGACACCACCGCGATCGCCACTGCAGCACTAGACAAAGTTGATGGCGTGGCCGCAGCGCCCGAAACGCCGGTCGCCCAAACGCCAGTCGCCCAAACGCCAGTCAAGGAAAAGCGCAAGACCCGCAAGGAAAAGCGGGCCGAAGCAGCCGCTGCAAAAGCCGCAGCTGATGCGGCTGCTGCCGGTGTACCGCTGGAGGCCCCGGCTTCGGGCACCGTGACTGAAGCACCGCTTGATGCGATTGCCGCAGCACCCGCAGTTGAAGGTGCACCCGCAGTTGAAACTGTTGGTGAAACGGGGACCGAACCCGTTGCCGAACCTGCCCCGGAAAAGCGCAAGACCCGCAAGCAAAAGCGCGCGGAAGCCGAGGCGGCAGCCGCAGCCGCCGCTGCTGCCGCAGCCGCGCCACCGGTAGAAGCCGAACCAGCGGCGCCCGCTGCAGGCTCGGGCCGGCCGATCCAGATTGGCTTTTTCTCGCAAGAAGCGAATGCAGATCGCGCGGTCGCGACACTTGCCAAAGCAGGTGTGCCCGCCACAGCCCGTAAGGAAGAAAGCAACGGCAAAGTCTACTGGACCGTGATGGCCCGTGGCGATGCCGCAACCCTGAAGGCCGCAAAGGGTGCCGGTTTTGCCGATGCCTATTTCCTGAAATGATCCGTTGAAGGCCAGCCCGATGATCCGCACCCTTCGTCCCATTCTCCTCCTGTTTTCGGTGCTTCTGGCGGCCCTGCCCGCGCGTGCCTTTGAAACGACGGCGACTGCGGCTTGGGTCTATGACATGACCACCCACACGGTGCTGATGGACAAGAATGCCGATCTGTCGGTGCCGCCAGCATCGATGTCCAAGCTGATGACGATCAACATGCTGTTCGAGGCGTTGCGCGATGGCCGCGTCACGCTGGACAGCACCTTTTCCGTATCATCGCGCGCCAAGGCGATGGGCGGCTCTACCATGTTCCTGCAGGAGACAGACCGCCCATCTGTGTCCGATCTGATCCATGGAATGATCATAAATTCCGGCAATGACGCCTGCGTTGTGGTGGCCGAAGGGCTGGCTGGCACCGAAGAAGCGTTTTCGGCACAGATGACCGAACGTGCCAAGGCCCTCGGGATGACGGGTTCGGTCTTTTCCAACGCTTCGGGCTGGCCTGATCCGAAGCACCGCATGACGATGCGCGACCTTGGCATTCTTGCGCAGCGCCTGATCGAGGAGTTTCCCGAATACTACCCGATCTTTGGCCAGACCGAATTCAACTACAAAGACCGCGCGCCCGACAACCGCTTTAACCGCAACCCGCTGCTCAAGCTCAACATCGGGGCGGATGGCCTGAAGACCGGCCATACCACTGAGGCAGGCTATGGCATCGTCGGCAGTGCGAAACAGGGTGACCGCCGGGTGATTTTCGCGATCACCGGCCTCGCGTCCGAACAGGCCCGCGCCGAAGAGGCCGAGCGTATTGTCAGCTGGGCCTTCCGCCAGTTTGCCGAAAAGACCGTCGCCAAGACCGGCGTGCGCGTTGCCGAGGCCGAGGTTTTCATGGGCGACGCCGACACCATCGGCCTGATGCCTGCTGCTGATATCCGGTTGCTTGTCCCGGCACTGGTGCAGGAAAGCATGACGGCCGAAGTGGTCTACAAGGGCCCTTTGGTGGCGCCCATCGCCGCAGGCACGCCGGTTGCCGAACTGATCATCCACGTGCCCGATCTGCCCGATCACCGGGTCGAACTGGTGGCCGAAACGGATGTCGGCAAGGCGGGCTTTGTCAAACGACTGACCACTGCTGCCGGCGCATTGTACGCCCGGTATCTTGGTGAAGCCCCGGCCACCTGAATGCCCGGCCTGTTCCTCAGCTTTGAAGGCATCGACGGTTCTGGCAAGTCCACCCAGGCCCGCCTTCTGGCCGAAGCCCTGCGCGCCCGTGGCCTGACCGTGACCCTGACCCGCGAACCCGGCGGCAGTCCGGGGGCCGAAGAAATTCGCCGCCTCGTGCTTGAAGGCCACACCGATCGCTGGTCCGCAGAAACCGAGATCCTGCTGTTCACCGCCGCCCGCCGCGATCACCTGGAAAAGACCATCCGCCCGGCACTGGCGCGCGGTGAAGTGGTGATCACCGACCGGTTCGCCGACAGCACGCGGATTTTCCAAGGGATCACCAGGGGCGATCTGTCCGCCACCGTCGACCGCTTGCATGACCTGATGATCGGGGTGGAACCAGACCTGACGCTGCTCATCGACATCGACCCCGCGCTTGGCCTGTCGCGCGCCAACGCCCGCGCCGGAACTGAACTTCGGTTCGAAGACATGGGGTTGGCCTTCCAGACCAAAGCCCGCGAAGGATTTCTGGCGCTGGCCACGCAATCCCGGCGGTTTCGGGTGATCGAAGGCGATGCGGACCCTGCTGCCGTAGCGGCGCGGGTCTGGCAGACAATTACCCCCGACCTCCTCCCTGCGTAAGTCGGGCCTCGGACCACATCGCTTCCGCAAACCTCGCAACGTCGGCAGTCACCGCACGACCCGGTGCAGACGAGCGCCTCGCCGACCCACCGCCCGCGTTCAGCGCAACCTTGCCAGCAAGGATCGCATCAACTCGAAAAAACCGTCCACATCCGCGCGCATGGCCACCTCTGTCGATGGGTCCTTGCCCGCGATGCCCCAGATGTCATGCACCGATCGGCCATAGCTCAGACCAAAGCTGGTTTCGACATCCACCCGCATCTGCCTGGTCTCAAAGAGCTCCGGGCGCAACAGCCAGGCGATGATGCAGGGATCATGCAAGGCGGATCCTTCGAAGCCGTATCTCTCGACATAGACCTTCTGGAAAAACTCCGCCATGTCGGCAAAGACTGAAGCCGCCTCGTTGCCGAGGTCCCGCAGCAAACCAATCTGTCGCGGTGTCGCAATGACCTGATGTGTCAGGTTCAGCCCGAACATCACCTTGCGAACCGGGGCCGCCAGCACGATCTGCGCCGCGTGCGGATCACAGAGGAAGTTGAACTCTGCGGCCGGACTGTCGTTGCCATAGTCGGTGGAACCGCCCATGAAAACGATCTGCTCGATCCGGTCAATGACGTCGGACGCAAGCCGCAGCATGATCGCGATATTTTTCAACGGCCCCGAGGCCACCAGCGTGACCTTCTCCGTCGCACCGCGCAAGGTGCGGATCAGAAATGAAACCGCATCCTCGGCTTCGGCATCGCGTGTCGGCGCGCCGATGCCCGGCGCATGCAGGCCGGTTGCCCCGTGGTATTCGGACGCATCCACCGCCTCGCCCGGCAACGCCCGGTCGCCCCCCTGCAGACCGGCGCCCGAGAGCCGAGCCAGTCCAGAACACGCAACGCGTTATGCGTGGTATGCGCGATGCCGACATTTCCGTAAGTTGTTGTAACACCCAATATATTCAACTCATCGCTGGCCACCGCTATGGCCAGCAGGAACGCATCGTCAATACCGGGATCACAATCAATCGAGACAGAAATCATTTCTTGAAACCTTCCTCAAACAAATCGACAGGACTTCGCCTTAGGCACCGAAGGCGCGCAATGCGGAAAACCGCAGCCGCAGCCCGGAGGCGGGACAGCTACAAACAGCCTGCCCTTAGACTGCGCCTCGATATCGCGCTACCTGGCCGGCCTTCCTGATCCCTTGATGTTGCAACCACCTTCCCTGATCGCCTGATACCGCGCAGCCACGGCAGCTGAACCACCAAGGATCAGCCCGCCCCCCCTTTACGCCCCGGCCACCTCACGGCATATCTTCCACATGGCCGAACCGCTTCCAGACCCCGACCGCATCGAAGGCGCGCCCCACCCGCGCGAAACCGCCCGCCTGCACGGCCATGCCGCCGCCGAGGCTGAGTTTCTGGCCGCCTTCAACGGGGGCCGCCTGCATCATGCCTGGATGATCACCGGCCCCAAGGGTGTTGGCAAAGCCACACTTGCCTGGCGCCTCGCCCGGTTTCTTCTGGCCACACCGGACAGCGATGGCGGCATGTTCGCCGCGCCCCCACCCGGCGATCTTGAGGTGGCGGCAACCCACCCCGTCGCCCGCCGGTTGCTTTCGCTGGCCGAACCGCGGCTGTTTCTCCTCCGCCGGGGCCTGAACGACAAGGAAACCGCCCTGTCGCAGGTGATCTCGGTCGATGAGGTGCGGCGGATGAAATCCTTCTTCGCCCTCTCAGCCGCAGACGGTGGCCGCCGCGTAGCGATCATCGACAGCCTGGATGAGTTGAACACCAATGCCGCAAACGCCCTGCTGAAACTGCTGGAAGAGCCGCCCGCCGGGGTCACGTTGTTCCTCATCGCCCACCAGCCCGCCCGCCTGCTGCCCACCATCCGCTCGCGCTGCCGAGAGCTGCGCCTGCACCCCTTAGGCCCCGAAGACCTGTCAGCCGCGCTCACCGCCGCCGGCGGCACCGTTGCTCCGAACGATGCCCCGGCCCTCGCCCAGCTGTCCTCCGGTTCGGTTGGCGAGGCGTTCCGTCTGACCAACCTTGACGGTCTCAAACTGTACACCGCGCTGATCCGGCTGTTCGCCACCCTGCCCCGGCTGGACCGCCCCCAGGCCCTTGCCCTGGCTGAACTTGGTGCCGCGAAAGGGGCGGCCGAAACTTTCGACCTTCTGGTCACCATGATCGACATGTTTCTCGCCCGCCTCGCGCGCACCGGAACCCTCGGCCAAGCCCCGCCCGCCGCCGCCCCGAACGAAGCCGCCCTCTTGGCCCGCCTCGCCCCGGACGCCCGCGCCGGACGCCTGTGGGCCGATCTGGCCCAATCCCTCGCCTCGCGCGCCCGCCGCGGCAAGGCGGTCAACCTTGACCCTGCCGCCCTTCTGATGGATATGCTTCTGAAGATCGACGAGACGGCGGGCACCCTCGCCATAAGGTGAGCGGATGCAGCCCAGACCGACCGACCTACCTGACCTTGTCGACAGCCACTGCCACCTCGACTTCGCGGATTTTCAGGGCGAATTGCCGGATGTTCTGGCCCGCGCCACAGCGGCCGGGGTGACCCGCATGGTCACCATCTGCACCCGCCTCAGGAACGAACCCGCCGTCCGCGCCATAGCGGAAACCTACGCCCAGGTGTTCTACGCCGCAGGCACCCATCCGATGAGCGCCGCCGAAGAACCGCTTGCCACCCTTGATCAGCTGATCGCCCTCACCCGGCACCCAAAGATGGTCGGCATCGGCGAGACCGGCCTCGATTACCATTACACCGCCGACAGCAAGGCGATCCAGCAAACCTCGCTGCGCATTCATATTCAGGCCGCGCAGGAAACCGGCCTGCCGCTGATCATCCACGCCCGCGACGCTGACGCCGACGTGGCCGCCATCCTCACCGAAGGCGTCCGCGAGAAACCCTTTTCCTGCGTGATGCACTGCTTTTCATCAGGCGCCGATCTGGCACGCACCGCGCTTGACCTCGGCTTCTATCTGTCAATGTCCGGCATCACCGCCTTCCCCAAAAGCCAGCCCCTGCGAGACATCTTCGCCGCAGCCCCGCTCGACCGGATTCTGCTTGAAACCGACAGCCCCTACCTCGCCCCGCCGCCGTTCCGGGGTCGGCGCAACGAACCCGCCTATACCGCCTTTACCGCCAAAGCCGGGGCCGCCGTCTTCAAGGTTTCCGAAGCAGACTTCGCCGCCGCCACCACCGCCAACTTTGACCGCCTGTTCCACAAGGCGGCCAAAGCCGCAAAGGCCGCTTGATGGCCCGGCTGCGCTTCACCATTCTTGGCTGCGGCTCTTCGGGTGGCGTGCCCCGCCTCGGCGGTGATTGGGGCGATTGCGACGCTTCGAACCCGAAGAACCGCCGCCGTCGCTGTTCGCTGCTGATCGAACGCACTGCGGCAGATGCCACCACCCGGGTGCTGATCGACACGACACCAGACATGCGTGATCAACTGCTCGATGCGGGCGTCGGCACCCTTGACGCCGTGGTCTACACCCACAGCCACGCCGACCACGTGCACGGCATCGACGACCTGCGCCAGATCGTCTTCAACCTGCGCCATCGCTTGCCGGTCTGGGCCGATGGGCCGACGCAAGACGCGCTGCTGTCCCGCTTTGGCTATGCCTTCACCCAACCCGAAGGCTCGCCCTACCCCTCGATCCTCGATCTGCACACGATCAAGGGTCCCGTCACCATCACCGGCGCCGGCGGCCCGGTCACCCTGATCCCGTTTCGCGCCGAACATGGTGCGATGGATGCGCTTGGCTTTCGCATCGGGCCGCTCGCCTACCTGCCCGATGCCATCGAAATTCCGCACGACAGCTGGCCGCACCTCGAAGGCCTCGAATGCTGGATCGTCGACGCGCTGCGCCGCAAACCGCACCCAACCCACGCGCATCTCGCCCTGTCGCTGGAATGGATCGCCCGCGCCAGACCGGCCCGCGCCGTCCTCACCAACATGCACATCGACCTCGATTACGACACCCTCTGCGCCGAACTGCCCCCGACGGTCAGCCCGGCCTATGACGGGCTCACCATCACTTACGAAAACGTCACCTGACGTGACATTTTCATCTGTCCACAAATATCCCACGGGGGGTGCGGGGGGTGTGAAACCCCCCGCCGCCATCGGCAATTGAGCGCGCTGCTCGACGTCATCCTCCCGGTCTTTCTGGTCATCGGCTTTGGCTATGCCGCCGCGCGCGTCGGGCTGATGAATGACGCGGCCGTCGACGGCATCATGCGCTTTGCCCAGAACTTCGCCGTACCCTGCCTGCTGTTCCGCTCGATCGCACAGCTTGATCTTTCTGCGGCCTATGACATCGGCCTGCTGATCAGCTTCTACACCGGGGCTTTTGCCGGCTTTGCCGCCGGTTTCTTCGGCTCGATCCTGATCTTCCGCCGCCCGCTGCCTGATGCGGTGGCCATCGGCTTTGCCTGCCTGTTCTCGAACTCGCTGCTGCTTGGCCTGCCGATCACCGAACGCGCCTACGGAGCCGGTGCGCTTGCAGGCAATTACGCGATCATCTCGGTGCATTCACCGCTTTTGTACGGCACCGGCATTGCATTGATGGAATGGGCCCGCTCACGCGGGCAGGGTCTGTCTTTCCCGGCGCTGTCCGGTCAGGTCGTGAAGGCGATCTTTGCGCAACCGCTGGTCATCGGCATTTCACTGGGCTTTGCGGTCAACTTCGCGGGCAACCCGCTGCCGGTCCCGGTCTGGGACGCGGTTGATCTGATGGTCCGGGCGGCGATCCCCACCGCGCTTTTCGGCCTTGGCGGTGTGCTCCTGCGCTACAAACCCGACGGCGACCGCGCCACCATCGCCATGGTTTGCGCCGTCTCGCTGATCCTGCACCCGGCAATCACTTACAGCATCGGTCGCTGGGGGTTTGGCCTTGATACTGCATCGCTGCGCTCGGCCGTGGTGACCGCCGCAATGGCGCCCGGCGTCAATGCCTACATGTTCGCGCATCTCTACGGGGTCGGCAAACGGGTGGCGGCCTCTTCGGTTCTGGTCGCAACCGCGCTTTCCATCGGCACCGTCTGGATGTGGCTGCACATCCTGCCCTGACCCGCCTCAGACGCCGGTGACGCCGCGCAACCGATCCGACCTACGCCGCAGCAATTCCACCGTCGCCAAGAGCGCAATCGAGATCACCACCAGAATCGTCGCCACCGCCAGGATCGCCGGGCTGATCGCCTCGCGGATGCCATTCCACATCTGGCGCGGAATGGTCTGCTGATCGGGGCCTGCGATGAACAGCACCGCCACCACCTCGTCAAACGAGGTGACAAAGGCGAACAGCGCGCCCGAAATCACCCCTGGCAGGATCAACGGCATGATCACTTTGAAAAACGTGGTGCGCGGGCTTGCGCCAAGGCTGGCAGACGCACGGATCAGCGACTGGTCAAACCCCGACAACGTTGCCGTCACGGTGATGATCACGAAGGGAATGCCCAGCGTCGCATGCGCCATGATCACCCCCAGATAGGTCGAGGTCAGCCGCCCGCACTGCGTGCCAAGGATTGCGCAGGGGTTGGAGTAAAAGAAGAACAGCCCCGTCGCGATGATGATGATCGGCACGATCATCGGGCTGATCAGGATCGCCATGATCAACCGCCGATACGGCATTTCAGGCCGGCTGAGGCCAAGTGCCGCCAGCGTGCCCAGCACCGTCGCCATCACCGTCGCCCAAAACCCGATGATCAACGAGTTCTTCGCGGCCTTCACCCATGTCGCGTTGGTCCAGGCATCCGACCACCACGCCCCGTCCCGCGGTGCCTCGGGCGCCTGCATTCCCAGCGTCAGCAGGGAATCGTACCACCGCATCGAATAGCCTGCCGGATCGAAGGTCAGCATCTTTTCGGTGAAGGTGAAATACGGCTCGGCATTGAACGACAGCGGAATGACGATCAGGATCGGCGAGATCAGGAACAGAAACACCGCCACGCAGATCACGATATAGGCGTAATGCCAGACGCGCTCCAACGGGCTTGCATAGATCGGCAGCGCCATCTTGTCCCCCTTACCCGAGCTTCAGGTTGTCGATGCCGATCAGCCGGTCATACAACCAGTACAGCACCAGAACCCCCGCCAGCAGCATCGCCGACAGGGCCGCCGCCAGCGACCAGTTCGACTTGTCCATGTGAAAGTCGATCAGATTGGAAATCAGCTGCCCATCCGCGCCACCCACCAGCGCGGGGGTGATGTAGTAACCGACCGCAAGGATGAACACGAGCAGCGCCCCCGCCCCGATCCCCGGCAGCGTCTGCGGCAGATAGATCCGCCGGAACGTGGTCCAGCTGGTCGCCCCCAGCGACCTTGCGGCCCGGGCATAACTTGGCGGGATCACCTTCATCACCGAATACAACGGCAAGATCATGAACGGCAGCAGGATATGCGTCATCACGATGATCGTGCCGGTCTGGTTGTACATCATGTTCAGGCGGCTATCGTCGCCAATCAGCCCCATTCCCACCAGCGTGCCGTTCACCACGCCCTGCCCTTGCAGCAGCACGATCCAACTGGTTGTCCGCACCAGAAGCGACGTCCAGAATGGCAGCAGCACCAGGATCATCAACAGGTTCGCCTTGGCCATCGGCAGCGTCGCCAGCAGATGCGCCACCGGAAACGCCAGCAACAGGCACAGAAAGGTGATGATCGCCGACAGGATGAAAGTCTTTACAAACAGATAGATGTAAATCTGCTGGTTCTCTGGCACCCGCTGGATCTCGCCTTGGTCGTTGCGCTCATAATCTGCGGCGATCAGATAGAAATCCGTGGTGTAGGGCGAAGACGCCGACCGCATCGCCTGCCAGACGGCAGGCTCCGCCCATTTCGCATCAATCGCAAGGAACGCGTCCTTGTATGGGGGGGCAAGAGTTTCCGCCACCCGGGCCGTCTTGGTAAACAATGACCGGCTCTCGGGCAGGGTATAGTTTACCCGCGTGCCGGCAAGGCCAGCGGTCTTATCCGCCTTCATCGTGCGGAAATCCTCGGCCAAGGCGGCATAGGCCGCCTCATCCGGCGGGGTTCCGGCCTTGTTCGCGGTGAACCATGCCACGATCGACGGCGCGTTCTTGGAAAGCCCGTCATGATAGACGGACCGTTGCAGCATCTGCCCGATTGGCAGGATGAATGTGAAAACCACAAAGGCCAGCAGCGGCGCCACCAGCCAGAAGGCCCGGCGCCGTGCTCTTGACTGCGCTGCGATCAGCGCAGCCTTCAGCGGGCGGCCATCGGCAGTTGTCAAAAGCGCATCGGCCATCAGGCAGTCTCGATTGATCAAGGGCAGGAACGAAGTGGGCGGGGGGCCCTTCGACCCCCCGCCCGGTATTTCTGTCTTAGTTCGCCGCCAGCCAGGCGTTGAAGCGCTCGTTCAATTCCGAGTCCTTGTCGACCCAGAACTCGAACGAGGATTCCAGCGCATTGGCCAAGTTGGCAGGGGCCGTCGGCAGGTTCGGCCCCATCACGGTCTTGCCATCCTTATACAGGATCTCGGTGGCGTTGGCCGATCTGCGCGCCGGACCATAGCTGATGTACTTCGCCTGTGCCTGCAGGCCCTCGGTCGAAGTGGCATAGGCGATGAACTCCAGCGCCTTATCGGCGTCCGGTGCGCCCTTCGGGATCACATACATCTCGTTTTCATAGATCTGTGCGTCCCAGACGATGGCAAACGGCTTGCCCTCGCCCACGGCTGCGTTGAAGATCCGGCCGTTGTAGGCCGTGGTCATCACCACTTCACCGTCGGCCAGCAGCTGCGGCGGCTGTGCGCCGGCTTCCCACCAGACAACTTCCGACTTGATGGTATCCAGCTTCGCAAACGCCCGCTCCACACCTTCAGGGGTGCCCAGCGTCGCATAAACATCCGCCGGGGCCACGCCATCCGCCATCAGCGCAAACTCAAGAACCGCTTTCGCGCCCTTGCGCATGCCGCGCTTGCCGGGGAATTTCTCCAGATCAAAGAAATCGGCAGCGGTCGTCGGCGCCGTCGTCAGTTTGGTCGTGTCATAGGCATAGACGGTTGCCCAGATATCGGTCGACACGCCGCAATCGGTGATCGCACCCGCAAGAAAGTCTTCGGTTGCAGGCACGCCATCCGCGCCTGCAGGCAGCGCTGCCGGGTCGATGGTTTCCAGCAGGCCCTCGTCGCACAGCCGGATCGCGTCGGCATATTCGACCGACGCCACGTTGATCGTGACGTTGCCAGCCTCGACCATCGCTTTGATCGGGGTCGCCGGGTTGTCGCTGTCCAGCATTGTGGTGGTGATGCCGGTCTTGGCAGCGAACGGCTTTACGTGCGCCTCGGTCTGGGCTTCGCCGTAAGCGCCGCCCCAGGACATCACGATAACATCGGCCTTGGCCGAAAACGCAACAGCCGTCAGGGCCGTTGAAAGGATCAGCAGTCTCTTCATTTGGTTGCTCCCAGGTTAAACAAACAGGTCTTTCTCTTGGCCGCTTGGCGGCACAGCCACCTTGCGGCGGGTCTCAGGGATCAAGTGCGCGGGCATCTTGCGGATGCCAGCCCACCTTGATGGATTGCCCGGGGGAGAGCTTGGTCTGCCCCAGTGTATTGCGCATTTTCATCACAAAGTCATCCGATCCTGCAACCCGCAGCACCGCGCGCAGAATGTCGCCCATGTAGATCACTTCGATCACCTCGGCGGCAATCGTGTGCGCGCCGGGGGGCATCATCTCGGGCTTGAACTCCACCCGTTCCGGGCGGATCGAGACCAGCGTCTGCTGGCCCTTTTCGCGCACGTTGACCGGGGTGGCGTCGATCACTTCGCCCGTGGCCAGCCTGACCAGCGCCTTGTCGCCCGACAATTCCTCGATCACGCCCGGCAGCTTGTTGTTCTCGCCGATGAATTGCGCCACGAAACTGTTTTCCGGCCGCTCGTACAGATCCGACGGCGTTGCCAGCTGCTGGATGCGCCCATCGTTGAACACAGCGACCCGGTCGCTCATCGTCAGCGCCTCGCCCTGATCATGCGTCACATAGACCACGGTGATGCCCAGCTGTTCGTGCAAGTGCTTGATCTCGAACTGCATATGCTCACGCAGCTGCTTGTCCAGCGCGCCCAGGGGTTCGTCCATCAACACCAGCGACGGGTCAAACACCAAGGCCCGCGCCAGGGCGATCCGCTGCTGCTGGCCACCCGACAGTTGCGCGGGGCGGCGGTTGATAAAGCTGTACATCTGCACCATGTCCAGTGCCCGCTTCACCTTGGCTTCGCGGTCCGCCTTGCCCATGCCGCGCACTTCCAGCGGGAACGACAGGTTTTCGCCCACCGTCATGTGCGGAAACAGCGCATAGTTCTGAAACACCATGCCGATGCCGCGCTTGTGCGGCGGCACCTGATTGATCGGCCGGCCATCCAGCTTGATCTCGCCGTTGGTGGCGGTCTCAAAGCCGGCCAGCATCATCAGACAGGTGGTTTTGCCCGATCCAGAGGGGCCAAGCATCGTCAGGAACTCGCCCTTCGCAATGCTCAGGTTCAAATCCTTCACGACAAGGCTGACGCCATCATAGCTTTTTTGCACGTGTTCAAACGCGACAAAGGCGTCGCTGCGGGGTGTCATTGTCACCCATGTCTCCCTGTTCGTCCGGCAGGTTTCCTGCGCTTATCTTGTGTAACCGACTTAAGACATTCGTCCCGGCGTTTGCAACGAACAATTGAAGGCTGCAAAGGGAAAACCGGAACTGCGGGATAAACGGGCAGTAAGGCATGCAAATGCAAGTCGAACCGCCTGCATGGCAGCGCAAGACGGGCAGATCGGCTTGGCCCAGTGGCGCGGATCCCGGCCCTACATACGACGCGCCTGCAAATGCAAAAGACGCCCGGCTTGCACCGGGCGTCTTTTGCATTTGTCCAACCGGAACTGGTGCGGATGAAAAGACTCGAACTTTCACTCCGATTAAAGAACAGCGACCTCAACGCTGCGCGTCTACCAATTCCGCCACATCCGCACAGGTTCCGGCTTCGGACAGGGGCTGTTTAGCGACAGTCGCAGGCGTTGAAAAGGGGGATTTTCATCGCCTCCCGCCCGCCCCAAACCAAGGCAGCGCCGGCCACCGATCACAGGGCCGCGCAGCGTTATGTCCAAACCTGCCGCGTCAGAAGCTTGAAAAGATCATGAACGGCAACCGCGCCGCCATCATCGCGGCCTGAGCCCCGGCATTCATCATGTCGGAATTGGCCGGAACCTCGGCCGCAAGCTCCGACGCGATCTCGGCCTCCGGCATCGGCGCCGGGGTGCCCAGCCCCACATCGGCAAGCTTTGGCGCCTCAAACACCGGCGCCGCCTCGACCTCCGGCTCCACTGCCACCGTTTCTTCAACCGGGGCAGCCACAACCACTTTTGGCGTCTTCGGCTTCAGCGCCGGGGCCACGGCCACCTCCGCCGCAGGTTCCTCGACCACCGCCTCGGGGGTAACCTCGAACACCGGCAGCGCTGCTTCCTCGATCACCGCTTCCGGCTCCAGCTCCGCCGCGCGCCCGTTGATCGTGAACGCCGCCTTGCGGATCAGCGCATCGCGCCCCTCCATGCCCGGCGCTACCACCACAACGCCGCCCTGCCCCGTTGCCGCCAGCGACATCTCGTACCAGCCCATCGCCAGATCGGGCCGCACCGCCGCGCCAAAGCCCTGGCTCAGGTGATGCCCCAGAAACTCGGCATAGGCCTTCTCGCCCATCGCGGTCAGCAACAACGCCGACCCGATCGCCACGTCCATGTCATCGCGGGTATAGCTGACCCCAAGACACACCTTGGCCGTGCCCGACAGTTGCGCCGGCGACATTCCCGAACTCAGGATAAAGCCCTCGACCCCGCTCAGCACTTCTTCCGCCGGCTTCAACGACACTTCAGAGATGTAGGTCTTCAGGACCGGGCCAAACGCCACGCACTGTTCAGCAATCTGCTCGGGTGTAAAACCCGCGACTTTTTGCGCCAGCTCGTCACCATTGGCCATCGCATAGGTGCGCGCCAGGCAGAACTGTTCGGCCAGCGCAAAGTTGGCGTCCTGCATCCCTTCGGCCGTGGTAAAGCCGCCGTTGGTGTTGGTCGTGAGGCTGATCTGGTTGCATTCGGATGCAAGCGATCCCTTCGCCCCGCTCGGGCTCATGAACGATGGCAGTGCCGGTTCTTCGACTGCAGCAACCTCCTCTGCAACCGCCGGTTCTTCGGGAACCAGTGTCGGAATTGCCGCCGCTGCAGCCGCCGCCACCAACCCCGGCTCCGGTGCCACAACCGCCACGGTGCCCGGCGCGGTGCCCGCCATCTCGTCACGCTGCGCGATCAGCACCGCCTTCAGCCCATAGACGCTGCTTGACACGACACTGGCGATCACCGGCCCACCCGCCACCGCGCGGTGGTATCCGGTCACCAGGATCGTGCGCTCGTACTCCGACAACTCGCCCGTCGCGGGATAGCCAAGGAACGCCTGGTATTCGGAAATCGCGGCCCGGCTCTTCCTGCCCAGCGCGCCGTCGGGTGTGCCCAGATTATAGCCGAAATAGTTCAGCGCGGTCTGCACTTCCTTGTTGGCCTCGCGCTGTTCGGCCGACATGCTTGGCGTGCTCGACTTGGCCTTGGTCGATTTCGACGACTTCTTCTTGTTGTTCTCGTTGGTGATGGCGCTGCCAATGATCCCGCCGATGATCAACCCGGCAACCACGTCCTTGCCATCGGCATGCGCGGGGGCCGACATCGGGCCGACCGGCACGAATGAAATCGATGCCACAAGGGCAGTGGTTGCAATTGTCTTGAACTTCATCGCATGTCTCCAAAACTGAGGCCAAATTGACGGCTGGTAGGTAAATTCAGGCCACACGATAGCACGGCTTTGCCGTAACGGAAGGCAGGATTTCCACATGTCACAGCATCGGGGCACGACGCCGTCATCATCAGCATCGCCGGGATGTGGATCATCGCGGCCAGGCGAACCCGGCCCTCGGGCAACGGCAACCCCAGCGGCATCGCTTCAGCCGTAGGACACAACCTCGATCTCGATCCCGTTCGCCTCGACGAAGTAGAACCGCCGGCCCGGCTCATAATCGTAAACCTCACCCGGCACATAGCCTGCCGCCTTCACCCGCATCTCCGCCTCTTCGATGTCATCCACCACCACCGCGATGTGGTTGAGGCCACCCAGGGTGCGGTAGCTGTCCTGCTGCCGCTTCTCGGGCTCGCCGTAGCTGAAAAGCGCCACGTAAGACGCATCGTCGCCCACATGCACCGTCCGCCCCGTATCCATCCCCGGTCCCGCCCATCGCACCTTCCAGTCGAAAAGATCGCACAACACCTTCGCCGTCCCGTCGGGGTCGGCCACCGTTACGTTCACATGTTCCAGACGCGC
The DNA here is from genome assembly GCF_031377265.1 of Tabrizicola sp. Taxonomy (GTDB): domain Bacteria; phylum Pseudomonadota; class Alphaproteobacteria; order Rhodobacterales; family Rhodobacteraceae; genus JAUYQR01. The sequence goes on along the minus strand of NZ_JANMET010000245.1, from coordinate 1,688 downwards.
CATTTCACACTTCCTTTCTTCGGTGACGCCCGCATCGCTCAGGCCGATGTCCCGCCGGATCCAGTCGGGCAGTTCGGTTTCCGCCACCAACCGCGGTGTCTTCCACCAGATCCGCCCCCAGCCCCGTCGCATCTCCGGCTTCTTCGCTTGCCTTTGGCGACTCAAGGTGTAATTTCTCAAGTCAACTTGAGATCAAGGGGAATCTCGCCATGCGCCAGGGCCTCGCCATCGGCGATCTGGCCGACCGCTCCGGCCTCGCGGTCTCGGCCATCCGGTTCTACGAAACCCACGGCATCGTCCGGCCGCTGCGCAACCAAGGCGGCCACCGGCGCTACAGCGGCGCAGACCTCCGCCGCCTGTCCTTCGCGCTCATCGCCCAGCGGCTTGGCTTCCCCCTGGCCGAAATTGCCCGCCATCTCGCGGCCCTGCCAGCCGACCGCGCCCCCGACCGGCAGGATTGGCAGCGCATCGCCACCGGCTTTCGCGCCGAAATCGCCGAACGGATCGCAGCCCTGCAACAGCTTTCCGACCAGCTTGACGGCTGTATCGGCTGCGGCTGCCTGTCGCTTGACCGCTGCACGCTCTATAACCCCCAGGATCGGGCGGCCCGCAAAGGCATCGGCCCGCGCTACCTGATGGGCGACCGGCCCGAGGATACCGATGGTTGAATGGACGCATCTCCCCGGGCTTGCCCCCTACACCGAAACCCTCGCCGCGATGGAGGCGCGTGTGGCAGACATTGCCGCAGGCACCGCGCCGGAAACCATCTGGCTGCTGGAACACCCCCCCCTTTACACCGCTGGCACCTCGGCTAAACCGGCTGACCTGACCGATCCCGACCGGTTCCCGGTCTATCCGGTGGGGCGCGGCGGGCAGTACACTTACCACGGCCCCGGCCAGCGGGTGATCTACACGATGCTCGATGTCGGCAAACGCGGCCGCGACGTGCGCTGTTTCGTGCGCGATCTGGAACGCTGGGTGATCGCCACCCTGGCCGAATTCAACGTGAAGGGCGAGATCCGCCCCGGTCGTGTCGGCGTCTGGGTAACGCGCCCCGACCGCCCCGGCCCCGACGGGCAGCCAAGCGAGGACAAGATTGCCGCCATCGGCATCAAGCTGCGCCATTGGGTCAGCTTTCACGGCATCTCGATCAACGTCGAACCCGACCTCACGCATTTCTCCGGCATCGTGCCCTGCGGCATCCGCGATCACGGCGTGACCAGCCTTGTCGACCTCGGCCTGCCGGTCAGCATGGCCGATCTGGACGCAGCCCTTATGGCAACCTTTGCGGCGGCCATGACCCCGTCCTGCGGCTGATCCGGGCAGCGCTGCTATCCAATGACAGCCGCCGCACCACGCGCTGCGACCATGTTGCTATTGCATAACAAGCCCGCTGATCCCCATGTTGCCCTCAAGGCGACTCGCGCGCCCCTTTGCTCTTCCGTGATACATGAGGACACCATGACCAAGCTCTTCCTTCTGGCCGCCGTTTCGGCAGCCGCCTTCGCCGCCCCTGCCCTTGCGGGCGACGCGGCTGCGGGCGAGGATACGTTCAAGAAATGCAAGGCCTGCCATTCGGTCATTGCCCCGGACGGAACCGAGATTCAAAAGGGTGGCAAGACCGGCCCCAACCTCTATGGCATCATCGGGCGCGCCGTCGCTTCTGACCCTGATTTCAAGTACGGCGA
>NZ_JANMET010000216.1:0-15488 GCF_031377265.1 Tabrizicola sp. | reverse complement strand
CTATGCCATTGATGTGCAGTTGCCGGAGATGCTGAACGCATCGATCGCGCAGAGCCCGGTGTTTGGCGGCAAGCTGGTCAGTTTCGACTCGGCGAAGGTGATGGGCATGCCGGGCGTGCGCCATGTGCTGAAGGTGGATGTCCCTGCTGCCCTACCTTGCGGCCAGCGGAGAACTCAAAACCAAACCCACCCAGCATTCCGTCAAGGAACTGCAATCCATCGGCCTTGCCCCCGATGTGCTCCTCTTGCGCTCCGAACACCCGATCCCCGACAAGGAGCGTGAAAAGATCGCCCTGTTCTGCAACGTCCGCAAAGAGCATGTGATCGCCGCCTATGACCTGAAAACGATCTACGAGGCCCCGCTGGCCTACCACCGCGCGGGCCTCGATCAGGCGGTGCTTGACGCCTTCGGCATCACCCCCGCGCCAAAGCCCAACCTCCCCCGTTGGGAAGACGTGATGGACCGCCTGAACAACGCCGAAGGCGTGGTCCGCATAGCCATCGTCGGCAAATACACCCAGCTGGAAGACGCCTACAAATCCATCGCCGAGGCGCTCACCCATGGCGGCATGGCCAACCGCACCCGCGTCAAGGCCGAATGGATCGACGCCGAGATCTTTGAACGCGAAGACCCCGCCCCTTACCTTGAAAACTTCCACGCCATCCTCGTCCCCGGCGGCTTTGGCGAGCGTGGCACCGAAGGCAAGATCAAGGCCGCCCGTTACGCCCGCGAAAAGAAGATCCCCTACCTTGGCATCTGCCTAGGCATGCAGATGGCGGTGATCGAGGCCAGCCGCAACCTCGCCGGCCTTGCGAACGCCGGGTCCGAGGAGTTTGACGTCGAGGCCGGTGCAAAACGCTTTACCCCCGTGGTCTATCACCTGAAGGAATGGGTGCAGGGCAACCACGTCGTCCAGCGCAAGACCGGCGACGACAAGGGCGGCACCATGCGCCTCGGCGCCTATACCGCCACCCTTAAGGAAGGCTCCCACGTCGCCGCGATCTACGGTTCCACCAGCATCGAAGAACGCCACCGCCACCGCTATGAGGTGGACATCAAGTACCGCGCCAAACTTGAGAGCTGCGGCCTGATCTTTAGCGGCATGAGCCCGGACGGCAAACTGCCCGAGATCGTCGAGGTCAAGGACCACCCCTGGTTCATCGGCGTGCAGTTCCACCCCGAGCTGAAGTCAAAACCCTTCGCCCCACACCCGCTGTTCGCGGATTTCGTCCGCGCGGCGGTGGAGGGGGCGCGGTTGGTGTGACCGCTTTCCCAATTGACTTGATGGCATCGTAAGAGCCTATAGTTCACCGAATGCCGGGAGGATTGATGTGCCGTTTGACGAAGTCATCTTCGGAGCTGGTATCTACTCGCCGCGAGAGGCCGCACGCCTCGTAGGAGGTAGCGCGCAGGAAGTATTGCGCTGGACTCGCGGTAGTGGACCTACTGATCCGTTGTGGAAGGCCCACTATCAATTCTTGGACGATACAACTGAGTTGAGCTTTGTCGACCTAATTGAAGTCCGAGTTGTAAAGGCCCTTCGAAGATCGGGGATCTCTCTCCAGGCAATTCGATTTGCTCTTGATCTTGCTGAGAACCGCTTTGGAGTCTCCCGCCCGCTTGCAACTCGAAGCTTCAAGCTATTGGGCGGCGATATACTAATGGATGCAATCGAGAACGATGGAGAGTTCGTTAGCCTATCCAAGAAGAACCCTGGACAGAAGGTGTTTGCGGAGATCGTCAAGCAGTCTCTGAATGATCTGGAATATGAGAACGATTATGTTGCTCGCTGGAGACCGACTACAGCACAACACGTTGTGATTGATCCTGCACGTCTCTTTGGCACTCCAATGATCGATGCCTTCGGAGTGTCAACTCAGACCATTTACCGAGAATTTCTTGAATTCCAAGACGCGCGCTATCTTTCAAAGATTTACGAGATTCCGATTCGATACATAAACGATGCCGTCAAGTTCGAGCAACGGTTAGATGCGGCACAGGAATTGAATGGTTAAGGTTCTTTTTGACCACAACATGCCGCCTGTTCTCGCTCGGACATTGCATGCTCTTGTCAAAGATGATGGCCATGAGGCTCACGCCCTCCGCGATAAGTTTCCAATAAACATTAGTGACATCGATTTATTCACTGAGCTTGGAAAGGAACGTGATTGGGTTGTGGTATCGAAAGATGTGGCCAACGCTAGTAGGAGGCCAGAACGAGCCGCAATACTCAGATCAGGGGTAATCGGGGTATACTTGGCTCCTGCAGTACAGAAGGCCCGTATTCATGAACAAGCTGCTACAATTATCTGGCAGTGGGAACGAATAGTTAGCCAGCGGACTAACAACGCGAATGGCCTCTACTTGCTACCAATCAACAAGGGCTCGCAGTTCCGTGCGATCTAGTCTTTGGCAACCACCTTCTCAGCCTTGCACCTCGACGTAGCAGAATTGGGCCGAACAAGCATTCGTCAACTTCCCTCCCCCCGCCCGGAATCAAGGCGCAAAGCGCCGCCGGGCAGCGCCTGACCGCCCCCTCGGGCAGGCGCCCTTGCACCGTCACCAGCAGAACTCCGGTCCCAAGACGCTGACCCATAAACCGCCCAAGAACTGCCGTCGCAGCGCCCACCCGGCGGTCTGGCGCGACCCTCCGCTCCGAACGCCCTCAAACCGATTCCCACATCATGCTTAACGCCCCGTTCCCCCTCCGCGCGTGGAGACGGAATGAAGACGCGGCGTAGACGGAAAGAAGACCGTCCCACCCCGTCAAAATCAGCCGGTTAATCCAGCGCCCGCAAAGGCTTAGCCGACCATCCCCAGCAAGACCGGCTGCATCTCGTGGGCCCCCTCCCACATCATCTTCAGCGCGACGTAAAGGATGATCGCCAGCCCGACATAGGCGATCCAGCGGTGCTTGTTCAAAAGCCGCGCGATGAAACTGGCCGCCAGCCCCATCAGTGCAATCGACAGCACCAGACCGATGGCCAGAACCGTCGGATGGTCATGCGCCGCCCCCGCAACGGCCAGCACATTATCCAGTGACATCGACACATCGGCGATCACGATCTGGGTCGCGGCCTGGGCGAAAGTCTTGCGCGGCGCGCCGCCCCCGACCGTGCCGTCGGCGTTCAGATCGGTGCCGGTCAGCGCCTCTTCCGCCTCGGTTTCCGCGCCGTGCCCGTTCTGCAGCTCGCGCCACATCTTCCAGGTCACCCACAACAGCAGGATCCCGCCGGCCAGCAACAGCCCCGTGATTTCAAGAAGTTGCGCGGCGACCAGCGCAAAGCCGATCCGCATCACCGTGGCGGCGGCAATCCCGACCAGGATCGCCTTGGCCCGCAGCTCCTTGGGCAATCCTGCAGCGGCCAGGCCAATGACAATCGCATTGTCGCCCGCCAGTACCAGATCGATTCCGATGACCTGCATGAGGGCGTAAAACCCCTCGACCGTAAAGATTTCCATTCCGCCCCCAATACACGCAGATCCCCTGCTCCTACGCTCCCAACGCCTGCCGATCAACCCGGTTCCGGTCTTTCCAGCCGCGCCAAACCACGTTACGCAGGGCCGATGCTGTCCTATCAACACCATTACCATGCGGGCAATCTGGCAGACGTGCACAAGCACGCGGTGCTGTCTTGGGTGCTCAACTACCTGACGCTCAAGGACAAACCGCTCAGCTACATCGAAACCCATGCCGGCCGGGGCCTCTACGATCTGGCCAGCGACGCCGCGTTGAAGACCGGCGAGGCCGCGCAGGGGATCACGCTTGCCGAAGGCTGGTTCCCGCCTGACCACCCCTATCGCCAGCGTCTGATGGAAACCCGCGCGGCGCATGGCCCGCAGGCTTACCCCGGTTCGCCGCTGATTGCAGCACTTGGCCTGCGCGAAACCGACAGCATCCATCTGGCCGAATTGCACCCCCAGGAGGTGCAGCATCTGCGCGCCACCGCCGCCCCGTGGGGCGCGCATATCCATCAGCGCGACGGGTTTGAACTGGCGCTCGCGCTCACTCCCCCCACGCCGCGCCGGGGGCTGATGCTGATCGACCCCAGCTACGAGGTGAAGGCCGATTACGACGCCATCCCAAAGCATCTGGCCAATATCCATCGCAAATGGAACGTCGGCATCCTGATCCTGTGGTATCCGATCCTGACCGGGGCGCCGCATGCCAGCATGCTGAAATCGCTGGTGGACTCCTTCCCCGACGGCCTGCGCCACGAGGTCCGCTTTCCCCCCGCCCGGGATGGGCACCGGATGGAAGGCTCCGGCCTGTTCGTCATCAACCCGCCATTCGGTCTGGACGATGAGGCCGTGTGGCTGGGCAATCAGTTCAAGACCCACTACCAATCCGTCGCAACAGGCCCTAGATAACGCGCATGTTCGACGCCCTGCTTCGCCGCCTTCTGGCGCCCGCCCCAACCCACCTGCCCGAACCCGACGCCCGTCTGGCGCTGGCGGCCCTTTTGGTGCGCGTCGCCCGCACCGACGGCCTCTATTCCGCCGAGGAGGTGGAGCGCATCGATCGCGTTCTGTCCACCCGCTACGGCCTTGACCCGTTCGCTTCCGCCAAGCTGCGCGCTGACGCCGAGGCGCTGGAGGCGATCGCACCCGATACCGTGCGGTTCACCCGCGCGATCAAGGCCGCAACGCCGCTGGAAGACCGCACCGAGGTGCTGACGGCGATGTGGTCGGTCGTACTGGCCGACCGGTTGCGCGATGACGAGGAAGACCGCCTGATGCGGCTGGTCACCAATCTTCTGGGCCTGACCGACGTGCAATCAGCGCAAGCGCGGCAACGGGCGACCGGGCTGTGATCGCGTCGCTGGCGATGTATGATTTCGGCCCGGCCGTGGCGGCCAACGACCATCTCTGGACGCTGATCCGTGACGGGTTGCGCGCGCAGGGCCATCCTGCGCCTGATGCCCTGACGCGGGGCGAGGCGGCCTATTGGCCCGCCTGGCAAGCCCCCGATCTGGTGTTGTCGCAAACCTGCGGCTACCCGTTCCGCGCCCGGTTGCACGACAAGGTCACCTATGTCGGCACCCCGGATTATGGCATTGAGGGCGTACGTCCCGGCCATTACCGATCCGTCTTCATTGCTCGGAAAGACGACCCACGCCAGACACTTGCAGATTTTGACGGCGCGCGTTTCGCGTTCAACGAAGACCTGTCGCAATCGGGCTGGGCGGCTCCGCAGTACCATGCCATCGCTCGCGGATTGCGGTTGCATCCAACAGTGCGCAGCGGTGGGCACCGGCTGTCGGCCCGCGCTGTCGCCGAAGGCCGCGCTGACATTGCAGCCCTTGACCTGAACACCTTCGCCTTGATGTCCGAGGCCGATCCCGTCGTTGCCAATCTCAAGCAAATTGAGTTGACGGAACCGACCCCCGGCCTGCCCTTCATCGCCGGTCCAGGGGCCGATGCGGACCTGCTGTTCGACGTGATCGCACAGGCCATTGCCGCGCTGCCCGCCGAACACCGTGCCGCCCTGCGCCTTAAGGGGATCACCCGCATCCCCCTGGCCGCCTACCTTGCGGTGCCCAATCCGCCGGCACCTGAGCTGATCGCGCAGCCCGCCTGACCCGTCTCCCGGCGAATTGCGCGTTGCAATGGTGTGAAATCTCGGTCCTACTCGCGGCCCATGACGCCCCCATTCCAGAGTGCCATGCCAGCCCGTATGCCCCATCCACCAGCCACCGAAAATCATGGGCTGCGCAAGTGGGCTGGCCCAGCGGCGGCGTCGCCGGGCGTTGCCCTGCCACCCCAGCGCGGTCACGACAAATCCAACCCGACGGTGCGCAACCGCCAGCTTGAAACGGCTGCCACCCGCGCCCGTCGAAGGGCGTCGTGAATGGTCTGCTCGGCCACCATATCGGCTGTGATCGCCGGGCTGACGCTTGCCAATGCGGGGCCGGTGGTCATTGCCACCGACGCGCCCTTTCCTGCCTACACCTATGTCGATGATGCCGGCACCATCACCGGCTATGAACGTGACATCATGGATCAGGTCTGCCAGCGCGCAACCCTGTCCTGCACTTGGGTCGACACCACCTTTGATCAGCTGATCCCCGGTGTGATGGCGGGCGAGTTTGATGTGGTTCTGGGCGGCATGGCAGTCACCGACGACCGTCGCCGTTTGGTGGATTTCACCGAGCCTTACCACACCACCGACGATACCGAATGGTTCATCGGTCGCCCCGGCGCACCCGCCCCCGAACAGGCGCTGACCGCCGTGCAAAGCGGCACGGTGCACGACACCCACCTGCAGAAATCCGGCTTCCGCCACCTCAGCTTTTCCACCGAGGCCGAAGTCCTGCGCGCCTTGGCCGAAGGCAAGGTCGATCTCGCCTTCGGGCCCTTTGAAAGCCGCGATGACATCGCAACCATCATCACCGCACAGGGCTATGACTATCTCTATTCCGCCGAATTGCCCGATGACGGCGTTGCCATGGCCGTCTGCAAGGGCAACGCCGACCTTCTGCGCAGTCTGAACGCGGCCCTTGATGAGATGCGTGCCGACGGCACCCTCACCGATCTGGAAAACCGCTGGTTCTACTGACCGGCCCGGCGAAAAGCAGAATCCGCTTGCATCGGCAGGTGATCCGAGGGTACTCTGAATTTGATCAAATTATGCGCGCACCACTTCGGGGCCCATCGGTGATCAAAAAACAGGGGATAGGATCAAGGGCATGATCCGAAACCCGCCTGCCGGACCCTTGGTCTGTGCGTGGGCGGTTCATGCCCTGCCTGAAGACATGATGATGAAAGACTACCTTCGCAAACACCCGGACGTGCGGACCATCCGCGTGGCCGCAGTGGATTTGAATGGCCAGGCGCGGGGCAAACGCGTGCCCGCCCGCTTTGCCGACAACGTGGTCAAGAACGGAACCCGGTTTCCGTTCTCGGTCCTCAACCTCGACATCTGGGGCGAGGATATCGACGACAGCCCGCTGGTGTTCGAACAGGGCGACGCTGACGGCGTCTTGATGCCCACCGAACGCGGCTTTATGCCAATGCCATGGCTAGAGGCGCCGACAGCCCTGCTGCCAATCTGGATGTTCCGCGAAAACGGCCAGCCCTATGAAGGCGATCCGCGCCATGCGTTGCGTGCCGTGGTCGACCGTTACAAGGCCAAGGGCCTGACCCCGGTCTGCGCAATGGAACTGGAGTTCTTCCTGATCGACGACTCTGGCAAGACCCTGCAGGTCCCGCCCTCGCCCCGGTCCGGCAAGCGTCGTAAAGCGTCCGAAACCCTGTCGATCCGCGCACTGGACGCCTTCGATACCTTCTTCACCGACCTGTACGATGCCTGCGAGGCGATGGACATTCCCGCCGACACCACCACCTCGGAAACCGGCCTCGGTCAGTTCGAAGTGAACCTGATGCATTGTGACGACGCCCTGCGCGCCGCCGACGATGCCTGGCTCTTCAAGATGCTGGTCAAGGGCCTTGCCCGCCGCCACGGTTTTGCCGCCAGCTTCATGGCCAAGCCCTACATGGAATACTCCGGCTCCGGCCTGCATACGCATTTTTCGGTGCTGGATTCCAAGGGCGAGAACATCTTTGACAGCGGTGGCCCGAAAGGCACCGCAGCCCTGCGCTATGCCGTGGCGGGGTGTCTTGCCGCGATGCATGACAGCACGCTGCTGTTTGCGCCGCACCTGAACAGCTACGACCGCCTGGTGCCCGACAAGCACGCCCCCACCGCGATCAGCTGGGGGTTTGAAAACCGCACCGCCGCGATCCGCATCCCCGCAGGCAACCCCGAGGCGCGGCGGATCGAACATCGCGTGGCGGGCGGCGACGTCAACCCCTACCTGATGCTTGCCGCGATCCTTGGCGCCGCCCTCACCGGTATCGAGGATGAGGTGGAGCCGCCACCGCCCGTCACCGGCAACGCCTATGCGATGGACCTGCCACAAATTCCCGCCACCTGGGACGCCGCAATCGATGCGTTCGAGGGCAGCGATATCCTCTATCGCTTCCTGCCCAAGGAACTGATCCGCAATCTGGTGCAGACCAAACGTCAGGAACTGCACTACCTCGCTGAACTTTCGCCCGAAGAACGGGTGGAGCTTTACCTCGACACCGTCTGACCCCCTTGACCGGAGGGGGGCCTTTCGGCCTACCATCCGGTCATTAACCCATGAGACACAAATGCTGATCGGCATCTTGCAAACCGGAGCCTCCCCAGACGCCCTGAAGGACGATCTGGGCGATTATCCTGACATGTTCGAACGCCTGCTTGCCGGGCGCGGCCTGACCTTCCGCCATTACCGGGTGGAAACGATGGATTTTCCGGCCAGCATTACCGACTGCGAAGGCTGGCTGATCACCGGCTCGCGCCACGGGGCGTATGAGGATCACCCCTTCATCAAGCCGCTGGAAACCTTCATCCGCGACGCTTATGCCAGACACATTCCCGTGGTCGGCATCTGCTTTGGCCACCAGATCATCGCGCAAGCGATGGGCGGCAAGGTCGAGAAATTCGCCGGCGGCTGGTCCGTCGGCGCGACCGACTATGATTTCAACGGCGAAAAACTCACCCTGAACGCGTGGCACCGCGATCAGGTCACCAAGGTGCCCGACACCGCCAAAGTCATCGCCAGCAGTGATTTCTGCGAAAACGCGGCGCTTCTCTATGATGACCGTATGTTCACCGTGCAGGCACACCCCGAGTTTCGACCCGAGTTTGTCGATGGCCTGATGCGCACCCGTGGCCCCGGCCTGGTGCCGGATGATCTGATGGACCGCGCCCGCGCTCGCCTTGGGGTACCGCTCAGCGACGGTTCCGTTGCCGACCGGATCGCCACATTCTTCCTGAACCACCAAACCGGGGCCGAGAAGCTCCGCGCCTGACCGCGCGGGGGCCACCCCCCCAAGATGTGTGACCCATGTCCAAATGGACCGACCAGCTGCCCGAGGCAGCGCGTGACTACATCGGCAACCGCCGTGTGGACGAAGTGGAATGCGTGATCGGCGACATCGCCGGTGTGGCGCGGGGCAAGGCCATGCCTGCTGCAAAATTCGCCAAGCAGACCAACTACTTCCTGCCAAACTCGATCTTCCTGCAAACCATCACCGGTGAATGGGCCGACAACCCGTTTGACGCCTTCACCGAACCCGACATGTATCTGGTCCCCGACTGGACAACCGCCACCGCCGCGGCGTGGACGGCGGACGTGACGCTGCAAGTCATCCATGACGCCGTCGATCACGAAGGCACGCCGGTGCCCTACAGCCCGCGCAACGTGCTGCGCCGGGTGGTTGACCTGTACCGCGCGCAGGGCTGGATGCCCGTTGTGGCCCCGGAGATGGAGTTTTTCCTCACCGCCCGCAACATAGACCCGAACCAGCCGGTGATCCCGCCGATGGGCCGTTCCGGCCGCCGCGCGGCGGGCAAACAGGCCTATTCGCTGTCGGCCATCGACGAATATGGCAAGGTCATCGACGACATCTACGATTTCGCCGAAGCGCAGGGGCTGGAGATCGACGGTATCCTGCAAGAAGGCGGCGCCGGCCAGATCGAACTGAACCTCGCCCACGGCGACCCGGTACGTCTGGCCGATGACGTGTTCTTCTTCAAACGCCTGATCCGGGAGGCGGCACTGCGCCACGATTGCTTTGCCACCTTCATGGCCAAACCGATCGCTGGCGAGCCGGGATCAGCCATGCACATCCACACCTCGGTGGTGGATACAAAGACCGGCAAGAACATCTTTGCCGGCCCGAAAGGTGCCGAGACCGACCATTTCCTCGACTTCATCGGCGGGATGCAGAACCACCTGACCGGCGCCATCGCGCTGCTGGCGCCTTATGTGAACAGCTATCGTCGCTACGTCCCGGATTTCGCCGCCCCGATCAACCTGGAATGGGGCCGCGACAACCGCACCACCGGCCTGCGCATCCCCATCTCCAACGCCGCCGGACGGCGGGTGGAAAACCGCCTGCCGGGCATGGATTGCAACCCCTATCTCGGCATCGCGGCCACGCTCGCTTGCGGCTATCTCGGGCTGATGGAGCAAAAGGGTGCCCGGCCGGAATTTTCCGGGTCGGCCTATATCGACAGTGACGAAATCCCGGTGAACCTCGGCGACGCCCTTGATCTGTTTGAGGAGGACGTGGCCCTGCAAGAGGTGCTCGGCCCGATGTTCTGCAAGGTCTACGATTCCGTAAAGAGAAACGAATACAAAGAGTTCCTGCAGGTCATCAGCCCGTGGGAACGCGAACATCTGCTGCTGAACGTATGAACCTTCTGCACGCCAACGACCGGCTGGGGGAATACCCCGGCTCTTACTATGCGGCCACCGCAGCCCCGCTGGCACCCTTTGCACCGCTGACCGGTGCGGCGCGGGCCGATATCTGCATCATCGGCGGCGGCTATACCGGGCTGTCAGCAGCCTTGCATCTGGCCGAACGCGGTCTGTCGGTGATCTTGCTGGAGGCGCACCGCGTGGGCTTCGGTGCGTCGGGGCGCAACGGCGGGCAGGTCGGCACCGGCCAGCGTCTGGATCAACAGACGTTGGAGGATATGCTTGGCCCGCACCTCGCGCGCCAGCTCTGGTCCTTGGGCGAAGAGGCCAAGGCGCTGGTGCAAGACCTGATCACCCGCCACGCGATGCCAGTGACCTTCCACCCCGGCATCGCCCACGCCTGCCGCACACAGGCGGAAGTGCGCGACTACCACCAAAACGCCGAAAAACTCGCCCGCGACTACGGCTATGCCCAAATCACCCCGCTGGACGCTGCTGGCCTTGCGCGTCTGATCGGGTCAAAGACCTATGTGGGCGGCGACATTGACCGGGGTGCTGGTCATCTGCACCCGCTCAACTATGCCATCGGCCTCGCCCAAGCGGCCGCACGCGCAGGGGCCGTGTTGCACGAACGCTCCGAAGTGTTGCGGATCGAGCATGGTCCAAAGGTCAACGTTCACACCGCGCAGGGGCAGGTGACGGTCGATCAGCTGATCCTCGCCTGCAACGGCTACCTCGGCAATCTTGACGGCGCGGTCGCGACCAAAGTGATGCCGATCAACAGCTACATCATCGCTACCGAACCCTTGGGCGCGCGCGCGACCGAGATCATCGCCGAACCCGTCGCCGTGACCGATACCAAGTTCGTAAACAATTACTGGCGTTTATCCGAAGATGGCCGCCTGCTGTTCGGCGGGGCTGAGACCTATGGCTACCGCTTTACCGATGTGGAGAAGGCTGTGACCAAGCCGATGCTGCGCGTCTATCCGCAGCTTGCAGGGACCAAAATCGACTACGCCTGGGGCGGCACGCTGGCCATCACCGTCAACCGCCTGCCCTGCTTTACCAGGCCCCACCCCAATGTGCTGTCGGCCTCGGGCTATTCAGGCTACGGCGTGGCGATGGCCGGCATGGCCGGCAAGGTGCTGGCCGAAGCGGTGGCCGGGCAGGCCGGGCGTTTCGATCTGCTGGCCAGCCTGCCACAACGCCGCTTTCCCGGCGGCGCGGCCTTGCGCTCGCCGCTCCTCGTGCTGGCGATGACCTGGTATGCAATGCGTGACCGGCTGAGCCTCTGATCGCATCCCGCAACAGCGGGGGCCAGCCCCCGCACCCCCGGGATATTTGGCGAAGAGGAAGCACCGCGAAGTTCCTCTTCGCCAAGTATCCCCGCCGGAGGCACGCCCGAGCCGGTTGGCCGCAGGCCAGAGGCGAGATGAAAAACTTGCGGGCTTGCCCGCTCAGGTTTCCTACCGCTGGACAGAGCCGCGCGCGGGGCCGATATAAGACCCATGAGCCTGCCACCCGGATTCCTTGATGAGTTGCGCACCCGAGTCTCGCTTTCTTCCGTTGTTGGGAAGAAAGTCACCTGGGACATGCGCAAATCCAACATGGCCAAGGGCGACATGTGGGCGCCGTGCCCGTTCCACCAGGAAAAATCCGCCTCTTTCCACGTTGATGACCGCAAGGGCTTTTACTACTGCTTCGGCTGCCACGCCAAAGGCGACGCCGTCACTTTTGTGAAAGACACCGAAAACGTCGGCTTCATGGAGGCAGTGCAGATCCTCGCCGCCGAGGCGGGTTTGCCAGTGCCGGCGCAAGACCCCCGCGCCGTCGAAAAGGCCGACCGGCGCTCCGACTTGATCCGGGTGATGGAAGAGGCGGTGAAATGGTTCCGCCTGCAGCTGAAGACCGCCGCCGCCGCCGAGGCCCGCGCCTACCTGGCCAAGCGCGGCCTGACGCCCGAGGCGCAGGACCGCTGGGAGATCGGCTTTGCCCCCGCCGGATGGACCGCGCTGACCGATGCCATGGCGCAAAAGGGCATCGCCACCGACCTGCTGATCGACGCCGGTCTGGCGGCGAAATCCGACAAGCGCGCCGCCTATGACCGGTTCCGCAACCGCATCATCTTTCCGATCCGCGACGGGCGCGGCCGCGCGATCAGCCTTGGAGGACGGGCGATGGACCCGGCCGATCCGGCGAAATACCTTAACGGCCCGGAAACCGACCTGTTCGACAAGGGCCGCAACCTCTACAATCAAGCCCCTGCGCGCGAGGCGGCGGGCAAGGGCCAGCCGCTGATCGTCGCCGAAGGCTACATGGATGTGATCGCTCTGTCCGAGGCGGGGTTCAGGGCCACCGTCGCCCCCCTCGGCACCGCCGTCACCGAAGACCAGCTGCGCCTGATGTGGCGCATCAGCGACGAACCGGTGATCGCCCTTGACGGTGACACCGCCGGCATCCGCGCCGCGCTGCGCGTCATCGACCTTGCCCTGCCCCTGCTGGAGGCCGGCAAGGGTCTGCGCTTTGCCATGCTGCCCACCGGCCTTGACCCCGATGATCTGCTGAAGACCCAAGGCGCCGGCGCGATGAAGGCCGTGCTGGATGCCGCACAGCCGATGGTGAACCTGCTTTGGGCGCGCGAAACCGAAGGCCGCAGCTTTGACAGCCCCGAACGCAAGGCCGCCCTCGACAAGACCCTGCGCGCCGCCCTGAAGCGCATCGCCGACCCCTCGATCCGCAGCCATTACGGCGAAGAGATCAAGCGCCTGCGCTGGGAACTGTTCGGCACCCGCCGCAGCTTTACCCCCGGCAAGCGCAGCCAATCCCCGTCGGGCGCGCTGCCCTCCACGCGCTCCTCGCTGCTCGCCCAAAGCTCCGGCCCGGTGGACGAGATCCTGCGCGAGGCCGTGATCCTTGCCATTCTGATCGTGCACCCCGTGCTGATCCACCGTTTCGAATCTGCGCTCGAGCGGCTGGATCTGACTGGCGATGACCACAACCTGTTGCGCCGCCTGATCCTCGTTCATGCCGATGACCCCGCATTGCACACCCGTCTTGCCGAAGCAGCGCCCGCTGCCCTTGACGCGGTGATGCTGCGACCCCACGTCAGCATCGCACCGCCCATCCGCAATTCCGGCGATGACGAACTTGCCACCCTTTGCCTGGCCGAAGAACTCGCCAAGCTTGATGCCCGTCGCGGTGCTCGCCGCGAGATCGAGGATGCCGTCGAAGATCTCGACGGTTTGCCCGACGAAGGGATCACCTGGCGGCTGACAAAAGCCGCCGAAGCCCGCCACCGGTCTGAAAAGCCGGAGCGTTCTGATGCCACTGATTTGGGCGAGGACCGCCTCGCCTTGTCGAAACATCTGCAATCCCTGATCGATACTCAGGTCTGGGTGAAGAAAAACCACTGATTCGGCCTTTCCCCCGGCCTGATTCGCGTTATTGATTCGTCAAAGCCGTACCGATTCGTACTGACCCTGGTCAGCGCCGCCCAAATGCGACCTAAAGGAGCACTCATGGCCCTCAAGGATACCGACGATTCCAAGCCAGAAGCCGACGAGGCTGATGTCTCGCTGGATATGAGCCAGGCTGCCGTCAAGAAGATGATCGCCGACGCGAAAGAGCGTGGCTACATCACCTATGACCAGCTGAACACGGTGCTGCCGCCCGAACAGGTGTCTTCCGAACAGATCGAAGACGTGATGTCGATGCTGTCCGAAATGGGCATCAACATCATCGAGGATGATGAGGCTGATGAAGCCGAAGCCCCGGCGGGCGAACTGGTCGAGGTGTCCACCTCGCGCGAAGTGGCCGTGTCGGGCACTTCGGCCGAGGCGCTCGACCGCACGGATGATCCGGTCCGGATGTATCTGCGTGAAATGGGCTCGGTGGAGCTTTTGTCGCGCGAAGGCGAAATTGCCATCGCCAAGCGGATCGAGGCAGGCCGCAACACGATGATCGCGGGCCTTTGCGAAAGCCCGCTGACGTTCCACGCCATCACCATCTGGCGTGACGAATTGCTGTCCGAAGACATCCTGTTGCGTGACGTGATCGACCTTGAGGCCACCTTCGGGCGCAGCCTTGATGGCGAAGAAGAACTCGACGGCCCCGCCCTTGATGACGTGGAGGTGGGTGCCGCCCCACGCCGCGCCGGTGCGGCAGAACCGGAGCTGGACGCCGATGGCAACCCGATCATCGCCGAAAGTGACGATGACGAGGACGATGAAGCCTCCAACATGTCGCTTGCGGCAATGGAGGCTGCCCTCAAGCCCGGCGTTCTGGAAACGCTTGACCTGATCGCGCGCGACTATGTGAAACTTGCCGAAATGCAGGACCTGCGGATGAACGCCGCCCTGTCCAACGCCCAGCGCTTTTCAACCGCCGAAGAGGCCGCCTACCAGAAATTGCGCTCGGAAATCGTGCTGCTGGTGAACGAGCTGCACCTCAACAACAGCCGGATCGAAGCGCTGATCGACCAGCTTTACGGCATCAACCGCAAGATCATGGGGATCAACTCCAACATGGTCAAACTCGCCGATGCAGCGCGCATCAACCGGCGCGAGTTCATCGACGAATACCAAGGCTACGAACTTGACCCCGCCTGGATGGACCGGATGGCCGTCAAGGGCGGTCGCGGCTGGCAGATGCTGATCGAGAAAAGCCGCGAAAAGGTCGAGGAGCTGCGCGCCGAAATGGCCGCCGTCGGCCAGTACATCGGTGTCGATATCGCCGAATTCCGCCGGATCGTGAACCAGGTCCAGAAGGGCGAAAAAGAGGCGCGTCAGGCCAAGAAGGAAATGGTCGAGGCAAACCTGCGTCTGGTGATCTCGATCGCCAAGAAATACACCAACCGGGGCCTGCAATTCCTTGATCTCATTCAGGAAGGCAACATCGGCCTGATGAAGGCCGTGGATAAGTTCGAATACCGCCGGGGCTACAAGTTCTCGACCTATGCCACCTGGTGGATCCGGCAGGCGATCACCCGCTCCATCGCCGATCAGGCCCGCACCATCCGAATTCCGGTGCACATGATCGAAACGATCAACAAACTGGTCCGCACCGGCCGCCAGATGCTGCACGAAATCGGCCGCGAACCGACCCCCGAGGAATTGGCCGAAAAGCTGCAAATGCCCTTGGAAAAGGTCCGCAAGGTGATGAAAATCGCCAAGGAACCTATCAGCTTGGAAACCCCAATCGGCGACGAGGAAGACTCACAACTCGGCGACTTCATT
>NZ_JANMET010000170.1:0-3913 GCF_031377265.1 Tabrizicola sp. | reverse complement strand
TACGGCGAAGCTGGCTGCGCCGGTGATTGCCTTGGCACTGCAAGTTTCGGAAGGCGCGCCGATCCTGCGGTCGGTGTCGGTGAATGTCGATGAGCGGGGCGTGCCGGTGGAATTTGGCACCACCTGGTTTGCGGGGGATCGTGTTACTTTGACGGTGACGCCAGAGTAGCGGTTTCGTGCTTTTCAAGGAAAGCTTCGGCCTGCAAGGTCCTGAAATCCTGCAGATTTTCGCGCAACTGACTGTGGCTCCAATCCCACCAGGCCAGCGCCAATAGCCGGTCCGCGATGCCCGGTGCAAAGCGCGGGCGCAGGGGTTTGGCGGGGATGCCGGCGACGATCATATAGGGCGGCACGTCCTTGGTGACCACCGCGCCTGAGGCGATGACGGCCCCTGCGCCGATGGTCACGTCGGGCTTGATGATCGCGCCATGACCGATCCAGGTGTCGGGGCCGATCACAGTACGGCGTGCGGCGCGGGCTTTGAAGAAGTCCGGATCATCAACCGCGTCATCCCAATAATAGCTTGATCGGTATAGGAAATGATGCAGCGATGCGTGATCCATCGGATGGTCGGTTGGCCCGATCCGGGTCATCGCGGCGATGTTGGCGAACTTGCCGACACTGGTGTTGGCGATATCGGACAGCCGGTCGCAATAGGCATAATCCGCGAACGTGGAATTGACGATCCGGCTGCCCTCGCCTACCTCGCACCATCCGCCGAAGGTGGAAGTGGTGATGGTGCTGCCCGGATGGATCAGCGGTTCGGTGGGGGAAAGCCTGGGCATTGTCGGTCCTGAAATTCTGTGTGGAGCAGCGGGGGCGGGGGTGTAGACGTGCGGGGCGAACGGTGCGTTAAACTGCGGTAATCACTGGATTTTCCAGATCTTCCTCACGTCTTCTTTTCATCTTCCCTGCGTCTTCATTCCGTCTACACGCGCGCCATACGAAACCGGCGTTAACCATGGTGGAGAATCAGGGTGGGACGCGCCTTGAGCCGACCCGTGCCTAGCCTTTGATGAGCCGCCGCCGCAGCCAGCCTGACAGCGTATCCATCAGCATCACCATCAGCACGATCAGCGTCATATAATAGGCGACCTCTTCCCAATCTTTCTGGGTGATGATGGCTTGGGTCAGCAACAACCCGATGCCGCCACCGACGATGGCACCGATGACGGTGGCGCTGCGGGTGTTGGATTCAAGGTAGTACAGCACCTGGCTTAGCAGGATCGGCATGACCTGCGGGATCACCCCGAACCGGGCGCGCAACAGACTGTTGGCACCGGTGGAGCGGACGCCTTCGATCTGTTTTTCGTCGACGTTTTCCAATGCTTCGGAGAAGGTTTTGCCGAACGAGCCGATGTCGGTAATCATGATGGCCAGCGACCCGGTCATCGGGCCGGGGCCAAAGGCGCGGCTGAGGATGATCGTCCAGATCAACCCGTCAACACCGCGGATGAAATCAAACACCCGGCGGATGCCAAAGCGGACGGCGCGGATCGGCATGAAGTTCGAGGCCGCGACAAAGCCCAGAGGGAAGGCCACAAGTGCCGCCCCGGCGGTGCCGAGAAAGGCCATCAGGATCGTCTCGAAGATCGCCCAAAGGACATCGCCGTGGCGCCACATCTTGTTGGTCCAGACTTCGGACACGATGTAGCCGATGTTGGAACGCGCCGGATCAACCCGGTCGCCCCACAGCGAAAGCTTTGCCAGTTCCAGCGGGCCTTTGCCGTAAAACGGGCTGTCGAGGGTAAAGAAGAACAGTTCCCACCCCGGTTGATATTTGAACGTCTCCACCTTGGAGCGGCTGTAGTTGAAACGGCCCGCAGGGGTGGTCACCGACACCTTGTTGGGTGTGGCGTTGATCCATTTTGGCAGCGGCTGAGGCGCTGTCAGCGTGAGCGCGCCATTTTCGGGGCGGATGTCGATGGTGCCGTAGCCCGGCACCACAAAGCGCCCGCCGGCCGCGTCATAAGTGGCAAGGTAGCCATCGCCAAGATCGATCCGGGTTACATCGCCGTCACGGGTAACCCAATCGGGCAGCATGCCGTCGGGGTAGGTGCCCTTGTTCTCGCCCTCGATCGCTACGACGACGTCGCCTGACCGGTTGTCGCGGGTGACATGGGTTTTGTAGGACCAGAAATCCGAGGTGAGGATGATGGCATTGTCCATCCGCGCGCGCTGCGCGATGCCCGGAATGTCGAAGGCAAAGAACGTGTAGGTGAGGTAAAGAAGGATCAGCCCCGGCACGCCAAAGGCAAACAGGCGGCGGCGGGCGAAGGTGGCGGTCAGCAGATCGGCGCGGGTTGGGGCGGGTGCCATTGCGGTCATGTCAGTACCCCTTGACCAGACGATTGCGATAACGGTCGGAGAAGCGGTCGATCACGAAGATGGTGAAGAACAGCAGGATGAAGATCGCCACGACCTGATCATAGCGGCCCTGACCCCACTGCATCGCCAGTTTGAGGTCATGGCCGATGCCACCTTCGCCGACAAAGCCGAGGATGGCCGAAGCGCGGACGTTGATTTCAAACCTGAGGAGCGCGTAGCTAAGCCAGTTCGGCGCGACTTGCGGCAGGACGCCAAGCCACATCCGCTGGCCCCAGGTGGCACCCACCGAGGCCAGCCCCTCAACCGGTTTCAGGTCGGCGTTTTCGGCGACTTCGGAGAACAATTTGCCCAAGGCGCCGCCGGTGTGCAGCGCGATGGCAATGACCGCAGGCACCGGGCCGCCGCCAAGGATGTAGATCAGCACCAGCGCGATGACGATTTCCGGGATGGCGCGCAGGGCGTCCATGCTGCGCCGGAACACGCCGATCAGGCGCGGCCAGCGGGCAAGGCCACGGGTGGACAAAAGCGACAAAACTACTGCCATCAACCCGCCAATCAAGGTGGAGACGGCGGCGATGTTGATCGTCTCAATCAGCGAGGGGAGGAATTCGACGAACAGCGCAGGCAGGTTGGCGCGGTTGGTCCAGGCTTCGGACAGCACTTCGCCGGCGAAATCGTCGATCTGCGGCAAGCCGTTCCAGAAACCGCCGGCATTGCGGTGGTCGGCCAGCACCCAACCTGAGGCGAAGACGGCGATGAACAGCACCAGCAGGATGCCGCCGTACATGCGCTTGCGGCGGATCATTTCAAGATAGGCGGCGCGGGTGTCGGAGGTGTCGGGCCGCTTGCCCTGATCCGGCCCAAAGGCAATATCGACCATCAGCGTCCCCTGCAAAGAAATTGCCGGGCCACCCTGTGGATGGCCCGGCAGATCATGTTGAAATCACATGCCTTCTTGCAGTTTGCGGGCGTCGAGGATGCCCTGATAGTCTTCGTGCTTGACCGGGACGAAGTCTTTGGCTTCACCGGCGGCGACGTTGTAGGCGCATTCCTTGTCGGTTTGCCACATGGTGTCCATCATCGCGTAGATCTTGTCCTTGACGTCCTGCGGCAGGGCCTTGCGAACGACCAGCGGGCCTTCCGGGATCATCTTGGAGCGCCAGATTTCGACGATGTTGTTCATGTCGACGAGGCCGGCATCGGCAGCCTTGCGGAAAGCGCCCGAGGTGAAGCCGTCTTCCCAGTTGCCAAGGCCATCAGCCCAAGACACGCCCGCCGCGAAGTCACCGTTCGACACGCCGACGATGGTCTGTTCGTGGCCGCCGGACATTTTGACTTCAGCGAAGTAGTCTTCAAGCTTGCCATACTTGGCCGAAAGCTCGGCCGCGGGCACGAGGTAGCCCGAGGTGGAGTTCGGGTCGGCGAAGGCGAAGACCTTGCCCTTGGCGTCGTCCAACGAGGTGATGCCGCTGTCCTTGCGGGCGAAACCGATGGAGTAATAGCCGGTCGAGCCATCGACGTTCTGCTTGGTCAGCATGACTTCGACGGCTTCGGGGTCGGTCAGGTAGATCTTGGCATAGGCCGA
>NZ_JANMET010000138.1:0-5917 GCF_031377265.1 Tabrizicola sp. | reverse complement strand
TTCCTGCAGCGCGCCCATGTCTGTGGCCAGCGTCGGCTGATAGCCCACGGCCGACGGGATACGTCCCAAAAGGGCGGACACTTCCGAACCGGCTTGGGTAAAGCGGAAGATGTTGTCGACGAAGAACAGCACGTCCGTGCCAGACTGGTCGCGGAACTGTTCGGCAATGGTCAGACCCGACAGTGCCACACGCAGACGCGCGCCCGGCGGTTCGTTCATCTGGCCGTAGACCAGCGCCACTTTCGACTTGGTCAGGTCGTCGATGTTGATGACGCCGGATTCGATGAATTCGTGATACAGGTCGTTGCCTTCCCGCGTCCGTTCACCCACGCCCGCGAACACCGAATAGCCGGAGTGAACTTTGGCAATGTTGTTGATCAGTTCCTGGATCAGAACCGTCTTGCCCACGCCCGCACCGCCGAACAGCCCGATCTTGCCGCCCTTGGAATAGGGGGCCAAAAGGTCGATCACCTTGATCCCGGTTACCAGGATCAGCGCATCCGTCGCCTGTTCGGCAAAGGTTGGTGCTGCGCGGTGGATCGAGCGGCGCTCGGTATGCACCACCGGGCCCTTTTCGTCGATCGGCTCGCCGATCACGTTGATGATGCGGCCCAGCGTGCCGTCCCCGACCGGAACCGCAATCGGCGCGCCGGTATCGCTGACCGGGGCGCCCCGGACCAGACCTTCGGTCGCGTCCATCGCGATGCAGCGCACGGTGCTTTCGCCCAAGTGCTGTGCCACTTCCAGAACCAGCTTCTTGCCGTTGTTGTCGGTTTCCAGCGCGTTCAGGATCGCGGGCAGATCGCCGGTGAACTGCACGTCCACCACGGCGCCAATGATCTGCGTGACCTTGCCTGCCGCGGCAGCTGCTTTCGGTGCTTTTGCCATGTCGTTTCTCCGGTTACCTTACAGCGCCTCAGCGCCGGAAATGATTTCGATAAGCTCTTTGGTGATCGCGGCCTGCCGCGACCGGTTGTACTGGATGGTCAGCCGGTTGATCATGTCGCCCGCGTTGCGGGTGGCATTGTCCATGGCGCTCATCCGGGCACCCTGTTCGGACGCCCCGTTTTCCAGCATCGCGGTGAAGATCTGCGTGGCCACGCCGCGCGGCAGAAGATCGGCCAGAATGGCCTCTTCGCTCGGCTCGTAGTCATATAGCGCAGACGCCGCACCAGCCTCGAACTTCGCCGGGATCACCTGCAAAGCCGTCGGGATCTGGCTGATCACCGATTGGAAGCGGTTGTAGAAGATGGTGACCACATCGCATTCACCAGCTTCGAACGCCGCCAGAACCTCGCGCGCAACGCCTTGGGCATTGACATAACCCACGCGCTTCACGTCGGTCAGATCGGTGTGGCCAACGAACAGCGACCCATATTCACGGCGCAGCTGCTCACGGCCCTTCTTGCCCACGGTCATGATCTTGACGGTCTTGCCAGCAGCAATGAGTTCGCCGATCCGTAGCCGCGCCAAGCGCACGATGGTGGAGTTGAAGCCGCCGCAAAGGCCGCGCTCTGCCGTCATCACCACCAACAGATGCACCTGATCGCGGCCGTTACCGGCCAACAGCTTCGGCGCACCGGCCGACTGGCCGACGTTGGTTGCAAGCGACGCCATCACCGCCGTCATCCGTTCGGCATAGGGCCGTGCAGCCTCCGCCGCTTCCTGCGCGCGGCGCAGCTTTGCGGCGGCGACCATCTGCATGGCCTTCGTGATCTTCCGCGTGTTCTTCACGCTGGCGATCCGGTTCTTCAGGTCCTTCAAGCTGGGCATCTAGGTGCTCCCCCGGCCCGAGTTACGCGAAGTCTTTGGCGAAGGCGTCAAGCTCGGCCCGGATGGCTTTCTCCAGATCGCCCGCAACCTTGCGGTCTTTCGTGGTGATGTCGGCCAACAGCGCCTTACCGGTGGTGCGCAGGTGCTTGAGCAAGCCCTGCTCGAACCGGCCAACGTCCTTGACGCCGATCTTGTCCAGGTAGCCGCTGGTGCCCGCATAGATCAGGCACACGATTTCAGCGTTGGTCAGCGGTGCATATTGCGCCTGCTTCATCAGCTCGGTCAGACGCGCGCCCCGGTTCAGCAATTGCTGGGTCGATGCGTCAAGGTCAGACC
The DNA here is from genome assembly GCF_031377265.1 of Tabrizicola sp. GTDB lineage: Bacteria > Pseudomonadota > Alphaproteobacteria > Rhodobacterales > Rhodobacteraceae > JAUYQR01. Next base: position 3,808 of record NZ_JANMET010000138.1, on the reverse strand, counting down.
CGAACTGCGCAAAGGCCGCCATTTCGCGGTACTGCGCCAGTTCCAGCTTCACCTTGCCGGCCACCGACTTCATCGCGCTGGTCTGCGCCGACGAACCAACCCGGCTCACCGACAGACCGGTGTTCACCGCCGGACGCACGCCCTGATAGAACAGTTCGGTTTCCAGGAAGATCTGGCCATCGGTGATCGAGATCACGTTGGTCGGGATGAACGCCGACACGTCGCCGCCTTGGGTTTCGATGATCGGCAGCGCAGTCAGCGACCCCGATCCGAAATCTTCGTTCAACTTGGCCGAACGTTCCAGCAAACGGCTATGCAGATAAAACACGTCGCCCGGATAAGCTTCACGCCCCGGCGGACGGCGCAGCAGCAGCGACATCTGGCGGTAGGCCACGGCCTGCTTGGACAGGTCATCATAGATGATCAGCGCATGGCGGCCGTTGTCGCGGAAAAACTCGGCCATTGCGGTTGCCGCATAGGGTGCCAGAAACTGCATCGGCGCCGGGTCGGACGCGGTTGCCGCCACCACGATGGTATAGGCGCTGGCCCCGGTTTCGTTCAGCTTTTTCACCAGCTGTGCCACGGTGGAGCGTTTCTGCCCGATGGCCACATAGATGCAGTACAGCTTCTTGCCTTCATCCGTGCCAGCCGCGTCGTTATACGCCTTCTGGTTCAGGATCGTGTCCAGTGCCACGGCAGTCTTGCCAGTCTGGCGGTCGCCGATGATCAGTTCGCGCTGGCCACGGCCAATCGGGATCATCGCGTCGATTGCCTTCAGGCCGGTCGCCATCGGCTCATGCACCGATTTGCGCGGGATGATGCCGGGGGCCTTCACGTCGGCCACGCGACGTTCGGTGGTGTTGATTGCACCCTTGCCGTCGATCGGGTTGCCCAGCGCGTCGACAACGCGGCCCAGCAGCGCGTCGCCCGCAGGCACGTCCACGATGGACTTGGTGCGCTTGACGGTATCGCCTTCCTTGATGTCCTGGTCGGAACCGAAGATCACGATACCGACGTTGTCGACCTCGAGGTTCAGCGCCATGCCACGGATGCCACCGGGGAATTCGACCATCTCGCCGGCCTGCACGTTGTCAAGGCCGTGGACCCGGGCGATGCCGTCACCCACGCTCAACACGCGGCCAACTTCGGCGACTTGTGCGTCCTTGCCGAAGTTCTTGATCTGCTCTTTCAGGATCGCGGAGATCTCGGCAGCTTGAATTCCCATCACCCAACCTCTTTCATTGCATTCTGGAGTGCGGCGAGCTTCGCCTTGACCGATGTGTCGATCATGGTCGAGCCCAGCTTCACGACAAGACCGCCGATGAGGCTTTCATCGACAGTGGTTTTCAATTTCACGGTTTTGCCGACGCTGGCTTTCAGCGTTGCGGCAAGTGCCTTGGCCTGCGCCGCCGACATCGCGGTGGCAGAGGTGACCTCGGCGGTCATTTCGCCCTTTTCCGCCGCGATCTTGTCGGCAAGGTTGTTCAGGAGTTGCGGCAGCACGAACAGCCGGCGCTTTTCGGCCATCAGCGCCAGCGTGTTTGCCATCAGTGCCGACAAACCCAGCTTCGCGCCCACGGCGGCAATCACCCGGCCCTGGTCTTCGCGGCTGACCACCGGCGAATGGATCGCAGCGCGCAGATCGGCACTGCCAGCAAGTGTTTCGGACAACATTGCCGTGTCGGATTCCAGCGCCGCCAGGGCGCCCTCTTCCTTCGCCAGCTCAAACAAAGCGGTGGCATAGCGGGTGGCAATTCCCAGAGAGATCGAAGCTGGTTCGGACACGTCAACCCTTCCGCTGTTCCTGGCCTGCGTCCCAAATGGGAAAGGCCGCCAAAAGGCACACTCCCCGAACACCGGTCCGGAGCCTATGCCCTGTCTTCGGGGGCGTCCTTAGCAGAGGCTTTCCGACCCCGCAACCGGGTTGCTCTCCGTTTCGTGAGTGATCTTGTCGCGCGCCGCGCCAGTTGCGCCCGCTCGACCACGGGATGGCCGCCTGCCGTGTGTTTCGGCGGGCCCCAAGCCTCCGGCGAGGCGCCATGGCCAACTCATTTGCGAAGCTGGTTCATCGCCGGTTCAGGACTGCCGTTGCTAACCCCCTCCAGCACCCGCAACGGTCGGGTTACTGCCGCGCGCAGGCCGCCCCGCGTCGGCGCGTAGACCTGCTTGGACGCTTCCACCATCAGAACGCCACCTGCCAGCCACGGCACACGCCGCCCGACCGATTCCCAGAAATCCGCGGTGCGCAGCCAGAACCGCGCCGTCGACGGTGGGGCAAACAGCACCGACTGGCTGCGTTCCGGGGTAAACGAATGCCGCTTTAGCTGTGCCTCAAGCTGGGCCACCGAATAGGGCCGCCCAAATCCGAACGGCGTGACATCCCGCCGCGACCACAGCCCGATCCGGTTCGGCACGATGAACAGCGCCCGCCCGCCCGGCCCCAACACCCGGCTCGCCTCCTCCAGCACCGCCGAGGGGTTTTCCGATGTCTCCAACCCGTGCAGCAGCACCAGACGGTCGACAAGGCCCGTCGGCAGCGGCCAATGCATCTCTTCGCACAGCACGGCCACATTCTCCATCGCGGCAGGCCAGGGCATCACCCCCTGCGGGCCGGGCATCAGCCCCACAACCCGGCGCGACTGCTCCAGATAAGGGCGCAACAGCGGCACCGCAAAGCCAAAGCCCGCCACCGTATGGCCGGGGGCGGGGGGCCACAGCTTGACCATCTGCTCGCGAATGGCACGCTGCGCCACCCGGCCCAGCGCCGTGCGGTAGTAGAAGTTTCTGAGGTCCAGCACATCAAGGTGCATTGCGGCCAGTCTCTCTTCGGGCGATCCTTGACTATCATAGCCCGGAGTGTCGCAAACACCATGTCCCTTGAGCTTGTCACAATTCCTTGCCGCACCGACAACTACGCCTACCTGATCCACGATCATGCCAGCGGCCAGACGGCGGTGATCGATGTGCCGGACGCAACGCCTATCCTTGCCGCCCTGCAGGCTCGCAATTGGGCGCTGTCCGACATCCTGATCACGCATCACCACGACGATCACATCTCGGGCGTCGAGGAATTACGCGCCGCCACCGGGGCCATGGTCCTCGGCGCTGCGGCGGATGCCCACCGCCTGCCACCGCTTGACCTCGCGCTGACCGAGGCGAGCACCTTTTCCATCGGTTCCGAATTCGCCCGCGTCATTGCCGTGCCCGGCCATACCTTGGGCCACATCGCCTTTCATTTCCCGCAAAGCGGCCTTGTCTTCACCGCCGACAGCCTGATGGCCGGGGGCTGCGGTCGGCTGTTCGAAGGCACGCCCGCACAGATGTGGGCCAGCCTTTCCAAACTGGCCGCTTTGCCGCCCGAAACGCTGATTTGTTCGGGCCATGAATACACCGCGTCCAACCTGCGTTTTGCCGCGACCCTTGAACCCGGCAATCCGCAACTTATCTCACGTGTCGAATGGGTCGCAACCGCGCGCCGCGAAGGCCGCTTCACTGTCCCGTCACGGTTGTCCGAAGAACTGGCCACCAATCCTTTCCTGCGCGGTTCACTGCCGCACATGAAGGCGGCGGTCGGCCTTCTCAACGCCGACGATGTCACGGTTTTCGCCGAAATCCGTGCCAGAAAAGACAAGTTCTGAGGGACAGATATCACAAATCACGTGAGGTCGGTCACGAAAGCCCCTCCGAACGCAAATACCGCTTGAAGTACGGAAAATAAAACCGAACTTTAAGACTATGAGGCCACGGTTGGAACGGGCCCAAAGGCCCTCCGACCCGCAGGACAGGAGCACAAGCGTGCCTTCTTTTT
>NZ_JANMET010000104.1:0-9555 GCF_031377265.1 Tabrizicola sp. | reverse complement strand
GTGGGTGGGGGGGGGGTGGGGTCGGGCGCCGGCGGCCTGAATCGGCGGGGGCTGCTGGGGCGGGGGGGTAATGGGGCCTCCATCAGGTGGAGGGCCGAGGGGTCGAAGGCAGTGGTCTGGCCTTCGGTGGGAACGGGGGGGCCGGTGGGGCACGAGGGCGGCGATGTTTGCCCACCGCAACAGGTTCGGGGATGCCGGGTGCGCTGATCTGTCGGGCGCGGCGTTGTTTTGGCGGGCGGGAGCCTCCGGCGGGGATATTTTTGGACGGATGAAATTGTCGGGGTGCGGGGTCGCGGCGGGGCGTTGGGCGCCTGCGGGCTGAATCGGCCGGGGCTGCTGGGGAGCGGGGGTCATGGGGCCTCCATCAGGTGGAGGGCCGAGGGGTCGAAGGCGAAGGCGGTGGTCTGACCTTCGGCAGGAAGGGGTTGACCGGCGGGGACGAGGGCGGCGATTTCGGTGCCCTGGGCGGTGAGCACGACGCGGGTGGCGGCGCCGAGGTAGCGAAGTGCGGTGACGGTGCCGGTGACCGGCCCGGTGGCGGCGAGGCGGGTGGCCTCGGGGCGGAGCGAGGCCCATTGCGGCGGGCCGCCGAGGGCGCGGGTCAGGTCGGGGGGCAGTACGTTGGAGGAGCCGACGAAATCGGCGACAAAACGGGTGCGCGGCTGGGTGTAGATCTGTTGCGGGGTGCCGATCTGGGCGATTTTCCCGTCGTTGAACACGGCGAGGCTGTCGGCCATGGACAGTGCTTCGTGCTGGTCATGGGTGACGAAGACGAAGGTGATGCCGAGACGTTGTTGCAGGGCCTTCAGCTCATCCTGCATCGCCTCGCGCAGATTGAGGTCAAGCGCGCCGAGCGGTTCGTCGAGCAACAGGACACGGGGTTCGTTGACCAAGGCCCGGGCGAGGGCCACGCGCTGGCGCTGACCGCCGGAAAGCTGGGCGGGCTTGCGCATCCCGTAAGCGTCAAGCTTGACGAGGGCCAGCATTTCCTCGGCCTGAGCGTAGCGCTTGGCGCGGGAGGTGCCCTTGACCATCAGCCCGTAAGCCACGTTGTCGCGCACGTCCATGTGCGGGAAGAGGGCATAATCCTGAAACACGGTGTTCACGTTGCGCAGATGCGGCGGAGTGTTCGAGACATCCTCGCCGAAGATGCGGATGGTGCCGCCGGTCGGTTTCTCGAACCCCGAAATCAGGCGCAGACAGGTGGTCTTGCCAGAGCCGGAGGGGCCGAGCATGGCGAAGAACGATCCTTCGGCAATGGTCAGATCCACATCGTCCACGGCCTTGATCGGGCCGAAATGGCGGGAGACGGCGCTGAATTCGACGGCAGGGGTCATGCGATGTCCGGATGTGACAAGGGGCGGTGCGTGCCGAGCACGCACCCTACGCTTGGGGTCGGGGGTAGCGTGCGTGGTTCCGGGGCCTCGGACCCGAGGCCCCGGGTTCACGCACCGTTCAGCGGCCGCCGATCACGCCGATGTAGTCCGACACCCAGCGGTAGTAGGGCACGCAGGTGCCGTCGCCTTGCGAGCAGTTCGACACCGGGGTGGTCCAGAATTTGATCTTCGCGAAATCGTCCAGACCGTTGGCGGTGCAGGTCTCCGCCGTGGCCATGCCGCGACCGTCGGTGCAGGCGGCGGGCACGGAAGGGTTAGCGCCGAACCAGACCGCGAGGTCGGATTGCAGGTTCGAGCTGAGCGTGTGTTCCATCCAGAGGTAGGCGCAGTTCGGGTTGGCTGCGTCGACATGCATCATCGTGGTGTCGGCCCAACCGGTGGCGCCTTCCTGCGGGATGGTCGAGGCGATGGGCTGGCCTTCACCTTTCAGCAAGTTCACCTGGAACGGCCAGGAGCCAGAGGCGACCACGCCTTCGTTCTTGAAGTCATCCATCTGGATGAAGGCGTCGTGCCAGTAACGGCTGGTCAGCTCGCGCTGCACGCGGAGGAGATCGAGTGCGGCCTTGTACTGGTCTTCGTTCAGTTCGTAGGGCGAGGTGATGCCCAGTTCGGGCTTGTGGAACATCAGGTATTGCGCGGCATCGGCGACGTGGATCGGGCCGTCATAGGCCTGAACGCGGCCCTTGTTCGACTTGCCGTCGGGCAGGGTTGTTTCCTCGAACACCACGTTCCACGAGGTTGGCGGCTCCTTGAACACCTCGGTGTTGTACATCAGCACGTTCGGGCCCCACATGTAGGGGACGCCGTAATGGACGCCATCGACGGTATGCCAGGGGGCGTCCTTCAGGCGGTCGTCGACAGTGGACCAGGACGGGATCAGGTCGATGTTGATCGGCTGGACGCGGTCACCGGCGACGAGGCGGAGCGAGGCGTCACCCGAGGCGGTGACAAGGTCGAAGCCGCCTTCGTTCATCAGGGCGACCATCTCGTCGCTGGTGTTGGCGGTTTTCACGTTCACCTTGCAGCCGGACGCGGCCTCGAACTTGGTGACCCAATCGAAGGTCTTGTCGGTTTCGCCGCGCTCGATGTAGCCGGGCCAGGCGACGATGTTTACCTGGCCTTCGCCGGGACCGATTGCGGTGACTTGCGCCATCACCGGGGCGACGGCGGTCAGGATGGAGAGGGCCGTGGTGGCCATCAGCTTCAGGGTCTTCATTGCAGTCTCCCTATGGATGGGCCGCACATGCAGCGGCACGCCGGTTTTCCGGTCATCGGATCACGCTACGGGCGTGGGCAGAAATCGCAATAGCAAAACGCGGATGAGAGGTATCGGGTTTTCCGATGGGTTGGGCGATTTGGTCGCAAGCGAAAAATGTGCTTGACCTGGAGTTGGTCCAGCTTGCTAGGCCAATGCATCGAAAGGGAATGCAATGAACATCAAGGATGCCGCCGGGGCCAGTGGGCTGTCGATCGACACGATCCGATTCTATGAAAAGGCAGGAATGCTGCCGAAGGCACCCCGGGATGCGCGAGGCTGGCGGCGATTCGATGCCGGTGCTGTCGAGTGGCTGCGCAATCTGGAGCGCCTGCGCGCGACGGGTATGCCGATGGCAGACATGCGGCGGTTTGCGATGCTGGTTCATACGAGTGACGCCACAACAGCCGGTGCTGTAGCGGAGCGGCTGGCGATCCTGCACCATCATGCGGAACGACTGGCTGAACGGCGGCGCGAGGTGGAGGCATGCCAGGCCTTCCTTGATCACAAGATCGGCGTCTACAGCGATACCATTGGGGGTGCGACATGCTGATACAGACACTTTGGGATGGCACGACCGTACCGCGCCTCGGGCTTGGTTGCTGGGCCATCGGCGGGCCGTGGACCGCTGGGGGTGCGCCAGCAGGCTGGGGTGAGGTCGACGACGCGGAGTCCGTGCGGGCGATCCATGCCGCGGTTGCGGCGGGGATGCGGGTCTTTGACACCGCGCAAGCCTATGGGGCGGGGCATTCGGAGCGGGTGCTGGGACAGGCGTTGCGGGGCCACCCTGAGGTGCGGGTAGCGACCAAGGTGGGGCTGGCGATCGATCCGGCGCGGCGGGCCTTGATCGGGGAGGATCTGCCGGGGATCGCGGCGTCGATTGACGCGTCTTTGCGGCGGTTGCAGCGGGGGCGGATCGATCTGGTGCTGCTGCATGTGAACAGCCTGCCGATTTCCGAGGCCGACACGGTGTTCGAGACATTGGAGGCGCTGCGCTGCGCGGGCAAGATCGCCGCCTATGGCTGGAGCACGGACTTCCCCGATCGGGCGATGGCCTTTGCCGAGCGGCCCGGCTTTGTGGCGGTTGAACATGCGATGAACGTGTTCTTTCGGGCCGAGGCCTTGCTGCCGGTGATCGAGGCGGCGGGGCTGTTGTCGATCAACCGCTCGCCATTGGCGATGGGCGTGCTGGGCGGGAGAATCGCAGCGGGTGCGCGGTTCGGGGCACAGGATGTGCGCAGCCGGAACGCCGACTGGATGGCCTATTTCAAGGATGGGCAGGTGACGCCGGACCTTGCCCGCCAGCTGGATGCGGTGCGCGACCTGCTGCAGACGGGCGGGCGGTCGCTGGCGCAGGGGGCGATCGGCTGGCTTTGGGCGCGGTCTGGGGCGACGCTGCCGATCCCGGGGTTTCGCACGGTGGCGCAGGTGGAGGATCTGGCCGGGGCGCTGGCGTTTGGCGCCCTGCCCGCGGCCGCGATGGCCGCGATCGAAACGGTGATCGAGCGCGCGCCCGAAGGCCCGCCGCGCGAGCGCTGATCAGAGCGTTGCGATGGCCGATTGCGCCGAGCGGACGAAGTTGAACGCCGGGGGCGACAGCGGTGCGCCCTTGCGCCAGGCGAGGCCCACCTGCACGGAGGGCAGATCACCCGAGACATCGCGGATCTCGATCCGGTCGCCTTCAAGGCTCCAGGGGCGGTAGACCAGGCTGGGCAGGATGGCGAGGCCGGCCCCGGTGGCGACGAGGGAGCGCACCGCCTCGACGCTGCGGGTGCGGAAGGCGATCTGTGGTTTCACCGGCAGGGCGGCGATGAGGTGGCGAGTCGATTCCTCGATCTCGTCGACCATCAGCTGGATCAGGGGGGAGCCGGCGAGTTCCTCCAGCGCGATACTTTCCTGCTGGGCCAGCGGATGACCGAGCGGCAGCCAGAGCCGGTAGGGCGAGACGAGCAGGGTTTCGACATTGAGCGCCATGCGGTCCTTGACCGAGGAGGTGAGCAGGACGGCCACGTCCAGTTCGCCGCCGATCAGCAGGTGCTGCAGGTAGTCACCATTGTCTTCGATCACGTTGAGATCGACCTGCGGGAAGGCGCGGCGGTAACGGGCCAGGATGTCGGACAGCACATAGCCCGCGACCAGGCTGGTCACGCCCAGCGACAGCCGGCCGGTGGCGGTTTCGGCATCGGTCTGAAAGGTGGAGCGGGCGGTGGCCACATCGGCGAGGATCTGGCGGGCGTGGCGCAGGAAAGCCGAGCCCTTGTGGGTGATCAGCAGGCCGCGGGGCTGACGGTCGAACAGGGTGACACCGAGATCGTCTTCAAGGCTGCGAATCGCCTCGGTGACCGAGGATTGGCTGATCGACAGCGCACGTGCTGCGCCCGAAACGGACCCCGCCTCGGCGGCGGCGATGAAGAACTGCAGCTGACGGAGGGTGAAGGCCATTGGCACGTGTCCTTGGGGCGATGCCCCGGGGGTTTCACACCCCCGGACCCCCGTGGGATATTTGGGGAAGAGGAAGGGGCCGGGGTCAGTCTGACCATTCCAGCCGGTGCGACAAGGGGTGTGAGCGCTGTGCGGCCGCTTCGATGGTTTTTTGCGGGCGCGAGATGGGGCCGAATGCGTGGCTTGCAGGAAGGCGGTGGCGTTGGGACCGGGACAGTCGTTCCTGCGGTTGGGGCAGGGTCTGCCGTCGACGCTGCTGGGCGGTTTCCTGGGAGGCGTCTGGTTCGGCGCGATGGTTTGGGGGGTGCAGAGTCTGATTGTCGTGACGTTGGTCGCGGCGCCGGTGTTCGGCCAGATGGCGATTGATGCTATGCGCGCGCCGGGGCATGGCGGTGCGCGTGATCAGCCCGACGCGGGTTGCGGCGGCGGCGTTGGTGATGTGGTGGCTGTAAGGTGGTGTCAGCGGCCGGCCCATTCGGCCCGCGCCAGCGGCAGCCAGCCGCCGGGCAGACCGGGCGGCGGCGCGCCGTCTTGCCAGAAATGCAGGCGGATATGGTCGGGCAGCGCCGGGGTGTCCTGCAAGGCGACCACGGTCCAGACCATGTGGAAGCCCTCTTCCAGCAGGCCTTCGGCGTAAAAGGCGATCTCTTCGCTTTCCAGCGCCTCGGTCGGGGCCTCGTCCCAGCCCTGCGCGTCGCCCCAAAAGACCAACGCCTCGATCTCCGGCTGCTTCAGGGCCAGCGTGGCCACGGGGGCGAGGAAGGTCTGGATCGGGGTTGGGTCGGGTTTGCGGCTGGTCACGGCGTTCGGTCCTTAGGGTGCGCCATGTTCCGGGCAGAGGGCGGGCAAAGTCAATGCGCGGCGGGGGCGATCAGGTGAGGGTGCGGGCTTGATGGGGGGCAGCAGTTTCGGAAGGACAATCCGGCCTAGCGCCGGGTCATTGCGATACGGATGAGGGCGCGTTCCATCAACGCCATGCCTGGCGCGCGGGAAGAGGAGCGCAGGGTGAGGTCGGTTTCGAGCAGTTGCGCCACCGCACCTTCGAGCGCGCGCATGCCCCATTGTCCGGCCTGGCGGCCCATCGCGTCTTTCTGTTTGAAATTCACCCGCGCCTTCTGGATGCCCACCCCCGGACCGCCCGGATCCGAGGCGGCGGCATGCAGGATGCGGAAATGGCGCAGCGCGCCGATGCAGATGGTAACGGGTTGCACGCCCTGCCCCTCTAGCCGCCGGAACAGCGGGCCGATGGCATTGGCGCGGCCTTCGGCGGTGGCGTCGATCAGGTCATCCACCTGGGCCTCGATGGTGGCGGGGGCCATGGCGGCTACATCGGCGGGGGTGAGGGGGGTGGCGTCGTTGAATTTGTAGAGCGCGATCTTTTCCAGCGTTTGGCGGAAATCGCCGGGGTCAAGCGCGCGGGCGAGGGTGGTGAGGTCGGACATCGCCTCGCGGTCGATATCGCGCAGGCCGGCTTTCTTCAGCGCATCCTCGATCTCCTCGCGGCTGGGCGGATCATCGTAAAGCGCGATGCAGATGGCGGCGGTGTGTTTTTCGAACAGGGTTTTCAGCGCGGATTTGCCGGTCAGGCTGCCGCCGGTGACGACGATCTGCGCGTCGCCGGGCTTCCAGTCCTTCAGGGCGATGGCGATGGGATCGGCCAGCGTGTCGGTGGCATCTTCGACAAAGACCACGCGGGGGCCGGGGAAGAAGCCCACGGCTTTGATCGCGTCGAGGAGGAGGCTGCCATCCTTTCGCAGATCGGCCCCTGACATCCGCGTCAGCCGCATCTCGCCCTCGCCTTGCGGGCCGATCAGGGCGGCGATCACCTCTTGCCGGCGCAAGGCCACGCGCATCGGATCGGTGCCGAAGATCAGGAGCCCGGCGCGGCCCGGATCGGGTTTGGCGAAGTAGCGGCTGGCCTCGACCCCTTTCAGGATCATGGGAAGCTGGCAGAGGCGGCGATCAGGCGGGCGGTGATCTGATCGGCAAGGATGCGCATCAGGCGGAGGGCGGCATCTTCTTCGGCGGCCAGCCCCGCCACGGTGGAGCCGGTGGCCGAATAGGCGGTGAAGCTTTGCACCCGACCGCCAGCAAGGCGTTCGCCAGTGGCATGGTCGGAAAAGGTGTAGTCGATCACGCCTTTCAGGTTGAAGCGGGTGATCTGGTTTTCGGTGGTGATGCCGACGCCGACCGCCTCGGTGGTGATGGTGTAGGCAAGATCGTAACGGCGGTCTTCGGGGCGGCCAAGGCGTTCTTCCAGCCGTTCCACAAGATCAAAGCCATACTTGTCGGTCGGATCCTGCACCCAGACGGTGCCAAGCAGCTTGTTCGCGGCCCCGCCTGGCGCATAGGCCGGGGTAAAGCCACAAGCGGCGAGCGCAACCGGCAGAAGGATAAGGGAGCGGCGGTTAAATGACGACATTGATGATCCGCCCCGGCACGACGATGATTTTCTTCACCGGCTGACCGGCTAGGAACCTGACCACATCCTCATCCGCGAGGGCGATCTTTTCAACCTCTGCTGCGGGCATATCTTTTGGCACGCTGATTTCTGCCCGGCGTTTGCCGTTGATCTGGATCGGCAGGGTGACGGTATTGTCGATGAGGAGCGCCGGATCGGCCTTGGGCCATGGGGCCTGAGCGCAAAGACCTGCACCGCCCTGATAGGCCCAGATCGATTCCGCGATATGCGGCGTCATCGGCTGCATCAGTTGCGCCAGCGTGCGGATCGCGTGTTTCATCGTAGCGGTGGAGGCGTTGGCTTTCGACAGCGTGTTGGTGAACCCGTACAGCGTGGCGATGGCCTTGTTGAAGGCGAAGCTCTCGATGCCATGGGTCACGTCATGGACGGCGCGGGCGGTGGCGCGCAGCAGCGCCTCGTCGCCTTCGCCGTTGTGATTGGCGGGCATCTGTCCGATGCGGTCGCACAGGGTCCAGACACGGGACAGATGCTTGAACGCCGCCTCGGCACCTGAGGAGGTCCATTCCACATCGCGTTCCGGCGGGCTGTCGGACATGACGAACCAGCGGGCGGTATCGGCACCGTAGGCGGCGATGATGTCCTTGGGATCGACGACGTTCTTCTTGGATTTCGACATCTTAGCAGAGGGCGTGATGTCGACCAAGAAAGGCGATGCATTTTTTTTCAGTTCGAGTGCAGCAAAGTGCTTTGCCGCATCGAAGTTACTTGCGCTCGGATCATGACCCGCAAGGTTGAGCAAATCGTAAAGAGCTAGCTTTAGAACGCCGAACCGCCCTTCTTCAGTGCTGAAGATTTCGACCTCGTCCGGCAGATGATAAACCCGTTTGGCAATGATTGATTTGCTACTGTCGCGGGTCATGTAGATCTCGTGCGTCACCATCCCCTGCGTGAACAGCGCGTTGAACGGCTCGATGGCACTGGCGGGCAAATGCCCGGTCTTGTGCATCGCGCGGGCGAAGAAGCGGGAGTAGAGGAGGTGGAGGATCGCGTGTTCGATCCCGCCGATGTATTGATCGACGTTCATCCAGTAGGCGGCGTCTTCGGCAACGGTGGGCGTGGTGGCGTGGGGCGCGGTGAAGCGGGCGTAGTACCAGCTGCTGTCCACGAAGGTATCCATTGTGTCCGTCTCGCGCCGGGCCGGGCCGCCGCACTTGGGGCAGGTGCAATCGCGCCAGGTGGGATGACGGTCCAGCGGGTTGCCGGGCTTGTCGAAGGTCACATCGTAGGGCAGTTCGATGGGCAGGTTTTCCTTGGCCTCGGGCACCACGCCGCAGGTGTCGCAATGGATCACCGGGATCGGGCAGCCCCAATAGCGCTGACGCGACAGGCCCCAGTCACGCAGGCGGTAGTTGGTGACGCCCCGCCCGATGCCGCGCGCCTCGCATTCGGCGATGGCGGCGATGACGGCGGCCTCGCCGGTTTGCGTGGCCTCGCCCGCAAATCCGCGCACGTAGGTGACGCGTTCGGATTTCATCGGGACGTAGGCTTCAGCCAGCGGCATCTCGGGCAAACCCTCGGCCACAAAGACCGGCGGGATGGCCAAGCCGTATTTGGTGGCGAACTCGAAGTCGCGCTGGTCATGCGCCGGGCAGCCGAAGATCGCGCCGGTGCCGTAGTCCATCAGGACGAAGTTGGCGATGTAGACCGGCAATTGCCAAGTGTCGTCAAAGGGATGCAGCACGGTGATGCCGGTATCCAGCCCCAGCTTCTCGCCGGTTTCGATGGCCTCGGCGCTGGTGCCGCCGCGACGGCATTCGGCAACAAAGGCGGCGACCTTGGGGTCGTGGCGTTCCAGATGCTTGGCCAACGGGTGATCGGGGCTGATCGCGGCGAAAGACGCGCCAAGCAGTGTGTCGGGCCGGGTGGTATAAACCTCCAGCCGGTCAAAGCCTTCGGGCGCGCCGTGAGTGGTAAAGGCGAACTGCAACCCGCGCGACTTGCCGATCCAGTTCGCCTGCATCAGGCGGACCTTTTCGGGC
>NZ_JANMET010000052.1:0-1567 GCF_031377265.1 Tabrizicola sp. | reverse complement strand
CTTCGGCGATCAGGCGGCCGAACCCGCGCATCACCCAGTGGCCAAAGAAAGAGGCAAACTGTTCGGCGGCCTCATGTGCCTTTTTCGGCCCGCCGGTAAAGGCGGTGCGCGGCGAGGCGCGATAGTCGCGGAACGCGGGCCAATCGCCGGGCAGCGGCCCGCGCAAGATCAGCCGGTCTGTTTCCAGAACGGGCAAACCGATCAGTTGCGGGCGCGGGCCGTGGATCATTTCTTCCTCATCAGCCCCGACAAACCCGAAGGCAGCGTCATGCCGCGCGGCATTCCCATTCCGCCCATTCCGCCCATGCCCTGACGCATCCCCTTGGCGGCCTCTTCCAACTGTTCGGGCGACATCTTTGACGGGTCGGGCATGCCGCCTTTGCCCATCATCGACTTGAGCGCCTGTTTCATCATGCCGCCCTTGCCCATCTTCTTCATCATCTCGGCCATCTGCTTGTGCTGTTTCAGCAGGCGGTTGAGATCGGAAACGTCCATCCCCGCCCCCGCGGCCACACGTTTCTTGCGGCTGGCGGCCAGCAGATCAGGGTTGGCACGTTCTTTCTTGGTCATCGACTGAATGAGCGCGATCTGACGCTTCAGCATCTTGTCGTCGAGGCCAGCTTCGGCGGCGGCGGCCTGCATCTTGCCCATGCCGGGCATCATGCCCATCAGGCCTTGCATGCCGCCCATCTTCATCATTTGCTCAAGCTGCATCTTCAGGTCGTTCATGTTGAACAGACCCTTGGCAAAGCGCTTGGCCATGCGTTCGGCCTGTTCGGCCTCGAAGGTTTCCTGCGCCTTTTCGACAAGGGCAACGATATCACCCATGCCAAGGATGCGGCCGGCGACGCGCTCGGCCTCGAAGGTCTCGATCGCGTCCATCTTTTCGCCCATGCCGACGAAGCGGATGGGTTTGCCGGTGACTGCGCGCATCGACAGGGCGGCACCACCGCGACCGTCGCCGTCCATCCGGGTGAGGACGACGCCGGTGATGCCGACCTTGGCCTCAAACTCGGTCGCGACGTTCACCGCGTCTTGCCCGGTCAGGCCGTCGACCACCAGCAGGGTTTCGCGCGGTTGGGCGATGTCGCGGACTGACTGCACCTCATCCATCAACACTTCGTCGATGTGGTTGCGGCCTGCGGTGTCAAGGAACAACACGTCATAGCCGCCGAAGTTGGCCTGGGTCTTGGCGCGCTTGGCGATCTGGACGGCGGTTTCGCCCTTGACGATGGGGAGTGAGTCCACGCCGATCTGGACGCCGAGGATTGCCAACTGCTCCATCGCCGCCGGGCGGTTGGTGTCCAGCGAGGCCAGCAACACGCGCTTGCCGTGCCGGTCCTTCAGCCGCTTGGCCAGCTTTGCCGTGGTCGTGGTCTTGCCCGACCCCTGCAGACCGACCATCAGCACGGCGGCCGGCGGGTTGTCGATCTTCAGCGCATCCGCAGGGCCGTCACCCGCCAGCACGCGGATCAACTCGTCATGGACGATCTTTACCACCATCTGGCCCGGCGTGATCGACTTCGTCACCGCCACGCCGGTAGCCTTGTCCTGCACCCGCTTGATG
>NZ_JANMET010000022.1:0-9194 GCF_031377265.1 Tabrizicola sp. | reverse complement strand
CTTCGGCTTTGTCGGTGGCCCCGGCGAGACGCAGATCGAACAGGACCGCCGGGCGATTGACGATCAGGTCATTCGCTTGAAGAGACAGCTTGATGGCGTTGTAAAGACACGCGAATTGCACCGCGCCAGTCGTCGCAAAGTGCCGTTCCCTCTGGTGGCCCTTGTGGGGTACACCAATGCCGGAAAATCGACGCTCTTCAACCGGATGACCGGGGCGGATGTGTTGGCAAAGGACATGCTCTTTGCCACGCTTGACCCCACGATGCGCGGCATTGAATTGCCTTCTGGCCGCAAGATCATCGCCTCCGACACTGTTGGCTTCATCTCTGACCTGCCCACGCAACTGGTTGCCGCCTTCCGCGCCACGCTGGAAGAGGTGCTGGAAGCCGATCTCATCCTGCACGTCCGCGATATCAGCCACCCCGAAACCGCCGAACAGGCGCAGGACGTGACTGACATCCTCACCTCGCTTGGTGTAAAGCCGTCCACCCCGCTGATCGAGGTCTGGAACAAGCTTGATCTCGTCGCCCCCAGCGCCCGCGCCGGGATCGAGGCCAGCGCCACGGGTAGGGATCGCGTCTTTCCCGTCTCTGCGCTGACCGGCGAAGGGGTTGCGGCGCTGCTCGACGCCATCTCCACCGCGTTTGACGAAGAAAAGACCGACCGCAGCCTGACCCTTGGCTTTGCCGAAGGCCGCAAGCGGGCATGGTTGCATGAACAAGGCGTCGTCACCGACGAGACGCAGGCCGAAGACGGCTACCATCTGACCCTGCGCTGGACGGCACGGCAGGAACAGCGCTTTCGCGAGCTGTAAGTCCCCGCACAAAGCCGACACACAATGCCGACGCCGCCATCCGTCCGGATCATGGCGCAGGCGTCAGCACCATCACCCCCGCCGCCGCCGCCCGTGCAAGATCGGGGTCCAGCGACATCGGAATGTACTCGCCGCGCCGCCACAGCTCGCCCAGATCGTCATAGTGGCGGCTCAAGGGATGCCCCGATTGGCCCGTCGCGGTGATGAACACTGAACTGTCAGGGTCAGCAAAATCATAGACCCCGCGATACCCCGCACCATGCACGTTCAGGTAAGGGTTCGGCCCGGTGCCCTTGGTGCTGCCGCGCTGCAAGGTATCGTCGCCGCCGCTGGTGGACTGGCGGATGTTCACGAAATACCGCAACCCCGGCACCGTTCCCAGCACTGGATGGTCATGCGTTGCCTGATGCGCATCGCCCCAGCGCCAGCTCTCAACGTTCGGACCATACGTCTCCGACAATCGCAGCAGCGCCTCATCCAAGGCGATACGTGACAGATCGGCGCAGGTTTCCACCGCTGCCGACTGGATCACGTCACACCAGACCGATGCCCCGTCCACGTTGCGGTAAACCCGCTCCATGAACACCGGCGACGGGTGGGTAAAGGTATCGGCCATCGCGCCCAGCTCGTCGCGGATCAGCCGGTCCATCAATGCGCGCAGCCAGGCTTCGGCGATCAGCGGTTCGGGCAGATGCTCGCTCATCTCGCCGTTCCATTCCGCAAGCAATATCAACGCCTTCTGGCGCAGCCGTTCCGGCGTGCCTTCGGATGCCGCCTCGCCGGTGAACCACAGTTCCGACCCGATCAGCGGCAGCAGCGCCCTGGCCGTGGGGTTCACCGTATCAAGCTGCGCCTCGATAAAGCTTTCGCGGGTATGCACCTCGCGCGCCTTCATCAGCGTCAGCCAGCGTTGAATGCGCTGGGTATCGCCCCAGTCGTAACTTACATGCAGCGGGAATGGCCGCTCGATCGTCTTGTTGTTGGTGTTGCCCAGCAGGCCAGAGGACGGATTCAGAAAGCGCGGATTGTCGCTATAGGGCAGGGTGCCCTTGAACCCGTTCACCGGATCAGCCGCCAGCGAAGGCATCCGCCCCAGCGACTTGTGCCCCGGATCGCGGTTCGGCATTGCCCCGATCAGCTGCATGGCGATCCCGGTGGTATCGGCCAGCATCAGGTTCTGCGCCGGGGCCACGAACAGGCTGCCCGCCGCGATCCCGTCCGAGATCGTCTTTGCCCGCATCAGCCGCATCGCCGCCGTGACCGAGGTGTCGGTGGCCGACAGCGCCGTCCAGCTGAGCGCCACGACATGCCCTGGCGGGGTGATCGAGGCCAGATCGTAATGCGTGCCGGGCAGGATCGGGCCATTCTTCGACCAGCGCAGCGTCAGGGTCAGCGGATCGCCGTCCTTGACGGTGATGATCGACTGGCGTTTTTCAAAACTGGCCCAGCCGTCGGGCGTCTTGTACTGTTCGGTATTGTCGGGGTTCAATTCTTCGATCAGCAGATCCTGGTCATCCAGATAGGCCGAGGTCAGGCCCCAGCCCATCGCCTCGGACCGGCCCACCAGAACTGCCGGAACACCCGGAATGGTCCCGCCGATCACGCCCCCCGACTGCAATTCCAGCCGAGCCAGATACCAGATCCCCGGCGCGGTGAAATCCAGATGCGGGTCATTGGCCAACAGACTGCCCCCCGCCGCCGACCGCCCCGGCGCCGCAGCCCAGGCATTCGATGCCCCCGCAAACCCGATGTCCGCAACCGGCGACAGCGGCCCTTGCGCGAAGTCCACCGCCTCAAAATCAGGGGTGACGCCGGGCACCACTGCCGCATAATCCGGCAGGGCGGCCACGCCCTGACCCGGATCATCGGGCAAAAGATCGGCCAGCCGCTCTTGGGACAAGATCAAGGACATGCGGGCTCGCAGCACCTCGCTCTGTACCTGGCCGGCCAGCTGTAATGCCATCAACTTGACAATCGCAATCGAATCCGCCGGCGCCCATGCCGCTATCTCGTTGGAAAAGAAAAAGAATTCCGGTGCGCCGCGGCCCCGCGCGCCCTTGTTGATCTGGTTGATCCAGGCGTTGACGCCCGCTGAATAGGCCTCCAGCGCAGTCATCGTCTCGGCATCCTGTGCGGCCACCGAAGCCAGCGACAGTCCGTACAGATCCAGCCGCCGCAACAGCTCATCGGTCTTGACCGTGGCCTGCCCGAACACCTCTGACAAGCGCCCCTGTGCGGTGCGGCGCAGCATCGTCATCTGCCACAACCGGTCCTGCGCATGCGCAAATCCCAGCGCAAAGAACACATCTGCATCGGTCTTGCCAAAGATATGCGGCACGTTGTCATTGTTGCGCACGATCTCGACCGGGGCCGAAATGTCCTCCAGCGTGAAGTCCTCGGAATAGTCGACCAGCGAGCGTGACAGGATGTAATAGGCCAACAGCATCGCGATCAGCCCAAGGCCGATAAGTCCGGTCAAAATCCGGATAAGCCAGAGAAAGGCAGTCAGCATCAGGGGCCTGTTCTTGACGGCGGGGTCCGCTTCGGTTCCTAGTCCATCGGGCGGTCAAGGGCAATCATCAGGGGTGGGACATGGCGAAACTGGCGTTTCTCGGGCTTGGGGTCATGGGGTTTCCGATGGCCGGGCATTTGCAGGCCAAGGGGCATGACGTCACCGTCTACAACCGTAGCATCGCCAAGATCGAGGCCTGGACGGCAAAGCACGGCGGAGGGTGGGCCGAAACCCCTGCCAAGGCCGCAGCGGGCGCCGATTTCGTGATGGCCTGCGTCGGCAATGACGACGATCTGCGCTCCGTCTGCCTGGGCGAAACCGGCGCCTTTGCCGGCATGTCGAAAGGCGCGATCTTCGTCGACCACACCACCGTCTCCGCCCTTGTCACCCGCGAACTCGCCGCCATCGCCGCCGAACACGGCCTCAGCTTTGTCGACGCGCCGGTGTCAGGCGGGCAGGCCGGTGCGGAAAACGGCCGGCTGTCCATCATGTGCGGTGGCCATGACGCCGATTACGCCCGCGCTGAACCGGTGATGGCCGCCTACGCCCGGATCTGCCGCCTGATCGGGCCTTCGGGTGCCGGACAACTGGCCAAGATGATGAACCAGATCTGCATCGCGGGCCTGATGCAGGGCCTCAGCGAAGCGCTGGCCTTCGGTCAGAAAGCCGGGCTTGACGGTGAAAAGGTGGTCGAGGTGATCAGCCTTGGCGCGGCTGGCAGCTGGCAAATGGCCAACCGGCACAAGACCATGCTAAAGGACGAATTCGACTTCGGCTTCGCGGTGGACTGGATGCGCAAGGACCTTGGCATCTGCCTTGATACCGCGGATGAGATCGGCGCCCGCCTGCCGGTGACCGCCCTTGTCGATCAGTTCTACAAGGATGTGCAATTGATGGGCGGCGGTCGCAACGACACCTCGTCACTGATCCGCCGCCTGAAATAGCGGGTCCGGTCAGGGAATGATCCGGGTATACTTGACCCCGCTCAGCGTGGCCCCCGCGATCAGCCCTTGCTGGCCAAACACCAGCGCCACCACCGGCGTCAGTTCCGTCGTCTCCTTGCCAATGGTGGCACCCTGATCAGGCGTTGCATAGCGGATGTCGGCGCTGGCCGCCCAGCCGGGCGAACGGCGGAATTCCTCCAACGCATCGGGCGTCATGAAAAACAGCGCGTGGGCATATTGCTGTGCGCCAATCTGAAACCCGATCGACGCTTTGGCGGCAGAATAGTAATCCACTGTCGCCCCCTGGATGCGCAACGCGCCACGCCCATAGGACCCGCCAATGCCGAAACCCGCTTCGGTGATCAGCGGCATGAACAGCACCCCCGCCGCCCGCGATGCCAAATCCTGTGTGCCCGGATAGCGGCTGAACAGAAAGCTCTGCGTCGCATCGACCCGCGCGTCGATCTGCGTGGCACCGCCTGAACCGATGCCATTGCTGCAGGCCGCCAGCAGAGCTGTAGACCCCGCCCCAACCATCAGACCGCGCCTTGAAATACCTGCCATAACCTCCGCCTTTCCTGCCTCATTGGGGTCTATGCCCCGTTGCCTCAAATCCTAACGGTTTTCTTTGCGCCTGTCATGCCCCCATGCCCAGGGCGGCGATGCCCTGCCGAGTTTCGCCTTCCGCTACTAAGACAGCGTCGCGTACAGCGCGTAATCCTCGACTGCCACCTCGCGCAACAGCGCCTCTGTCTCGGCCGAAAGCCCGGTCATCCCCACGGGCGAGACGTTCAACCGTGGCAGAATGATCTCGCAGCCCAGCCGGTCCTCCAGAAACGCCACGAACCCGTCGATGTCTTCATAGCGGAACAGCCGGTCAAGACCCTGGCCCTGACGCGGCCGCAGGAACTTGCCCTGTGATCCAACCGCTGCAAATTCCGGCTGCGTGTCGCTGCACCAGGCGCGCACGAACTCATCAAAGCTGATCCCCCGCGTCGATCTTTCCGGGTCGGTGTCCTCGCGCTGGCGGTACCGGTACCATGATCCCAGCCAATCACGCGGCTCGCGCATCAGCGCCACGACTGTGAAGTCCTCCTTGGACGCCGCCTGCAGATAGGGCCCCACAAACCGCCGATAGCGGTGCACCGTGGTGTGCTTCAGCACCGGGGGTCGCTGCACCGAAACTGTGGCCAGTGATTCGAGCGCCGCCGCAATCGCGGTTGACCCGGTCTTCGGTGTCGCCAGAAAAGCCAGTCGTTGATCCCAGAATACCAGCATTCGCGCCCCTTGTTGGTATGGCTTCCGGCTTTTCACCGGTTTCCTCAAGTCGCGTAAACTATCCCTTAACCAAATCGCGCAAAAGCTGCATTTGACGAGAATTCGGTTGAAATGTTCTGCATTTGATCTCATAAGGCTGAGAACACTTGGGGAACATCAGGTAGGATTGCCGCCTGCAGGTGGCTGTGAAATAAGGGAGACGGACATGGCGGTTGCGAACCTTTTGGACCTCGACGGGAAGCGTGAAATGGATAAGGCGAAGGCTCTGGAAAGCGCTCTGGCGCAGATCGAGCGTCAGTTTGGCAAGGGCTCGATCATGCGGCTTGGCGCTGACAGCCCGGCCATGGATATCGAGGCAACCTCGACGGGTTCCCTCGGTCTGGACATCGCTTTGGGCATTGGCGGTCTGCCAAAGGGCCGGATCATCGAGATCTACGGGCCGGAATCCTCAGGGAAAACCACGCTCACCCTGCATGTGGTTGCCGAAGAACAGAAAAAGGGCGGCGTCTGCGCCTTTGTCGATGCCGAACACGCGCTTGACCCGCAATATGCGAAAAAGCTGGGCGTGAACCTGGACGAGCTGCTGATTTCGCAGCCCGACACCGGCGAACAGGCGCTTGAGATTGTCGATACGCTGGTCCGCTCCGGCGCTGTCAGCCTGGTGGTGATCGACTCGGTGGCGGCCCTGGTGCCGAAATCAGAGATTGAAGGCGACATGGGCGACATGCAGATGGGCAGCCAGGCCCGCCTGATGAGCCAGGCGATGCGCAAGTTGACCGCCTCGATCGGGCGTTCCAACTGCATGGTGATCTTCATCAACCAGATTCGGATGAAGATCGGCGTAATGTTCGGCAGCCCCGAAACCACGACGGGCGGCAACGCGCTGAAATTCTACGCCTCGGTCCGCCTTGACATCCGCCGCATCGGATCGATCAAGGAAAAGGACGACATTGTCGGCAACACCACCCGGGTAAAGGTCGTGAAGAACAAGGTGGCACCGCCCTTCAAACAGGTGGAATTCGACATAATGTATGGCGAAGGCATCTCCAAGACCGGAGAGCTGGTCGATATCGGCGTAAAGGCCGGGATTGTCGAGAAATCGGGCAGCTGGTATTCCTACGGCGATGAACGCATCGGGCAGGGGCGTGAAAACGCCAAACTGTTCCTCAAGCAGAACCCGGCCGTCGCTGCCGAACTGGAAGACAAGATCCGTGGCGCGAACGGCCTGGATTTCAACGTCGCTGGCGGCCCGGACAGCGAAGATTTGGTCGATATGTAAGCCGTCTGCCCAGAATTGCTGACAAGGCCGGGAGCATCTCCCGGCCTTTTTTGCATGCGGCGGGCCGGGGTGGTGGACAGCCCCCGCCGCCGGGGCTAAACCGTTGCGGAACTGCAGAACTTGCCTCCGGAAGGGCCTAAAATGGCGTCATTGAACGACATCCGCTCCACCTACCTCGATTTTTTCGCGCGCAATGGCCACACCGTGGTCGAAAGCTCGCCCCTGGTGCCGCGCAATGACCCGACCTTGATGTTCGCCAACTCCGGCATGGTGCAGTTCAAGAACCTGTTCACCGGGGTCGAAACCCGCGACTACAAACGCGCCACCACCGCGCAGAAATGCGTCCGCGCCGGCGGCAAGCACAACGATCTCGACAATGTCGGCTACACCGCCCGCCATCATACCTTCTTCGAAATGCTGGGGAATTTCAGCTTCGGCGACTATTTCAAAGCCGAAGCCATCGCCTTCGCCTGGGAACTCCTCACCAAGGACTTCGGCCTGAACCGCGACAAGCTTCTGGTCACCGTCTACCACACCGACGACGAGGCCGCCGCGCTCTGGAAAAAGGTTGCCGGCCTGTCCGACGACAAGATCATCCGCATTCCCACCGATGACAATTTCTGGCGCATGGGCCCCACCGGCCCCTGCGGCCCCTGCACCGAAATCTTCTACGACCACGGCGACCACATCTGGGGCGGCCCGCCCGGTTCCGCGCAAGAAGACGGCGACCGGTTCATCGAGATCTGGAACAACGTCTTCATGCAGAACGAACAGTTCGCCGACGGCCGCCTCGTCCCCCTGGAAATGCAGTCGATCGACACCGGCATGGGCCTTGAACGCATCGGCGCGCTGTTGCAAGGCAAGCACGACAACTACGACACCGATCTCATGCGCTCCCTGATCGAGGCCTCGGCCCACGCCACCAGCAACGATCCCGACGGCCCCGGCAAGACCCACCACCGCGTCATCGCCGACCATCTGCGCTCCACCTCCTTCCTGATCGCCGACGGGGTGATGCCGTCAAACGAAGGGCGCGGCTATGTGCTGCGCCGGATCATGCGCCGCGCCATGCGCCATGCCCACATGCTGGGCAGCCATGACCCGGTCATGCACCGCCTTGTCCCCGCGCTGGTGCGCGGCATGGGGGCGGCCTATCCCGAGCTTGGCCGCGCCCAATCGCTGATCGAAGAAACCCTGCGGCTGGAGGAAACCCGCTTCAAGCAGACCCTCGACCGCGGCCTGAAGCTTCTGGATGACGAACTTGCCCGCCTGCCGGACGGCGCCGACCTTCCCGGTGCCGCCGCCTTCAAGCTCTATGACACCTATGGTTTCCCGCTGGATCTCACGCAAGATGCCCTGCGCGAAAAGGGCCGCGCGGTGGATGTTCAGGGCTTTGACCATGCCATGCAGGACCAGAAAACCAAGGCCCGCGCCGCATGGGTAGGCACCGGGGCCGCCGCCGACGCCCGCATCTGGTTCGATCTGGCCGAAGAGCATGGTGTGACCGAATTCCTCGGCTATGACACCGAAACCGCCGAAGGCGTGATCCATGCGCTGGTCCGCGATGCCGCTGCGGTCGACAAAGCCGAAACTGGCGGGACGATCCAGATCATCACCAACCAGACGCCGTTCTACGCTGAGTCCGGCGGCCAGGTTGGCGATACCGGACTGATCCGCACCGCCACCGGCCTTGCCGAGGTGACCGACACCCGCAAGACCGCGGGCGTTTTCCTGCATGTTGCCAATGTGTTGGAGGGAACTCTTCTCAAGGGTCAGCCCGCCAAGCTGGAGGTCAGTCACACCCGCCGCGCCCAGATCCGCGCCAACCATTCCGCCACGCACCTGTTGCACGAGGCGCTGCGCCGCGCGTTGGGCGATCATGTCGCGCAGCGGGGCAGCCTTAATGCCGCCGACCGGCTGCGCTTTGATTTCAGCCATGGCCATGCCGTCAGTCCCGCCGATCTGGCAACCGTGGAAGCCGAGGTCAACGCCTTCATCCGCCAGAATGCCCCGGTCGAGACCCGGATCATGACCCCCGATGACGCCCGCGCCATCGGCGCGCAGGCGCTGTTCGGCGAGAAGTACGGCGAAGAGGTTCGCGTCGTGTCGATGGGCATCCTCGAAGGCTCGGCCAAAGGCGCCGATGGCAAGACCTACAGCCTGGAACTTTGCGGCGGCACCCATGTCCGCCGCACCGGCGATATCGGCGCGATGGTTCTCCTTGGCGACAGCGCCTCCTCCGCCGGGGTGCGGCGGATCGAGGCGCTGACCGGGCAGGCAGCACTTGACCATCTGCGCCTGCAGGATGCCCGTCTGGCCGAGATTGCGACCACGCTGAAAGCCTCACCCGCCGAGCTGGCTGAGCGG
>NZ_JANMET010000014.1:0-21930 GCF_031377265.1 Tabrizicola sp. | reverse complement strand
TTGATGATGCCGGCCTGCGGGTAGTAGAGCGCCCCGGCGATGGCCACGATCACCGCCGTAAGCGTGAAGACGAACAGCTTGTAGCTTTCGACCGAATAGCCAAGAAACCGGACCCGCGCCTCATCATCACGGATGGCGCGGATCACCGAGCCGAACTTGCCTGAAACCATGCCGGCAAGGCCAAGATACGCCAGCCCCAGTGCAGCCGCCGAGGCCCAGAAGAACCACATCGACACCGCATCCTGCCCCGCCGAAACGCCGGGCAGGTTCTGCAGACCTGAAAGGCCGTTGTTGCCGCGCAGGCCGCTGTCATTTTGGAACAGATACAGCGCCATGGCCAAGGTCATGGCCTGCGTCAGGATCGACAGATAGACGCCCGTCACCCGGCTGCGAAACGCAAACCAGCCAAACACCAGGGCAATCAGCCCCGGCAACGCCACCAACAGCAAAAGCTGCAGCGGCAGGCTGTGGGCAAAACCCCAGATCACCGGCAGGTCCGATGCGCCGACCACGCCGAAGATCTGCGTGGCGATGCCTTGGCTGATCTCTTCCGGGGTCGCGGGCAGACCACCGTTCAGCAGCGAGGCGACCACGATTTCCTCGGTGCGCGCATACATCAGCCACATGCCAATCATGTAGCCGCCCAGCGCGAAAAACGCCATGTGACCCAGGGAAAGGATGCCCGCATAGCCCCAGATCAGATCCATCGCGAGGGCGGCGAGGCACAGGCACAGCGTCTTGCCCAGGGTCTTGACGAACGAGGTGGAGACGAAACCGAGGCCGTAAGCTTCGGACGCGACGGTGACGATGATGGTAAAGGCCGCGAGGGCCAGAAGGAAGATCAGCACAGAGGGGTGTCGCATCACGAGGCTTTGGCGCATCGCTCAATCCCCCGCCGCGCGGCCACGCAGGGCGATGATGCCCCGTGGCCGGAACTGGATGAACAGGATGATGAACAGGATCATGTAGGTCTGCGCCGCCAAGGTGTTGGATGGGTTGAGGAATTCGATCACCTTCTGCAGGCCGCCGATCATCATTGCCCCGGCAAGCGTGCCCCAGATGTTGCCGACCCCGCCCACCACAACCGTCATGAAGGACTGCACGATGTAGTCGGTGCCAAGCTCTGACGTGACCTTTGCGAACAGCCCGATGGCAACACCGGCGATGCCAGCGATGCCCGAACCGATGCCAAAGGTCAGCATGTTGATGCGGTCGGGGTTGATGCCCATGCTGGCGGCCATCGTGGGGTTCTGGGTCACCGCGCGCACCTCAAGCCCGAGGCGGGTGCGTTTCATCAGCCAGAGGAAGAAGGTCAGGAAGATCAGCGCCAGAACGAAGATCGCGATGCGGATGTAGCTGATCGACACCACGTCGTTCAGCACCCAGGCCCCGTCCAGCCAGGCGGGCGAGGTCAGCGGCCGCGCCTGCGTGCCGAACACGTTCTTCAGGATCTGCTGCAGCGCGATGGAGATGCCGAAGGTGGCCAGCAGCGTTTCCAGCGGGCGTTTGTAAAGGTGGCGGATCACCAGCCGTTCCATCGCCACGCCAGCCCCGAACGTCACCGCAAACGCGGCTGGAACCGCTATCAGGATCGAGATGGTGTAATCCGGCACGAAAAGCTGCACGACATAGCCGGTATAGGCGCCGATGGTGATGAACTCGCCATGCGCCATGTTGATCACGCCCATCACGCCGAAGGTGATCGCGAGGCCGATTGCCGCCAGAAAGTAGATCGATGCCAGCGACAAGGCATCCAACGCCAGATCGGCGGCCTGCATCCCCGCGACCTTGGTGCCGATGCTGCCAAGCGCCACCAGTGCCGCCGCAGTTACGGCGGGGTCGGCTTCGACATAGACGTCATAGAACTTGTGCGCGGCAAGCGCGGCCGTGACCTCGTCATCGGTTGCGGCGGGTGGCACCGTTCCCGCGACTTCCATGGCGGTGTAGGCCCGGTCCCTTGCTGCCTGGGTGTTCAAGTCGGCCAAGGCGACGCCACCCACCACGCCATCGGCCAGATTGGCCACAAGTGCCGCGCGCTGCGCCTCCAACGTCAGGCGCGCGGGGGCCAGACCCGCTGCGACAAGCATTTCGTAAGCTTCGGCCTGGGTCAGGTCACGGTCCAGCTGCAGGGTGCGCGCGATGTTCAGGCTGGCATCAGGCTGGGTGGCGGTCGCGAGCCGGGTGGTGGCGAGCAGGGGGTTCAACGCTGCCCGCAAATCAAGCCCGATATCTGCCCCGAACCCGTTGATGGCAGCCACGCGCGCGGCGGAATCTGCATCGAAGCGCAGGGTCAGCAGCTGTTCCAACCGCTGCTTTTGGGCCATAAGCGACGGATCACCCTCGCCGGGGATGGATGCACGCAGGGGCACCAATGCCTCTGGCTTTGGGTCCTTGGCGACCGAGTCCAGTGCGGCCTTGCGCTTGGCCGGGTCCGGGTCGGACAGGGTGAACTGCACGAGGGCCGTGGCGATCATTCCGCGCACACCGGCATTCGGCTTTAGCACGATGATGTCAGACTTGGCGGCCAGCCCGGCTGCAGCGCCCGTCAGATCGCGCAGCGCAAAGCCGCCGTCCTGATCGGTGATGAGAAAGATCGCCCGGTCCGACTTGCGGATGCCAAGCGCCTTGTCCGCCCATGCCGCCAGCACGGCTGCGGCAACCGGGTCGTTGCTGGCCACCAGCGCGTCGATCACCGGGGCTATGGTTTGCCGCGACGCCTTTTCGACCAGAGCCGAATTGGCCGCCAGAATTTCTGCGACCGTATCGGCGCGCAAAGGCAGTGCGCAAAGCAGGACGAAGGCCGCCAAAAGGCAGGATAGGACAGACCGCATTCAAGGCTTTCCAGACAAGTGGGGCTTTCCAGACAAGTGGGGGCTTTCCACACAGGTGGAGGATTTCCAGACAGGTGGGGAGGGGCCGTTTCGGCCCCTCCGGCAGGATCAGTAGTTAGAGGTCAGCTGCACACAGGTTGCGGTTTCCTTGTTGTACATCCCGCACTTGAGGTCTTTCCAATCAGCCTCGAGCACCGCCGATTCCGGCAGGAAATCGGTCCAGGCGTCGCCGGGGACCGGGTCTGTCTGGCTGATGATATCAAACTGGCCATCGGCCCGAATCTCGCCGATCAGCACCGGTTTGGTCAGGTGGTGGTTGGCTAGCATCTCGGCCATGCCACCGGTCAGGTTCGGGAATTTCTGGCCGATCATCGCGTCCGACACAGCGTCAACTTCAGTGGTGCCGGCTGCGGTGACTGCATTCACCCACATGTTGAAGCCGATGTAATGCGCTTCCATCGGGTCGTTGGTGACGCGCTTGTCATCCTTGATGAAGGCCTTCCACTGCGCGATGAAGGCCGCGTTTTCCGGGGTGTCAGCCGACATGAAGTAGTTCCAGGCGGCCAGGTGACCGGCGAGGTTGGTGGTATCGAGGCCGGAAAGCTCCTCTTCGCCAACCGAGAAGGCGACGACCGGCAGCGTGTCGGCGGTGACGCCAGCGGCCGCCAGTTCCTTGTAGAACCCGATGTTGGCATCGCCGTTGATGGTGGAGATGACGCCGACCTTCTTGCCGTCAGCGCCCAAGGCCACAACGTCGCCCACAATCTTGGACCAGTCCGAATGGCCGAAAGGCGTGTAGTTGACGAAGATATCCTCTTTCAGGATGCCCTTGGAAATCAGGTAGGCCTCCAGAATGTTGTTCGTGGTGCGCGGATAGACATAGTCGGTGCCGAGCAGCGCAAATTTGGTCACGCCAAGTTCTTCCAGATAGTAGTCCACTGCGGGGATCGCTTGCTGGTTCGGCGCGGCACCGGTGTAGAACACGTTCTTGGAGGATTCTTCGCCTTCGTACTGGACGGGGTAGAACAGCAGCCCGTTCAGTTCCTCGATCACCGGCAGCACCGATTTGCGGCTGACGCTGGTCCAGCAGCCGAACATCACGTCGACCTTGGAGACGGTCAGCAATTCACGCGCCTTTTCGGCGAACAGCGGCCAGTCCGAGGCCGGGTCTACAACCACCGCCTCAAGTTGTTTGCCCAACAGACCGCCCTTGGCATTCTGTGCCTCGATCAGCATCAACATGGTGTCTTTCAGCGTGGTTTCCGAAATGGCCATGGTGCCGGACAAGGAATGCAGGACGCCGATCTTGATGGTTTCGCCTTGGGCAAAGGCAATCCGTGGCAGCGCCAGCGAAGCGATGCCCGATGCCAGAAGTGCGCGTCGTGTGAGTTTCATTCTTGTTTCCCCTGATGGACCGCCCACACCACTTCCAATCGCGGGAAAAACCACGATAGTGGCCGGGCAGCGTTTGTTGCACCCGTGCGGTGAGGGATGGCCGTCAGAACCTTTTCCTCGCCGCACACTTTCATTTCCCGGGAATGCCCCAGTGCTTGCAGACGAGCGAAAGCTTGCCGATGCGACAATCAGGTTTCGGTTTGGGGGGGCGTTTTCTCATCTTGCGGCGCGAAACGGCTGCTTTCTTGAGCATCGCTCATGCTGCAGCGCAGAAAACAGGCTGCGCAAGCATGACGCTTAGGTAATGGCGGTAGTGTCGTGACATCACCGAACCCGCCGAGTGAAGGGATTTCTGGATGTCACCTGACGTGGGAAGACCGAAAAGTGGTGCCGCTGAAGAGACTCGAACTCCCGACCCCATCATTACGAATGACGTGCTCTACCAGCTGAGCTACAGCGGCACTTTTCTGGTGAGGGCCGTCGTATTGCCCTCCCATAGGCAAGTCAACCCCAACATCTGCCACCGGCCACTCGACTTCGCTCAGGTCGCGCGCCTGGCAATCTCGTCGGGGCTGACCACTTCGGCATCGGCGGGTTCGGCTGGTGTGGGTTCAGGCTTGGGTTTGCTGACCATCAGCGGCAGCAAGTCGGCGATTCCGGAGCGGTCGGCAGTTGTGGCGGGCGGTTCACGCCAGCTGAGCGTGTCGAAACCGCCGCAATTTTCGCAGACCGGGCGCCAGACGGAGTGGATGGCCTGGCATTTGTCGCAGCACCATTGCGGGCCGCGCGGGGCCGACAGCGCCTGGGCGATAAGGTCGCGCACCACGGTGTCTTCGGCGCCTTCGCCGCGGGCGATGGCCGCCATCAGGGCGAGCGAGCGTTGCGTCGGGTGGCGTGTGGTCAGATCACCCAAGGCGCGGCGCGCGGCGGGGAAGTCTTCGGCGGCGATCTGCAGTTCGGCCAGCAGCATCTTCGTCTCATCCGCCTCCGGGCGCAGTGAGGTCAGCGCCTTGAACCGTTTGAGCCGGTCGGTTGCGGGTTCGTCCGGCTCGATCTCGGCGAAGGCGCCGGCGAGGTCGGGGTGCGGCTGGGCTTCCCAAGCCTTCTTGAGAACGCGGGTGGCGTTCTTCTTGTCAGCCTTCTGGATGTAGCTGCGCGCGGCCATCGCAGCGGCGGGGATCAGGTCGGGCGACAGCCTGTTCGCCTCGATCGCGGCCTCGCGGGCTTCGATCGTGGAGTCTTCTTGCAGAACCGTGGACGCCTCTTGCAAGGCCAGCACTGCGTCGCGGCGGCGGTAGACGTCTTTCGGCAGGCCACCCGTCTTCAGCTTGGCACCGAGCGTGGCGCGCGCGCCGCCCCAATCCCCGGCATCCGACTGCAACTTTAGCAGCACATCCTGCGTTTCGGCATGTTTCGGGCGCAGCTCGAACGCCTTTTGCGCCAGCTTGAGCGCGGTGTCCCGATCCCCCTCGGCCAGCTTTTGCATCAGAAGACCGCGCACGGCGACAAAGCGGGTCTTTTCATCGGCCAGAAGGGTCTTGTAAGCCTGCGTCGCGCGGGCCTTGTCACCCGCAGCCTCGGCCGCCTGGGCCACCAGAAGTGTGGTCAGTTCCGGCTTGCCAAGCAGCTTTTCAGCAGCCTGCGCCCGGGTCAGGGCCAAGCGGTGTTCGCCCGAAGCCAGCGCCATCAATCCTTCGGACAGCGCCTTGTAGCCTTTGCGTTCGCGGTTCCGGTCGAAGTAACGCGAGATCGCCGTCTCATCACCGTTGAGAAAGCGGAAGGTGGCGAGGATCAACCCGATCAGCTTTAGCACCACCCAGACCAGCGCAATCAGCGTGACCCCGAGGATGGCGGCATGCAACGGGCCGAGGGTGAATTCCCAGCCCGCCACCATGATGCGCATGGCGCCGCCGGTATCGGACAACTGGCCAGCCAACAATGCCAGCCCGGCGATGATCAGAACGAACAGGACAACCTTGACCAAGGACCAGAGCATCATTCCCCCTGTGGCGCTGTCTGGGCCGCAAGGGCCGAAAGCGCCGTTTCGGCATCAAGCCGCTGTTTGGCCAAGGCGGACCAATCCGCCAGCGGAACGGCGACTGCGGGATCAAGCGTGGATAGCTCTGTCAGGGCGTCAGCAAGGCGGCCTTCCTGAACCGCGGCCTCGGCGCGCGACAGGACGGCGTCAGGATCGGTGCCTTCGCGCGGGGTGAGCGAGCGTGCGCCGGTCTGCGCCTGCAGAAAATCCATCAGCCGCGAACCCCAACTGCTATCGCTGCTGGCGGCGCGGGCCAGTTGCAGCGCCGCCCTTGCGCCGTCAGGAAAACTTTGTTGCAGCGAGGCGAGCGTCCCGATGCCGGTTTCGGCATGGTCCGAAAGGGCGGCGGGCACGGCCTCATTCGCAAGATCGGCCAGAATGTCGGAGTAGGGCGTACCACTTGCGACGGCGGCGGCAAGCCGATCCAGCACGGCGGCGCGGCGGGCCGTGGCGGCCATCACCTCGGCCTCGGCGGCTTTGGCGGTGGCAGCGGCTTCGGCATCTGACAGCCGCTTCACCGCGTCATCGACTTTGGCGGCCAACGCATCGGGCAGGGTGCTGGAGGTGCCAAGTGCTGCCACCCGGGCCTGCAGGTCGCGCACTGCGGCTGCAAGTGCCGGTGAGGTGCCAGCCTCGCCGGGCGGCAGCGCCTCAATCGCGGCGAGGCGCTGGTCCAGCGCG
The DNA here is from genome assembly GCF_031377265.1 of Tabrizicola sp. Classification (GTDB taxonomy): domain Bacteria; phylum Pseudomonadota; class Alphaproteobacteria; order Rhodobacterales; family Rhodobacteraceae; genus JAUYQR01. The sequence continues at coordinate 14,985 of NZ_JANMET010000014.1, read as the reverse complement.
GCAAAGCGGGCGTCATCCTTGGCCGGGTCGGTCGGAGTGGGTAAGGCGGCCAGTGTCGCCTCAATACCGGCAAGCCGTTCGGTGAGGGCGGTTTGCGCCGCTTGCAGGGCGGTTTTCAGGGCGGCAATCTCGGTTGCCTGCTGATCCAGCGCTGGTGAAAGATCGGCAGAAGGTGCAGCACCACGCAGACCAAAGGCATCATAATGCGACAGTCCGAACCCTATCACTGCGGCAAGTGCGCCGCCTGCCAGTGCCGGAAAGAACCCTGACTGGCGTGTGGGCGGTTGCACAGGCGGTTCGGGGGGCTGCGGCGTGGTGGGGATGTCTGGCACGGGCCGTGCGGCCGCGTCCGGTTGGGCGGGTGCGTCGTCCAGAAGGATCAGCGGCGCTTGAGGTTCGGGGGTGGTTTTTCTTGCCATGGCATCGACCCCTTTTGCTGCAACCACGCTTTACCTAAGCACCTGCAGTAGGCAGGTTCAAGAACCACGCGCCGTGAAAAGCAGCCGCTGGATCGTATCGAGCATGGCTTCTGCATCTGGGTGCTCGGCACAGCGCATTTCCTGAGGACGGATTGGCGCAGCGGCATCGCCTACCGCAGTGCTCATCGCGGCGATCAGAACCCTGGCTTTGCGGTTGGCGGGAAGGGCGCGCGCCAGCAGCGTCGCGCTGCGGGGTGAAAACAAGGGCAGAATGACCGGACCTTCCTCGCGCAGAGTTTCGAGTGCCTCGGCGGAAAGGGGTTGCGGGATCTGTTGGTAGACCGATACCGATACCGTCTCGATTCCGGCCAGATTCAACCTTTCGCCCAGATCGCCGCGGGTGTCGCGCCCGTGCAGGTGCAGCAGCGGGCCCGTGATCCCGGCGGCGATGATGTAGGCCAGCAGGGCGTCGGCATCGCCATTTGCAGACTGGGCTTTATAGCCTTCGGCCATGGCGGCACGCGCGGTCTGGGCACCGACGCAGATTGCGTCAGAGGGAAACACGTGTCCGGCTTTGGACAAAAGCCGCGCGGCCTCGACCGCCACTTCGGAAGTAAACAGAACAGCGGAATATGGCTTGTTGGGGAGGATAGCAGACAGGAACACCGGGCGCATAATCGGGGTGATGATGGACCGGACATGCGTGCCAAAACGTGCGGAAACGGCGCTGCCAAAACGGGTTGCTTGCGGCATCGGTCGGGTGAGCAGAACCGGAACCGGATAAACGCCGGATTGGGGGTGGGATTGTTTCGACATACCCGTGGTGTTACCTCCCTCCAAGCCTTCCTGCAACGGCAGCCATGACCCGAACCTTAACCATACTTGGCATTGAAAGCAGTTGCGACGATACAGCAGCGGCAATTGTATGCCACCGGCCGGGTGAACCGGCGGAAATCTTGTCGTCCGAGGTTGTCGGACAGACGGCGTTGCATGCGGATTTCGGCGGTGTAGTGCCTGAAATCGCGGCGCGCGCGCATGTGGAGCGGCTGGATGGCTGTGTCGAGCGGGCGCTTGCCGTGGCCGACATCGGGCTTGACGGGATTGACGCGGTTGCCGTCACGGCAGGCCCAGGGTTGATTGGCGGGGTTTTGTCCGGGCTGATGCTGGCCAAGGGGCTGGCGCGCAGCCGGGGATTGCCGCTGATCGCGGTCAATCATCTGGCGGGGCATGCGTTGACCCCGCGCCTGACCCATGGAACGCCGTTTCCGTACCTGATGCTGCTGGTGTCAGGCGGGCATTGCCAGTTTCTGCTGGTGCAGGGTGCTGACCAGTTCCGCCGTCTGGGCGGCACCATCGACGACGCGCCGGGTGAAGCGTTTGACAAGGTGGCCAAGCTGTTGGGATTGCCGCAGCCCGGCGGCCCGGCGGTAGAGGCCGAGGCGGCAGTGGGCGATCCGAAGCGGTTTGCCTTTCCACGGCCATTGCTGGACCGGCCAGGGTGCGATCTTTCGTTTTCCGGGCTGAAGACGGCGGTATTGCGGGCGCGTGATACGCTGGTTGCGGCGCAGGGCGGGCTGACGCGGCAAGATCGGCGTGACATCTGTGCCGGGTTTCAGGCTGCCGTCGCCGATGTGCTGGCCGAAAAGACGCGTCGCGCCTTGGCGATGGTTGCGGACGTCGGATTGCATCCCTCAGCACTTGCCGTCGCTGGGGGCGTGGCGGCGAATACTGCCATTCGGGCCTTGTTAGAGACGGTTTCGGCACAGGCTGGCGTGCCGTTTCTTGCCCCACCCCTGCACCTGTGCACCGACAATGCCGCGATGATTGCCTGGGCCGGGATTGAGCGGTTCCGTCTTGGCCTGTTTGACGATGCCACGGTTTCCGCACGCCCGCGCTGGCCGTTGGATACCACGGCGCCGGCATTGCTGGGGTCGGGCAAGAGGGGAGCGAAGGCATGATCGGCGTGGTGGGCGCAGGCGCGTTTGGCACGGCGCTGGCGGTGGCATTGGCAAAGACCGGGGGCGAAGTTCGGCTGTGGGCACGGTCGGAGCGGGACGCGCAACGCCTGCTGGCCGATCGGCGCAACGAGACGCATTTGCCGGGCGTCGATTTGCCGAAAAGCGTTACTATACATGCGGAATTGGCCGATCTGACGATGGCCGAGGCCGTGCTGCTATGCATACCGATGCAAAGCCTCGGGTCGTTCCTTGCCGCCCATCCTGGCCTTGGGACCAACCAGCCTTTGGTCGCGTGTTGCAAGGGGATCGACCTTGCCACCTTGCGCGGGCCGGTGGCGCTGATCCAGGCGGCGCGACCTGATGCCCGGGTCGCAATGCTGACCGGCCCCAGTTTTGCCGCCGATATTGCCGGCGGTTTGCCCACTGCGCTGACGCTGGCCTGCGATGATCGCTTGGGACTGGCGCTGCAGGCGTTGCTGTCGACACCGACGTTGCGGCTGTATCGCACCGATGATGTGATTGGCGCGGAACTGGGGGGTGCGCTGAAAAACGTGATCGCGATTGCGGCCGGCGTGGTGATCGGGGCCGAGCTTGGCGATAGCGCCCGCGCGGCCCTGATGACACGGGGCTATGCCGAAATGGTGCGGCTTGCGCAGCATCTGGGCGCGCGGCCAGAAACGCTGGCCGGGCTTTCCGGCTTTGGCGATCTGGTGCTGACCTGCACGTCGCCGCAATCGCGCAACTTTCGCTTTGGGCTGGCGCTGGGGCGGCGTGAGGCTTTTGATCCGGCAATCACCGTCGAAGGCGCGGCTACCGCCACAGCGGTGGCGCGACTTGCGGCCGAGCTTGGGATGGAGATGCCGGTGACAACCATGGTCGCCGCCCTTGTCAGCGGCACGATCCCGTTGGAAGATGCAGTTGCACGCCTGATGACCCGCCCCCTGAAACAGGAATAGCCATGCGTTTTGCCTTGATCTGCCTCGACAAACCCGGTGCCTTGCAGACGCGGGTGGAAAACCGGTCCGCGCATCTGGCCCATATCGAGGCGACAGGTGTGGTGGAACAGGCCGGCCCTTTCCTTGACCAGGATGGCCAGATGTGTGGCAGTCTGATCATTCTTGGGGTGAGCTCGCGTGCCGAGGCGGAGGCTTGGGCGGCAATGGACCCCTATGCAAAGGCGGGGCTGTTTGCTTCGGTCAGCGTGCAGGAGTGGAAGCGGGTGGTTGGCTGATGGCCTACTGGTTGTTCAAATCCGAACCGGATGTCTGGGGCTGGGATCATCAGCTTGCCCGGGGTGATGCGGGCGAGGAATGGCATGGCGTGCGCAACTATCAGGCACGCAACAACATGCGGGCGATGAAGGTGGGCGACCTGGGTTTCTTTTACCATTCCAACATCGGCAAGGCGGTGGTGGGGATCGTGGAGGTGTGCCGCGAAAGTCTGCCTGACAGCACGACCGACGACCCGCGATGGGATTGCGTGATGATCCGTGCGGTCCGGCCCTTTGCGCGGGCGGTCACACTTGAGGATTGCAAGGTTGCGCCGGGTCTTGAGAAGATGGTTCTGGTGAACAACACGCGGCTTTCGGTGCAACCGGTGACACCGGAGGAATGGCGGATCGTGTGCCGGATGGGCGGGACAACACCCTGACCTGTCCGCAAGTAAGCGTTTGCTACGACGTGTAAAAACGAACGGAAGGGACAAATGGAAATTCTCAATGTGATTGCTGCCGCTGTGGGTGCCTTTGCCTTTGGGGCGGTCTGGTACATGACGATGTCGAAAGCCTGGATCAGCGCCGCTGAAGTGGCGGTGGATGACAAGGGCCGCCCGATGCGACAGGACAGTGCGGGATCCGGCAACAGCCCGATGCCTTTTGTCATCGGGATCATCGCGATGATCGTGGTGGCCGGGATGATGCGACATGTCTTTGCGATGTCGGGAATTGTCAGTCTGGGCAGCGGGATCGTGGCGGGAGCCGGGATCGGGGCGTTCTTTGTGCTACCGTGGCTGGCGATGAACTATGCTTTCGCGATGCGAAAGCCTGCGCTGACACTGATTGATGGTGTGAATGTGGTGGTTGGCTGCACCATCATGGGCGCGATTCTTGAACTGTTCTGAAAAAAAATGGAGGGCTCCGCACCCCTACGGAACCCTCCATCCACCCCACGTGCTCCCCAAGCACCACACGTGATCTGATAAGGGTCCCGGGCTACTGCCCTGTCCAACTAACATCGCCCGAATCCGGGCTGGTGGCAAGGAAACGACGCTTAGAGCTTGTTTCAAATGGCGCGGATCGCCGGGAATGCAGACGCCCGCACCGTTGCCGGGCGCGGGCGGATCTTGTGGCGACGGGTGGCTTACTTGTAGGCCGACTCTTTGCCGAAATGCTTGGTCAGCATGTAGTAGACCACCGCGCGATACTTCTGGCGTTCTGACCGGCCATAGGTATCGATCACCGCATTGATCCCATCCATCAGGCTGGGTCCGTCTTTCAGGCCAAGCTTCTTGATCAGGAAATTCGCTTTCACCCGCTCCAGCTCCGCCGCATCGCTGGCGGCAACGGTGGAGGCATCGTTGTCATAGACCGATGGGCCGCAGCCGATGGTCACCTTGGTCAAAAGCGCCATGTCAGGCGTCATTTTGCATTTGTTCTTCAGATCATCGGCATATTTCGCGATGAGATCGTCTCTCTTACCCATGAGTTTTCCTCGTCATTGTACATGTCCCTGGTTCCCTCCCACACCGGGAAGAGACGCGTGGAAGCTTACGGCAAGACGGTCAAACGGCAACGGGAAAAGAATGCAGACTTTCCCCATGGGCGGAACGGCGATCCCCGGCAGTAGGCCGGGGATCTGGGTCAGTTAGTAACGGTAGTGATCGGCCTTGAACGGGCCGTCGACGTTGACACCGATGTAATCGGCCTGATCGCGGCGCAGTTCGGTCAGTTTGACACCGATTTTCTTCAGATGCAGGCGAGCGACCTTTTCATCCAGCGCCTTCGGCAGGATGTAGACGCCGGGTTGGTATTCGGCACCCTTGGTCCACAGCTCGATCTGGGCGAGGACCTGGTTGGTAAAGCTGGCCGACATCACGAAGGACGGGTGACCCGTGGCGTTGCCGAGGTTCAGCAGACGGCCTTCGGACAGAAGGATGATCCGGTTGCCCGAAGGCATCTCGATCATGTCAACTTGTTCCTTGATGTTCGTCCACTTGTGGTTCTTCAGCGCGGCGACCTGAATTTCGTTGTCGAAATGGCCGATGTTGCCGACGATGGCCATGTCCTTCATCTCGCGCAGATGTTCCAGACGGATGACGTCGCGGTTGCCGGTGGTGGTGATGAAGATGTCGGCGCTGGCCATCACATCTTCCAGCAGAACCACTTCGAAGCCGTCCATCGCGGCCTGCAGGGCGCAGATCGGGTCAACTTCGGTGACCTTCACCCGCGCGCCGGCCCCTTGCAGCGAGGCGGCGGAGCCTTTGCCAACGTCGCCATAGCCGCAGACGACGGCGACCTTGCCGGCCATCATCGTGTCGGTCGCGCGGCGGATGCCATCGACCAGCGATTCCTTGCAGCCGTATTTGTTGTCGAATTTCGACTTGGTGACCGAGTCGTTGACGTTGATCGCCGGGAACGGCAACTGGCCCTTCTTGTGCAGATCATACAGGCGGTGGACGCCGGTGGTGGTTTCCTCGGACACGCCCTTGATTGCGGCTTTGGTCTTGGTGAACCAGCCGGGGCTTGCCTTCATCCGCTTGTGGATCTGCAGCTTGATCACTTCTTCTTCTTCGGACTGCGGCACCGAGAGGATGTCTTCGCCTGCCTCGGCGCGCGCGCCCAGAAGAACGGAAAGCGTGGCATCGCCGCCGTCATCGAGGATCATGTTCGCGCCGACCCCTTCTGCATTGGCGGGGAACATGAACGAGCGGTCGAGGTAATCCCAATGTTCGGTCAGGGTCTGGCCCTTGACGGCAAAGACCGGGGTGCCACCGGCGGCAATGGCGGCGGCGGCGTGGTCTTGCGTCGAGAAGATGTTGCACGAGGCCCAGCGCACATCAGCGCCGAGGGCGGTCAGCGTTTCGATCAGCACGGCGGTCTGGATCGTCATGTGCAGGCTGCCGACGATCCGTGCGCCTTTCAGCGGCTTGGATGCGCCAAACTCCTCGCGGCATGCCATCAGGCCGGGCATTTCGGTTTCTGCGATGGTCAGCTCCTTGCGGCCATAGTCGGCCAGAGCGATGTCTTTTACGATGTAATCCATAGGTCTTGCTGCTTCCGTTGCTTTGCCTGCGCTGGATCGCAAGCCCCGTTTCCGTGATGTCGCGGACTTAGCAAAAGTGCGGGGTCTTTACAACGAGGAGGAACAGTTGAACCATGACGCTGCAGTTTCGCAAAGCCCACACCGCAAGGACTATCCCTGTTCATGACCGAACTTTTGTCGACTGCCCGTGATCGGGCGATGGTTATGTGCTGCGATCAACGCTACATTCCATATGCTTTGTTCCTGTGCTGGCAGGTGGCGATGCACTGCCCGTTTCGCAGCTTTGACATCATCATCGTGACGCAGGATGATCTGGTGTTGCCGGACTGGGCGCTCGCGCTTGGGATCACGGTGCACCGGATTGGCGAGATGGACCCTGCGGCCGAGGCCGCCAGATTCAAGGGTTCTCTGGCGCCGATGATGCGGCTGATGCTGGCCAAGGAACTGGGCCACCGTTACCGCCGATTGCTGTACCTGGACGGCGATATCCATTTTGACGGCGGCGATCTGGACCGGTTGATGCAGATAGACATGGGGCCGCATGCCATAGCTGCGGTGCGTGACCTGATGATCCTGCACAACCCGAATTACCACCACGGCGACATGAAGGCGATGGGCCTGCCGAAGTTCAACTACTTCAACAGCGGCGTCATGGTGATCGACACCAAGGCGTTCATTGAGCAAAAGGTGGCCGAACGCGGCTGGGCGGTTGCCGAAAAGCACCCGCTCGCGCTGGAACTGGCCGATCAGTCGATCTTTAATGGCGTTCTGCAGGGGTCTTACGCCGAGCTTGCGCCCTGCTGGAACTGGTGTTCCTCCTATGTGATTCCGATGTTCACCTGGACCTATCCGGCAAACTTCGTGCACTTCATTGGCAGCACCAAGCCGTTCTTTCCCAACAAAAAACCGCTCGACGCGCGGTTTCGCAAGGCCTACGCCGACTTCTTTCGCAACTACATGCCAGAGATGGAAGCGACGCTGCCGCCGCGTGACCCTACGCCCATTTCGCTCAGCAAGGCTTCGCAGTACTTCTTGTTGCACCTCAAAGGGTTGAAGCATGTGCCAAGTGGCCTCGCGCGGTTCAAGGACGCGTGGGATGTGAAGCTGTAGCGGAGCAAGGGCATGGCTGTACGCGCGTGGCAACGAATGCTGTCCGGTCGCAGGCTGGATCTGCTTGACCCGACACCGGTAGATATCGAGGTCGAGGATATTGCGCATGGGCTGGCGTTTGTTGCGCGCTGGAACGGGCAAACACGGGGCGATTGGCCATATTCGGTTGCCGAACATTCGCTGCTGGTCGAAGAGATCTTTACCCGGTGCAATCCCGGTATCGCGGCGCGCTGGCAACTGGCGGCGCTGCTGCATGACGCCCCGGAATATGTGATCGGAGACATGATCAGCCCGGTGAAGGCCGCGGTCGGGCCGGGCTACGGTGAATTGGACCTTCGGTTGACGGCGGCGATCCATCTGCGCTTTGGGTTGCCGGCGGTGCTACCCGCGCCAATCAAGAAGGCGATCAAGGCGGCAGACAAGGTTTCGGCGTGGCTGGAGGCGGTGCGAATTGCCGGGTTCAAGGAGGCCGAGGCCGACAAGTTGTTTGGTCGTCCTGCGGCTGAGACAATCAAGGATCTGGAAATAAGACTGCGTCCGCCCGCGACAGTGCGGGCGGACTATGTGTCACAGGTTGCGGCCCGACTTGGCGCCATGATCTAGCGGCCCGATCCGTTTGTGAGCCTATTCCGGCGCTGCACGTCCCAGATGCGAAGGTCTTCGTCGCTGGGATAGCCAAGATCAGCTTCGCGCCGCTGGGCCCGGCGTCTTTCGGCAGGCGTCGGAAGACGAAATCCGGCGGCGATCAACAAGGAGTCTGCGAGGATATTCAACATTTTCTGCTTCCTTTCTAAGTTCCATATGGCTTTATCTCATGAAAAGCGCGCTTGATCGAATCAGAAACCCTTTTGAAATGTTAGGCTAACTATTATATGGCTATTGATTGGCGAAACCTTCCGTCGCTGACCAGCCTGCGTGCCTTTGCGGCCACAGCAGAGCTGCGCAGCTTTTCCAGTGCGGCTCGCGCGCTGAATGTAACCCATGCAGCGGTGGCCCAGCAGGTGCGCGCGCTGGAAGATCACTTCGGCCTGTCGCTGGTTCAGCGCGACGGGCGTGGCGTCAGCCTGACGGCCGAGGGCGAACAACTTGCCGCTGCGGTGGCAGAGGGGTTCGGGGCGCTGCAGCGTGGAAGCGAGGCCCTGCGTAGCGGCGGTGCGGACCGACCGGTGCGGGTTTCACTGACGGCAAGCTTCGCCGCACAGTGGTTGATGCCACGGCTGCGCGACTTTTGGGAAAAGCACCCGGACATCGGGCTTTCGATGCACCCGGACAACCGGATCGTCGATCTGCACCGGGATGGGATGGATCTTGCCATTCGCTATGGCAACGGCAATTGGCCGGGGGTGGAGGCGAGCTTTCTTGCCTCGGCCCGTTTGGTGATTGCGGGGGCCGTATCGATACTTGGCGACAAGACGCAGCTCAGCCCAGAGGAAATGCGCGGGATGGATTGGATCATTTCCCGCAATTGGCCGGAGCAGGACAACTATTTGCGAAGCCTCGGGCTTGACCCACAGGATCTTAGCCAATCTGATTTCCAGAATGCCGAATTGTCAATTGCCGCAGCACGCCAAGGGCTTGGGCTGGTCGTTGACAGCTATGCGCTTGTTGCATCGGAAGTCGCCGAGGGGCGCATGCGGGTGGTTCACGAAAGTCGGGACCAGCTGCCCGCCTATTTCCTCGTGACGCTGCCCGGGCCACAGCGCGCTGCAACCCGGGCCTTTATCAAGTGGCTAAAATCTCAATCCTAAGATCAGATCGACATGTCGTCCGGCTTTTTGCCAGCTTTCAGCGCAGCGGCGAACCACCGCGGCTTGCGCCCACGGCCTGACCAAGTGTCAGATTTATTCGCAGGATTCGCATACTTTGGCACTGCAGGCGCACGCTTGCGAACGGGGGTAGTACCCGTCAATTCAGCGAGGGAAAAGCCCATTGCACGGGCCTTTTCCTCAAGTTCTGCAAGTGCTTGCCTTTTACGGCGATCTTCAAAGCCGGCAATTGCTTTTGCTACCTGCGATTGCAGATCCTTCAGTTCCTTCAAGGAATAGGTGTCAAGCGAAATTGTCATGGAGTCATCCTTAGAGTCTTTTCACTTGCATTACCTATGCTCTGCGACAAAGGAACGCAACCGAATTGGCGCTACCTTGGACTGCGCTTAGCCAGAATCCGCTGCAATGTCCTTCTGTGCATATTCAATCGGCGCGCTGTTTCTGAAACATTTCGGTCGCACATTTCATAAACGCGCTGAATATGCTCCCAGCGCACCCGGTCTGCGGACATTGGATTTTCAGGCGGCAATGGCAGCCCTTCACCGTTGGCCAAAAGCGCATGCGTCACGTCATCCGCGTCTGCAGGCTTTGAAAGATAATCAATCGCGCCAATCTTTACGGCGGCAACAGCAGTTGCAATTGCGCCATAGCCGGTGAGAACGACAATCCTGCAATCAGGGCGCTTTTCCCGGAGCGCCTCGACCACGTCCAGCCCGTTGCCATCTTCAAGGCGCAGATCGACCACGGCGTAGGCCGGCGGACGGGCCAGTGCAATGGCGCGGCCTTCGGCGACGCTTTCCGCAGTTTCGGGCTGAAATCCGCGCTTTTCCATAGCCTTGGCCAGCCGCTTGACGAATGGTTCGTCATCATCGACCAACAGCAAGGTCCGGTCCGCCCCAAGGTTCGCAACAAGATCCTCAGCCATAGTTTTTCCCCTTCATTCGCACCTTCCGGAATTGCCGGAACCGGCGTCGCACGGTGGCGTCACATCACATCTTCCGTGGCTGTCAGAAAGCAAGCCACCTGTTCGGCCATTTGATCGGCCATGACCTCGCGTCGATAGAAATCTGCAAAGCCCGTGCCCGGAAGCATGAGATAGGTCATCGTGGTATGGTCGACGAGGTAGAATTCATCCTCGGACGGCTGTTTTTGAAAAAAGGTCTTGTAGGCCATCGACGCGGCCTTCACTTGATCGAGGCTGCCGGTCAGGGCGACCAGCTTTGGATGCAGGTTCTGCGCATATTCGGCCAACACTTCGGAGGTGTCACGTTCCGGGTCGATGGTGATGAAAACCGGCGTCACGTCGAAGCCGCGCTCTTCCAGAATATCAACCGCTTCGACATTGCGCGCCATATCCATCGGGCAAACGTCGGGGCAAAAGGTATAGCCAAAGTAGACCAACGCGGGTTTGGCCAGAACTTCGGCATCGGTCACTTGCTGCCCATCCGTATTGACCAAGGTAAACGGCCCGCCAATATCGCCGCCTGCAACCTGACCCGAACGGCACTTGGCAAACGCATCATCGCCCTGCACAGACCAGATGTAATAGGCCGACGCACCCAGAAACGCCGATACCGCGCCCACCGCAACGCCCGCATAGAGTTTTGTCATCGACCCGCCCCACAAATTCCGTGTCTGTCGCATTGATCCCAAAAGACTGCGCCCTTAACAATGGCAAACCCGCAAAAGGACATCTGGTCGCGCAATGGTTACAGCAAACTGGGGCTTTCTGGTCGGGGGTGGGCGCAGCAGCTGGGTGCGGCTCAGGACACTGATCATGCTTCGCTGGATGGCGATTGCGGGTCAGTTGACCGCAATCACCGTGGCCGACCGTTTGTACGACTTATCACTGCCCCTTGGTCTTTGCTACATGGCGGTCGGGGCGTCGATCGCGGCCAATCTGTTTTCCATTCTGCTGTTCCCGGAAAACAAACGCCTGACCGAGAACGAGGCGTTGCTGACGCTGTTGTTCGATCTGTCGCAGTTGTCGTTCCTGATCTTTGTGGCCGGGGGGCTGACCAACCCGTTTGCTTTGCTGATCCTTGTGCCGGTCACCATTTCTGCCAGCGCGCTGCAGCTTAGGACGACGGTGTTTCTGGGGCTGACGGCGATCATCCTGATCTCTTTGGCCGCGCTTTTGCATTCGCCGCTGCGCTTTGACGATGGGCGCGAGTTCCTGATCCCGTCGCTGTTCGAGTTTGGCTTCTGGCTTTCCATCGTGACCGGGATCCTGTTTCTGGGGTTTTACGCCCGCCGGGTCGCGACCGAGATCAGGCTGATGTCAGACGCCCTGTTGGCAACCCAGATGGCGTTGGCGCGGGAACAGAAATTGACCGACCTTGGCGGCGTGGTGGCGGCCGCGGCACATGAATTGGGCACGCCGCTGGCCACCATCAAACTGGTCAGCGCCGAACTGATGCACGAATTGAAGGCCCGCCCGGAGCTTTTGGAAGATGCAAAGCTGATCCGCGATCAGGCCGACCGCTGCCGCGACATCTTGCGCGACATGGGCCGCGCCGGGAAAGACGACCTGCATCTGCGCCAGGCCCCGCTGAGTGCAGCGTTGCGTGAGGCAGCAGAACCGCACATGGCCCGCGGCAAGGCGGTTCATTTTCACGTGGGCCCAGCCGAGGGCAGTTCTGACCGGCAGCCAACCATATTGCGTCGGCCGGAAATCATTCATGGCCTGCGCAATCTGGTGCAGAACGCGGTCGACTTCGCGCGCAGTGCCGTCTGGATCGAAGCGCAATGGACGGAAAAGACGATTTCAGTGCGGATCATCGATGACGGCGAAGGCTTTCCGCCAAACCTGATCGGGCGGATCGGCGATCCGTTCATGCGCGCCCGCAAGTCAGACATGGCGGCATCGTCGCGCCCTGAATACGAAGGCATGGGGCTCGGCCTGTTCATCGCCAAGACGCTTCTGGAACGCTCTGGCGCGGAGTTGACCTTTGCCAATGCCACCGACCCGTTTCTGACGCCGGATGACCGCCCGGAACGCTGCGGTGCCGTGGTCGAAGCAGTCTGGTCGATGGCGGATCTTGCCGCCCCGGCAAACCTGGCACTTGGCGCCAACCGCAGGAACGAACCCTGAGGCCCCTGTTTGGTGGCACCGCGCTTCGTACACCTCCCTTAAGCTTAACCAACGGTTAACTTCTTCCACCCTAGGCTGAACGGCGGGAGTGCTCTGGGTAGGGATTGCGTGGTTGTCGACCGACTGGATATTCGCGGCTGGAATGGTGCTGACTGCAACACTGGTTGCGCTTGGCTGCCTGATCTTGCTGGCCGCTTTTCAAAGCCGTCGCGCGCCAGTGACCGACAGTCTGTTTCAGCAATCGGATCAAGCCACCGTCTTTGTCTTTGACGGCGAGGCGATGATCGACGCCACCCCCAGCGCGCGGTTCATGCTTGCCTCAAGCGTGGTGCGGGGCGGGCCGTGGCTGCGTCTGCTGGCGCGGCTTGGCCCGATGTTTCCCGAACTTGAAGCGCGGGTCCTGACCCTGCACGGCGATGGCCAGTTCATTCTTCCCTCAAAGGAGGGGCTGCTGCCGCCACTGGTGCTGCGGGGGGAATATGTCGGCGGTCTGATCCGGCTAACCCTGATCAACACTGATACCGAACAGCGCGAGCCCGGCCGTGACAGTGCGGCGGATTCGGCGCTGCAGCAGGAGGTTTCGGCGCTGCGGAACGTGCTGTCCAATGCGCCGATCCTGGTGTGGACCGAGGCGCTTTCTGGCGACGTGGTCTGGGCCAATCAGGCCTATCTGATGCGCGCCGCTGACCTTTTGCCGACTGGCACGGACCTGTCGTGGCCGTTGCCGCGCATATTCAACACCGCCGCCATTGCCCCCGGAGGCAAGCCGCAGCGCCAGAAACTGGCGCTGGAGGGCGGGCCGCAGTGGTTTGATCTGGTCGTTGTACCAGCGGGAGACCAGCGGCTGGCCTATGCGTTGCCGTCGAATGCCGCCGTGCGGGCCGAGGGGTCTTTGCGCGATTTCATGCAGACTTTGACAAAGACCTTCGCCCATCTGCCGATCGGCCTGGCCATTTTTGACAAGGACCGGGTGCTGCAACTTTTCAATCCCGCGCTGGTCGATCTGACGACCTTGCCGCCGGATTTCCTGATCTCGCGGCCGTCGTTGAACGGGGTGCTTGATGCTTTGCGCGACCGGGCGATGATCCCCGAACCCAAGGACTATCGCACCTGGCGCAAACAGATGATCAAGCTGGAGGAGGACGCCTCCTCTGGCCTCTATGAGGAAACCTGGAGCCTTCCGGGCGGCCAGACCTTCCGGGTGATCGGTCGTCCGCATCCGAACGGCGCCCTGGCGTTCATGTTCGAGGATATCTCCTCCGAGATGTCACGCACCCGGCGCTACCGGGCCGATCTGGAATTGGGCCAGGCGGTCATCGATGCCGTGGACGAGGCCGTTGCAGTGTTTTCGCAAGGCGGTCAGTTGGTGATGTCGAACTTCGCCTATGCCCAGCTGTGGGACCATGACCCTGCTGTCCTGCTGTCGGATGCGGGAATCGGGTCATTGTCGGACTGGTGGCGTGACCACTCGGCCGCAAGCCTGATCTGGGCGGACGCAATGGATTTCGTGATCACTGCGGGCGACCGGACTGCATGGGAAGGCGAGGCCCGCTTGTTGGATGGCAGGCTGATCAGCTGCCGCTTTCGCCCGATCACCGGCGGTGCCACGCTGATCACGTTCCACGTACAGGCGGCTGGTCTGGCGCTGACATTGCAGCCTGAGGAGCCTGGGTTGATGTCGGCCTGACCAAATCCGACTTGCGGCGGGTGCCAAGCGGGATAGACTCCCCGGCATGCCGCAAAGCCTTCCGCTTCCCACCCACATGACGCTGCGCCTGCCAACGGCGGAGGCAACCTCGCGCCTTGCCGAGCGGCTTGCCCCCCTGTTGGCGCCAGGCGACACGCTGCTGCTCGACGGGCCGATTGGCGCGGGCAAGACCCATTTTGCCCGGGCGCTGATCCAGACGCGGCTTGGGCGCGCGGAAGACGTCCCCTCGCCAACATTCACGCTGGTTCAGACCTATGATGGCGGCGGGGTCGAGATCTGGCATACCGATCTTTACCGGCTATCGCACCCTGACGAGGTTTGGGAACTTGGTCTGCATGACGCATTCAGCACCGCGATCTGCATTGTGGAATGGCCAGACCGGCTGGGACGCCACCTGCCGCAAGACGCGCTGCGGATTTCGCTGTCATCCGAGGGGGAAGGCCGTCTGGCAACATTTTCCGGCGGCCGTAAGGGCCTGATCGCGGCGCTTCGGAACGCGATTGATGCCTGACCGGGCCACCGCAGCGCAGTCTTTCATTGCTGCAGCTGGCTGGTCTGCGGCGGAAAGGCGACACCTTGCTGGCGACGCATCAGACCGCAGCTATCAGCGGCTGACCCTTGCCGGACGCAGCGCCGTACTGATGGACAGCCCGCCCGGCACTGGCGATGAC
>NZ_JANMET010000378.1:0-12467 GCF_031377265.1 Tabrizicola sp. | reverse complement strand
TGCACGGTCAGGGCCGAGCGGCAAGAGATGTCGCCCATCTGAGGATACTTCTTCACGCCACGAGATGCGAACCGGTTCCAGATGCTGCGGTCGGGGAACATCTCGTGCGTCCAGTCGCGCCCGTCGTCGAACTGGGTGCCGGGTGCCACTTCGAACGGTCCCATATCGGGTGTCACATCGACGCCGGTCAGATTGAACGCGAGCGAAGTGATCCGGCGGTCGCTCCAGGTGTCAACGGGTGCGGGGAAATCGCGGTGCCAGGGCTGGTTTTTCGCCCCCTGGAACGGGGTGTCGAAACCGATCTCGACGATACGGTAATCGGGGCCGAGGACAGCGCTGCACATTGCCACGACCCAAGGGTGGGTGGTCAATTCGACGAAGCCGCCGAATTCCTGCGGATGGATCTCGACATACCAGCGCCGCGGCCCGCGTCCAATCGCGCCACCGGGGCGCTGGATCGCCTTCCAGAAGGCGGTCATCATGTCTTCGCGCATCGCGTCGGCGAAATCGCGGCTGAAGGCGCCTTTCCGGCCTATGATGCCATCACGGTTCAACGTGTCCACGTCCGCACTGATGTCGGGCGTGGCGTCCGTCAGATTGGCTCCGGTCTCTGCGGTTTCAATACTCAACTTAGTTCCCCCGATCCAATATGATCTTATCAGTTATAGCCGGTCGACCCTTCCAAGCAATCGGCGACAATGAAGCGGCCTCCGAATGGCCAAGCGCTGACGAGTTGCATCAAGCCCGGGGCGAGGGCATATAGAACCTGTCCCCGGAAGGAAGATCGCATGAACTACCTCGAGTTTGAAAAGCCCCTCGCCGAGATTGAGGGCAAGGCCGAAGAGCTGCGCGCCATGGCCAAGACCAACCCAGGGATGGATGTGTCGAAAGAGGCCGAAGGGTTGGACCGCAAGGCAGATGCTGCGTTGCGCGATCTCTACAAGAATCTGAGTGCGTGGCAGAAATGCCTGGTGGCGCGGCACCCGGACCGGCCACATTGCAAGGATTACATCGAAACCCTGTTCACCGAATTCACCTCGCTTGCCGGGGATCGTGCCTTTGCTGATGACCACGCGGTGATGGGGGGGCTGGCCCGGTTCAACGATCAGCCCGTGCTGGTGATCGGTCAGGAAAAGGGCAACGACACCAAAAGCCGGATCGAACGCAACTTCGGCATGGCGCGGCCTGAGGGATATCGCAAGGCGATCAGGCTGATGGATCTGGCGGACCGGTTTCACCTGCCGGTGATCACGCTGGTCGACACGCCCGGCGCCTATCCCGGCAAAGGCGCCGAAGAGCGTGGGCAGGCCGAAGCGATTGCGCGGTCAACCGAGAAGTGCCTTGCCATCGGCGTGCCGCTGATTTCGGTGATCATCGGCGAAGGCGGGTCGGGCGGGGCCGTGGCCTTTGCCACCGCCAACCGCGTGGCGATGCTGGAGCATTCGGTCTATTCGGTGATCACGCCGGAAGGCTGTGCGTCAATCCTGTGGAAAGACGCCGAACGGATGCGCGAGGCGGCAGCGGCATTGCGGCTGACGGCGCAGGACCTGCAAAAGCTGGGCATCATTGACCGGATCGTCAAGGAACCACTGGGCGGGGCCCAGCGCGCGCCGAAAGAGGCGATCGATGCGGTGGGCAAGGCGATCGAGATGATGCTGAAGGAATTGTCGGGCAAAAAGCCGGACGCGCTGATCAAGGATCGGCGGCAGAAGTTCCTTGAGATGGGGTCGAAGGGCCTGGCCGCGTGACCAACCCTTGGGTTCTGGTCCTGTTGGCGGGGATACTGGAGATGGTCTGGGCGCTGGGCCTGAAGTATTCTGACGGTTTCACCCGGTTCTGGCCCAGTGTGATTACCGCAATCGCGGTGGTGGGCAGTTTTGTGCTGCTGAGCACGGCGATGAAATCGCTGCCGGTGGGGACGGCTTATGCGGTCTGGGTCGGGATCGGGGCGGCGGGCACGGCGATTGCGGCGGTGTTCCTGTTTGACGAGCCGGTGAACGCGATGCGGGTGGCGGGGGTGGCCCTGGTCATCGCGGGGATCGCCGTGCTGAAGTTCGCATGACCCGGGCGGTGATTCTGGCGGCGCTGCTGGCGGGGCAGGTACTGGCTTTTCCGGTGCTGGCGGAAGGCACGCTGGAAGGGCGGCTGGTGACGTTTACGGTGGAAACCTGGGACGATCCGGCAGCACCGATATTCATCGCACGCGGGCGCACGGTGATGGTGGGCAGCGGCGTGGAATTCGGGCTGGACCGGGAGGGGGGGACTGCGGGGCTTGATGTGGTGCCGGTGACCGTAGAGATCGGGCCGACGCGGATCGAGTTGAGCTACCCTGCGGGAATCGGGCGGTTTTATGTGGCAAAGTTCAACGGCTATGTGCTGCGGTTCGAAACCGACTGCGCGCTGTTTGATGCCGTGGCGGTGGACCCCAAGGGCACCACGATGCCGGTGAAGCCCGGCGATGTGCGGGCCGAGGGTGGCGCGCTTTTCATCAACGTGTCGGGGCTGGGCTACGGGCCAAGCTCGACGCTGGCGATTGATCTGGCGGTGGCGGACTGCCCGCTGAGTTGACGGCTACCACATCGTCTTGGCGGCGCGTCCGGGCCAGGCGGCATCATAGGCCTGCCCGTCGATGCCGCCTGCGGTAATCTCGCGCAGCATGTCGCCGACCGATGGCAGGCCGACGGATTGGTCGCCCGACGTCCACAGTCCCGAACGGATGAGCGCGCGGGCGCATTGGGAATAAACCTCGGCGGTGCGGATGACGATGACGGTGCGGGGCAGGGCGCTGTCGCGGGCAAAGCGCTGGCGGAGGCTTGGGTCGGCAGTCAGGCGGGCGGTGCCGTTGATGCGCAGGACGTTGTTGGCGCCGGGGACCATGAACATCAGGCTGACCCGACCGTCGCGGACGATATTGCGGAGGGAATCAATCCGGTCGTTGCCTTTCCAGTCGGGCATGGCCAGCGTTTGCGGATCAAGGATCGCAACCACCGGCCCGTCATCGCCGCGCGGTGAGCCATCTGTGCCGTCGGGGCCGACGGTGGTCAGCACGCAGAACCGCGACCGTTCGATCCAGGCGCGGTAGGCGGCGGTCAGATGCGGGGTGACCTTGACGGTCGCGGGCTGGCTGGGGGTGCCGTAATGCGCGTGCAGCGCGTCGGTCGAGGTGATCCAGTCCATCACGGGCCTTTCGGGGGCTTGGTCTTGGGTTTTGGCGGCGGCAGGGATGCTGCGACGGCCCGCAGCGCCATGATGACCCCATCGGGATCATCCAGCGCGTCCGTAACCAAGAGGTGACCCTTTGCACCGGGATAGGGGGCGCCAAGCGGGGTGCTGGGAAGGGCTGTCACTGCGCCGGGCGTTGCCTTGACGAAAAGCTGGTCATCGCAGACCAGCGCCACGACCTTGCCATCCAGATACAGCGCGTATTCGCCAAACATCTTGCGGGCGGACAGCGGCAGCGCGGCGAGGGTATCCAAGAGATGGTCGATGGTGGTGGCGGCGGTTGACATCTCAGACCCCCTTGAAGCCGGCCTCGGCCATCAGCCGGTCTGAGGCGGCTTCGACGCTGGATTCAAGTTCGGCCATGAATTCTGCCACGGGTTTTCCGGGAAGGATCGGCGGCAGGAATTCCACGACGGCAAGACCGGGGTGGCGCAGGATGCCGCGTTTGGGCCAGAACACACCGACATTGGTGGCCACCGGATAGCAGGGCTGGGCAAGTTGTTCATACAGCAGGCCAGAGCCGACTTTGTAGGGCTTGGCGACACCCGGCGCGACGCGGGTGCCTTGCGGGTAGATGATAAGCTGGCCCGGCTCGGCTGCACCGGCGGCGACATCTGCCTTCATCTTGGCGATGGCCGCACCGCGTTTGCCACGGTTCACCGGCACAGAGCCGATGCGAAGCGCGTATTGCCCAAGGAACGGGGCGAAGATCAGTTCCCGTTTCATGATGAACTTGCCCGCCGGGACCGCATTGAAGATCAGCATGATGTCCAGAAAGCTTTGGTGCTTGGCTGCGACCATTGCCTCGGCATCCGGTGGGGTGCCGCGCACTTCGCAGCGCAGGCCGCACAGGATGCGGAGGGTCAGGAACACCCAGCGGCAGAAGGTCTTGCAGGCCATGCGCGCACCGTGGCGCGAAACCACCGCCCAGGGGGCAAAGCAAACGGCGATGACGGCCATCGCGATGTACATCTGCACGATGAACAGCAACGAGAGGAGCCAGCGGATCGCTATCATGTCAGCTCCTTCAATTTCGCAAAGGCGGCGCGGCGGGTGGAAAGAAAGGCAACTAAAGCTGCAATCGGTGGCAGGGCAAAAGGCCAGAGCCAGCCCAGACCGGTAAAGCCAAGCCCGGTCAGAAACCCGCCAGCGGCATCGGCTGCAGGCAGAAGTGCCACCCCGAGCAACCCGGCCGCAGCACCCACGGCCGCACCCGAAAGGGTGCGCAGGGTGAAGCGGCGCACGAAGGCGCGGGCAATGTAGCTGTCTTTGGCACCAACAAGACGCAGGACGCGGATCACCTCGGCATTGGCGGCAAGGGCGGCACCGGCCGCAAGGGTGATCATCGCGGCCATCGCGGCACCGATCAGACCAATCGACAAAACGCCCAGCAGGCGCAGGCGCACCGCGGCCTCGGCCAGCGGGCGACGCCAGCGGGTGTGATCGTCCAGCACCGCGCCGGGGGCCTCGGCGGCGAGGCGCTGACGCAGACCTTCGCTGTCATAGCCGGTCTCATCTTCGACGATCTCGATCAAGCGGGGGATGGGCAGGGTTTCCAGCGGCAGATCGGGGCCGAACCACGGTTCTAGCAATTTGCGCTGTTCGGCATCGCTGAGGGCGCGGGACGAGGCGACGCCGGGCGTGGTGGCAAGCAAGGCCAGGATCGCATCGGTCTGCATCTGCATCTGATCAGCCGGGGCGGACAGGCGGATGGTTGCGGTGCGGGCCAGGGCCCCGGACCAGCGTTCCGCCAACCGGCCCGACGCAAGCGAAAGCGCAAGTGCGAAGACACAAAGAAAGGTCATTGCGCCTGCGGTGAACGTGGTCAGGATTGCGGTTGGCCCGGAGGGTGGCACAACACGCAGCGGCGTCTTTCCCGGCGCTATCGGTTTGGAGGCGGGCTGCTTCACAGATCGGCACCCGCAAGTTGCACGCGCTGTTTGGAAATGCGCAGCACCCGTGCCGGCACCTGCGCCTTTGCCTGACGGATCAAGTTCAGATCATGGGTGGCAACAAGGATCGTCTTGCCCATCTTGTTAAGTTCGACCAGTAGGGCCAACAGGCGCAGCGACATCTCCCAGTCGACATTTCCGGTCGGCTCGTCTGCGAGGATCACGTCAGGGCCCACGATCACAGCGCGGGCCAGTGCGGCGCGCTGACGTTCACCCCCCGACAGTGACGGCGGCAATGCGTTGGCCAAATGCTTCAATCCTACCCAGCTTAGCAAATCGTCCAGATCCTGCGGGTCACTTTCCCGATCGGACACCGTGAAGGGAAGCGCCATGTTTGCCGCCAGCGACAGATGATCCAGAAACTTGCAATCCTGATGCACGATGCCAATCCGGCGGCGGGTTCGGGCGACATCGTCGCGCGACAGGCTGCGCACTTCGCGGTCAAACAGCGTGACGTGGCCGGCTGTCGGCAAAAGTTCGGCATAAGCAAGTTTCAGGAAGGTGGATTTCCCGGACCCGGACGGACCTGTCAGAAAATGAAACGAACCGGGGGCCAAACGCAACGACACGTCGGACAACAATTCGCCCCCGCCATAACTGTAGGCAACGTTATCAAAACTTATCAAGACAGTCTCCCCGCCGTATTTCGGGCCAATGTCGAGGCAGAAACGCCACACATTTGCGACGCAACTGCGCTTTCCATCGCACAGGGTTAAAGGATTACACAAGAGATAGACACAAACCCTTGGAGTAGCTGAAGATCAGCGTTACAAAAGAAACGGGGGAGCCGGAAATAGGCTTTGAGGGATTACAATGCGGTTGGTTTGCCCGAATTGCGATGCGAAGTATGAAGTGCCGGATGATGCGATCCCGGAAGGGGGGCGCGACGTCCAGTGCGCAAATTGCAGCCATGCCTGGTTTCAGATGAAGCCAAGCAAGGCGGCTGCTGTGGTTACCCCACCGGCCCCGATGCAGGAGCCGGACCCAGTGGTCGAGGCCGAAGCCGCACAAAAACCTGCAGATCCGGTACATGCACCCGAGGCCGCCCCCCAGCCAGTGCCCCAAACCGCAGCTGCGGCCTCCACGGGGTATGGCGTGGACGAATCCGTTCTGGCGATCTTGCGGGACGAAGCGGAGCGCGAAGTGAGCGCGCGCAATGCAGAGGGCCGGCCGCTTGAGATGCAGTCGGATCTTGGCATCGAAGCGTCGATGAATGCCGCCCAGAAACGCACGGCTACGCTGCGGGGCGAAGACGCTGAAGTGGCGGCAAAACCTTCGGCGCGGCGCGATCTGTTGCCTGACGTGGAAGAAATCAACTCGACGCTGCGCCCGTCGGAGCGCGCTGAAGTGGACGATGCCGAAGCGGGCGCAGCGGCGGAAGCCGAGCGCGGCCGGAGTAGCTTTCGCAGCGGTTTCATGATGATGATGGTGATTGCGGTTCTGGGGCTGGTTGCCTATCTGACCGCGCCGCAGCTGTCGTCGCAGGTGCCGGCCCTTGAACGCCCGTTGTCGGCCTATGTCGGATTTGTCGATATGATGCGGCTGCAACTGGACGGGTTGATGCAATCAGCCACCATGGCGATCAACGGCGAAGGCTGAGGCGGCGCGGCGGGTCAGGTGCTGTTCTAAGGCCAGGGTGCCGCGCTATTCGGTCTTGCCCCTCCCCCGCTGCCCCCTTATCCAAAAGCAGCCAAATTCCCGGGGGAGGATCCGCAGATGACCAACAACCAGCGCTTCGACAAATCGAAACTTCCCAGCCGGCATGTGACCGAGGGCCCGGCGCGCGCCCCGCATCGCAGCTATTTCTATGCCATGGGGATCACCGAGGAGGAGATTCACCAACCTTGGGTTGGCGTTGCCACCTGCTGGAACGAAGCGGCCCCGTGCAACATCGCGCTGAACCGGCAGGCGCAGATCGTCAAGCATGGCGTCAAGAAGGGTGGCGGCACGCCTCGGGAGTTCACCACCATCACGGTGACCGACGGGATCGCGATGGGGCATGAGGGGATGCGGTCGTCGCTGGCCAGCCGCGATGCCATTGCCGACACGGTGGAGCTTACGATGCGCGGGCATTGCTATGACGCGCTGGTGGGGCTTGCCGGCTGCGACAAATCGCTGCCGGGGATGATGATGGCGATGATCCGGCTGAACGTGCCGTCGGTGTTTCTGTATGGCGGGTCGATCCTTCCGGGCCGGTATCTGGGCCGCGACATCACCGTGCAGGACATGTTCGAAGCGGTCGGCAAAGTGCAGGCCGGGGCGATGTCTGAGGCCGAGCTGGACATCATGGAGCGGGTGGCCTGCCCGTCCAGCGGGGCGTGCGGCGCGCAGTATACGGCCAATACGATGGCCTGCGTGTCCGAGGCGATTGGTCTGGCCTTGCTGAATTCATCCGGCGCGCCTGCGCCCTACGAGAGCCGCGACCAGTATGGCGAGGCCTCGGGCGTGGCGGTGATGAACCTGATTGAAAAGAACATCCGCGCCCGCGATGTGGTGACTTTGAAGTCCCTGCAGAATGCTGCACGCGTGGTGGCCTGCACCGGGGGCAGCACCAATGCGGCGCTGCATCTGCCCGCGATGGCGCATGAGGCCGGGATCGACTTTGACCTGTTCGATGTGGCCGATATCATGCGCGACACGCCCTATTTCGTTAACCTGCGCCCCGGTGGCGCCTATGTGGCCAAGGATCTTTATGAGGTTGGTGGCGTGCCCGTGGTGATGAAGGAACTGGCCAAGACCGGGCTGATGCATCTGGATTGCATCACCGCATCCGGCCGCACGCTGGGCGAGGAGCTGGACGAGATCCGTGGCGAGGCTGATGGCCGGGTGATCTATCCGGTGTCGGCACCGCTGTCGAAAACCGGCGGCGTGGTGGGCCTGAAGGGCAACATCTGCCCAGACGGTGCGATCGTCAAAGTCGCAGGCATGACCGAGGAAGAGCAAGTGTTCAGTGGCCCGGCGCGGGTTTTCGAATGCGAGGAAGACGCCTTTGCCGCCGTAAAGGCGCGCGAATACAAGGAGGGCGAGGTGATCGTCATCCGTAACGAAGGCCCCGCAGGCGGGCCGGGGATGCGCGAAATGCTGTCGACCACGGCGGCCCTTAGCGGGCAAGGCATGGGCAAGAAGGTGGCTTTGATCACCGATGGGCGTTTTTCGGGTGCCACACGGGGTTTCTGTGTGGGGCATGTCGGGCCGGAAGCCGCGCATGGCGGGCCGATAGCCCTGCTGCGCAATGGCGACATGATCACGCTGAACGCGCTGACCGGTGAGCTTTCGGTGGCGTTGAGCGATGCCGAGCTGGCCGCGCGCAAGGCCGACTGGAAGGGGCCGCGCAAGACGGCCTACACCAGTGGCGCGGTGCACAAGTTTGCCCGTCTGGTGGGCGGCGCGCGCTGGGGCGCGATCACCCATCCCGGTGCCAAGGGCGAGAGCCATGTCTACATGGATCAGTAGCCTTGCGCTGAGCCTGCTGCTGGGCGGTTGCGTGGCGGGGGGGGCGGGATCGCCCTCCGGATCAAGCTCGGCTTCGATCCTTGGGGGGAGCATCGTCGTGGCGGCCCCGCGCGGCTATTGCATCGATACGGCGGCCAGCCAAACGGCGGGTGAAAGCGCGGTAATGTTCATCGGGCGCTGCTCGGACTCCGCAGACGTGCCGGCAGCTGCAATCACGGCAACGATTGGCGAAACCGGGTCTGCGTCGGTGATGGCAGCGGGCACTGACGGGTTGGCGCGCTATTTCGCGTCAGCAGAAGGCCGCGCCGTGCTAAGCCGCGATGGCCGCGCCGAAACAGTGGCGGTGCAAGAGGTTCTGGCAGGCGATGGGGTCGTGATCCTGCATCTGAACGATGCCGCGATTGGCGAGTACTGGCGCGCCGTGCTGGGGATCAGGGGGCGGCTGGTAACACTTGCAGTGACCCCGCCCGAGGGGCGGCCGCTGACTTCGGCTGAGGGAAAACTGTTGCTGGACCGCACGATTACTGCGCTGCAGCGCGCAAACCCGCCCGCCTAGACAGAAAAAAGGATTCCTGTCGCGTGGTTTTGGCAGGATAACAAACGCGCCGCTGGTGAACAGCGGCAGGGACAAAACGCAATGGCAGAACGGTTCGGCAGCTTTCTGGAAGTCGTAATGCTCCGCAAGGCGCAGGAACGTTGGTCACGCGCCGCAGCACAAGCGCCCGAAATGGACCTGAACGCCCTGCGGATATGGCGCGGGCGGGCGCGCAGCCTGCGCCGCGAGGTTGACCGGGTGATCCATGCCGCCGAAGCCCGGCTGAGCGCGCCACGGATTGGCACAAACGAGCGAAAGCAGCTGGGCACCGACTGGATCTGGCGGCCCGATGTCTGGCGCGGGCCAGTCGCTTCGGCCGGGATTGCGGTCAGTACCAGCAAGACGCCGATCAGTGATGATGTGGTGCTGTTTCACGACTGCACCGCGCCGGAACTGGTGGTCCGGCAAATGCGCAACCGGGACCCTGCGGACCTTGCCGGATACGGGCTGACGGCCGAGATGTTCGGCTTTGACGGATCGTTCCTGTCGCTGGCGATCACCCTGCCGCAAGAGGCGGTTTCGGGACTGAGGCTGCGCCACGTGATCCGGCTGGAAACGACAATTGCGGTCAAGCGGCCGGTGGAGATCTTTGCCCGGCTCAACATCAAACATGGGCCGAACGTGGAGCAGATACTGCGTGAACTGCCAAGGTCCGGCCCTCAAGTGGCCGAGTTCGACCTTGCCTACAGCAAGTTTGATGAAAGGCGTGTGGAGAACATGTGGCTTGACCTGATCTTTGAGCGCCCCGCGATGAACCGGATCACATTGCGTGACGTGACGGTCAGCCGCCGCCCCCGCGCCGACATTTGAGGGCCGTGATGACAGCACAGAACGCGATGACACTGACCGGGACCCGCATTGTTGCAGGCGTCTGGGAGGGCATTCTGACCGGCGCGGGTGCAGAGGCGCCCGGGCTGGAGGTAACGCATCTGGGCCGGGCATTGGCCGGGGTGCAGGTTGGGGCAGCGGACAACGCGAGCTTTCTGGTGCGCGTGCCGATCCCGGCCGAGCTGTTGCACGACGGGGTGCAGACCTTTCTGATCAGTGCGCAGGGCCGGACGCTGGCGCATTTCACCGTGATCACCGGGGTTGCGATGGAAGACGATCTGCGCGCCGAGCTGGACATGCTGAAGCGCGCCTTCCGGCGGCATTGCGTGGAAACTGCGGGCTGAATGGTCAGGCCCAGGTGGGGTGAAACCTGCCTGCGGGCGAGAGGGTGAAAATCTCGCATCCTGTGGCGGTGACGCCGACCGAATGTTCATATTGCGCCGACAGGGATTTGTCGCGGGTGACGGCGGTCCAGTCATCGGCGAGGACCTTGGTTTCGGGGCGGCCAAGGTTCACCATCGGCTCGATGGTGAAGAACATGCCTTCCTCCAGCACCGGGCCGGTACCAGCGCGGCCGTAATGCAGCACGTTTGGCGGCGAATGGAACACCCGCCCAAGGCCATGGCCGCAGAAATCGCGCACCACCGACATGCGCTGGGCCTCGACGTAGGATTGGATCGCGTGGCCAATGTCGCCAAACGTGTTCCCGGGCTTCACCGCTGCAATGCCGCGCATCAGGCCTTCGTGGGTAACCTCGATCAGGCGTTCGGATTTGCGTGCAAGGGCGCCCGCCACGTACATCCGGCTGGTGTCGCCAAACCAGCCGTCGACGATCACGGTCACGTCGATGTTCAGAATATCACCATCCGCCAGCACCTTTGGCCCCGGGATGCCGTGGCAGACGACATGGTTCACCGAAATGCACGAGGCGTGCTGGTAACCCTTGTATCCGATGGTGGCCGAAGTCACGCCGCGCCGGGCAATTTCAGCGGTGATGAAATCGTCGATCGAGGCGGTGGTCACGCCGGGGGCAACCAGCGGGATCACGGCATCCAGAATCTCGGCGGCGACGCGGCCTGCGGTGCGCATGCCAGCGAAATCCGCATCCTCATAGATACGGATCCCATCCTTGGTGATGCGGGCGCGCATTTCGTCCACGGCTGTAGCCTTTCGTTTCGCCGCCTACATATGCATGGGCGATGGAAATGGCCATAGGGGCGGGCTTTGAAAGCCTGCGCCGCAAGGCTATACCCGAAGAAGTGAGCAGGGAGGCGGCAGGCGATGGCAAATCCGACAGCGGCAATGCTGGTGATTGGTGACGAAATTCTGTCGGGACGCACGCGCGATTCGAACATGTACACCCTTGCCGGAGAGTTGACCCGGATCGGCATTACCTTGGCCGAAGTGCGGGTTGTGGCCGATGATCACGCGGCCATCGTGGCGGCGCTGCGGGCGCTGTCGGCCAGCTTTGACCATGTGTTCACCAGCGGCGGCATCGGGCCCACGCATGACGACATCACCGCCGATGCCGTGGCGGATGCGATGGGGGCAAGCATTGGCCACCGGGCGGACGCCATGGCCTTGCTGGCCGCCCATTACGACCGCGCTGGCCTGCCGTTCAACGACGCGCGCCAGCGGATGGCGCGCATTCCCGAAGGGGCAGTGCTTATTGATAACCCGGTGTCGACGGCACCCGGCTTCACCCTGCGCAACCTGCATGTGATGGCCGGGGTGCCGAACATATTTCAGGCGATGCTGGCCAGCCTGTTGCCAAAGCTGACCGGTGGCGCACCCCTGCTGAGCCAGTCGCTGCGGGTGAACCGGGGCGAGGGCGAAATTGCCGGGCCGTTCGGTGATCTGGCGGCAGACTATCCGGCCCTGTCGATGGGGTCTTACCCGTTCCTGCAAAACGGGGCGCATGGCACCAATCTGGTGATCCGCGGCACCGACGCCGCCCTTCTGAATGAAGCGATGCTGAAACTGACGCGGATGTTTGGATGACCCCCGCCACCCTTGCCCGGATCATGGAGGACACATGGCCGGCGGCGTGGGTCTGGCCTTGCGGGCCGTTTTCATTGCGTGACGGGGCCGGGGGCGGCAAGCGGGTGTCGGCCGCATCGTGTGACGGTGTGTGGAGCGACGGTGATCTTGCGGCAGCCGAGGCGGAGATGGCGGTACCCCTGTTCCTGATCCGCGCCGGGGACAGCGCTTTGGATCTGGCACTTGCGGCACGCGGAGACCGGATTGTTGATCCGGTTGTGGCCTATGCGGCCTAGGTGGCGGACCTGACCGGCGATCTGCCCGCGCTTGCCGCCTTTGACCATTGGCCGCCCCTGCAGATTGCCCGCAGCCTGTGGAACGAAGGCGGGATCGGACCGGCGCGCGTGGCGGTGATGGACCGGGTGGCCGGCCCGAAG
>NZ_JANMET010000356.1:0-8896 GCF_031377265.1 Tabrizicola sp. | reverse complement strand
TATCGCCCGCGCCGCCGCTGGCACCGCCGCCGTCTACGGCGTCAACACCGGTTTTGGCAAGCTTGCCAGCCTGAAGATCGCCCCGCAAGACACCGATATCCTGCAAAGAAACCTGATCCTCAGCCATTGCTGCGGCGTTGGCGATCCGATGGATCCCGCCACCACCCGCCTGATGATGGCGCTGAAACTGCTCAGCCTCGGGCGTGGCGCATCCGGCGTGCGCTGGCAGATCATCGCCCTGATTGAGGCCATGCTGGCCAAAGGCGTGACCCCGGTCATCCCCGCGCAAGGCTCGGTCGGGGCCAGCGGCGATCTTGCCCCCCTGGCCCATATGGCCGCGGTGATGATCGGCGAGGGCGATGCCATCTACGCCGGCCACACCCTGCCGGCCCGCGATGCCCTTGCCCGCGCCGGACTGGCCCCGGTGATCCTCGGCCCGAAGGAGGGCCTGGCGTTGATCAACGGCACCCAGTTTTGCACCGCCTATGCGCTGGCGGGCCTGTTCGACGGCTGGCGCGCCGCCCAGACCGCACTGGTCACCAGTGCCATGTCCACTGACGCGATCATGGGGTCCACTGCCCCCCTGGCCCCGGAAATCCACTCCCTGCGCGGCCATTCCGGCCAGATTGAAGCCGCCGCCACCATGCGCAACCTTCTTGACGGCTCCGTCATCCGTGAAAGCCATCGGCTTGGCGATACCCGCGTGCAAGACCCCTACTGCATCCGCTGCCAGCCGCAGGTCACCGGGGCGGCGATGGACGTGCTGCGCATGGCCGCCCGCACGCTTGAGATCGAGGCGAATGCCGCCACCGACAACCCCCTCGTCCTCACCGATGGCAGCATCGTCTCCGGCGGCAATTTCCACGCCGAACCGGTGGGCTTTGCCGCCGACATGATCGCTATGGCGCTGGCCGAAATCGGTGCCATCGCACAGCGCCGCGTCGCATTGATGGTCGATCCGGTGCTGTCCTTCGATCTGCCCGCCTTCCTCACGCCAAAGCCCGGCCTCAACTCCGGCTTCATGATCGCCGAGGTTACCACCGCCGCTTTGATGAGTGAAAACAAGCACCTCGCCCATCCCACCGTGATCGACAGTACCCCCACCTCGGCCAATCAGGAAGATCACGTCAGCATGGCCGCCCATGGCGCGCGCCGCTTGCGCCAGATGAACGCCAACCTGCAGGCAATCCTTGGGGTCGAGGCGCTCTGTGCCGCGCAAGGCGTGGGCTTTCGCGCGCCGCTGCTGACCTCGCCCCCTTTGCAGCGCGCCGTTGCCCACCTGCGCCTGCAGGTCCCGGCCCTTGTGGATGACCGTTACCTCGCCCCCGACATTGCCGCCGCCGCCCATATGGTGGCCGATGGCAGCCTTGCCCGCGCCACCCTGACCCCCCTGCCGGAGCTTTGATATGACCCGCCACAACGCCCGCGACATCTACCCCGCCACCGGCACCACGATCACCGCGAAAAGCTGGCTGACCGAGGCACCGATGCGCATGCTGATGAACAACCTGCACCCCGATGTCGCCGAAAACCCGCATGAGTTGGTGGTCTATGGCGGCATCGGCCGCGCCGCCCGCACCTGGGAGGATTTTGACCGCATCGTCGCCGCCCTGAAGGATCTGAACGACGATGAGACGCTCTTGGTGCAATCGGGCAAGCCCGTCGGCATCTTTCGCACCCACAAGGATGCGCCGCGCGTGCTGATCGCCAACTCAAACCTCGTCCCGCATTGGGCAACCTGGGACCATTTCAACGAGTTGGATAAAAAGGGTCTGGCGATGTACGGCCAGATGACTGCCGGGTCCTGGATTTACATTGGCACCCAAGGCATTGTGCAGGGCACTTACGAGACTTTCGCCGAAGCCGGCCGCCAGCATTACGACGGAAATCTGCGCGGGCGCTGGATTCTGACCGGCGGCCTTGGCGGCATGGGCGGCGCGCAACCCCTCGCCGCGGTGATGGCCGGGGCCTGCTGTCTGGCGGTGGAATGCGATGAAAGCCGGATCGATTTTCGTATTCGTACCAGATATGTAGATGCCAAAGCTCGCACCTTGGATGAAGCCTTGGCGTTGATCGCCGACTGGACAGCCAAGGGCGAGGCGAAATCCGTGGGCCTGCTCGGCAACGCCGCCGACATCTTCCCCGAACTTTATGCTCGGATGAAGGCCGGCGGTCCCCGCCCCGATATCGTCACCGATCAAACTTCGGCGCATGATCCGCTGAACGGCTACCTGCCGCAGGGCTGGACGGTGGAACAGGCCAAGGCCGCGCGCGAGACCGATCCGAAATCAGTTGAACATGCCGCCCGCGCCTCGATGCGCACCCATGTCGCCGCAATGGTCGATTTCTGGAATGCCGGCGTGCCCACCCTCGACTACGGCAACAACATCCGCCAGGTGGCACTGGATGAGGGGCTGGAAAACGCCTTCGCCTTTCCCGGCTTCGTGCCCGCCTATATCCGTCCGCTGTTTTGTCGGGGTATCGGCCCGTTTCGCTGGGTGGCGCTGTCGGGCGACCCCGAAGATATCTACAAGACCGATGCCGCGATGAAGAAACTCTTCCCTGAAAACAAGCACCTGCACCACTGGCTTGACATGGCGCGCGACCGCATCGCGTTTCAGGGCCTGCCCGCCCGCATCTGCTGGATCGGCCTTGGCGACCGGCACCGCGCCGGGCTGATGTTCAACGAGATGGTCGCCTCAGGCGACCTCAAGGCCCCCATTGTCATCGGTCGGGATCACCTCGATTCAGGCTCCGTCGCCAGCCCGAACCGCGAGACGGAGGCGATGAAGGACGGCTCTGACGCGGTCAGCGACTGGCCTTTACTGAACGCCCTTCTCAACACCGCGTCCGGCGCGACATGGGTGTCGCTGCATCATGGCGGCGGTGTCGGCATGGGCTTTTCCCAGCATTCCGGCATGGTGATCGTGGCTGACGGTACGCCCGATGCGGCGCGGCGGCTGCAGAATGTGTTGTGGAACGACCCGGCCACCGGCGTCATGCGCCACGCCGACGCGGGCTACCAGATCGCGCTGGATTGCGCCGAGGATCACGGGTTGCGGTTGCCAGGAATCCTCGCCTGAGCCGGGCACTCCCTAACAAAGCGTAAATACAGCCCCGCAACCCGTTGATTCTGTTAGGCGCAAAAGGGTGTCCACGCGTGGACGCCCGACCCGCTCACAGCCAGATCGGGTTCGACCATGCCCGCTTTCCCGCCGCGTCGATCACCGCCACCCTCACCCAGGGTGAGCCCTTCAGCCGCGACAGCTGCACCTCCGCCCGCGTCATCGAATGACCGTGCACCGCCTTGGCCCCGGAGCCGTGCCCCATCGCCACCACCGACGCTGCAGCCGAACACTCCACCACCACAAGGTCCCCCTCAATCCGCACGTCGCGAATCTCCGGCCCTTGCGAGGAATAGAACGCCCCCGCCTTCAACGCCGCCAGCAGCGCCTCGGGCGTGTTTTCCTCCGCCTTCACCATCACCCAGCCGCCGAAGTGATCCGGTTCGTGGAAATGCGCGTCATCGGTGGCGATCATCGACAGCCTGCGCCCCTCGGTCAACAGCAGGTCCGCGATGGCAAAGCCGTCAGGCCGGTCACACCCCGTGGCGCAGCCGTGGTTGTAGACCTCCACCGCATGAGCCGCCGTGATGGTCCGGGCATCTGCCAGCGTCAGGCCTGACCATTGCGGATGCGCGATGGCCACGAAGGCCCCCGCTGCCACCGCACGGGCGGCAATCTCTGGCCCGGTTTCCTGCCCCGCGACCGGATGAAAAGACGGTGAATTGGAGGCCGCGAAATCGGCCGGCAAACCGACCGCCAGAATATGCCACAGTCCACCGTTCGCCATGGCCCCGGAATGCAGTTCCGCCCCGAGGATGGTGGTGAAAGCGTTGGTCCGCATCGGCACCGTGTCGACGATCGGATAGCCATAGGCACCGACGAAGTGATCCGTCAACGCCAGGAAATCATAGCCCTCGGCCCGGTAGCGGCGACAGACCTCTTCCGGCGGCAACACCCCGTCGGACCGCGTCGAATGGGTGTGCAGATTGCCGCGCCAGAAACGGCCTGGGGCGGTGAAAGCAATGGCTTGGGTCATGGTTTTGATCTCGCTCAGGGCCGGACAAGGATTTGCAGATCGGCCACATTGGTGCCGGTCCCGCCGATCATCAAAAGATCATTCGACGCGGCAAGGCAAGGGTAGCTGTCATTCTGTGACAGGCGCGCGACAGGGTCGATCCCAGCCGCCCGCATCCGGGCAAGGCTACCGTCATCCACGACGGCACCCGCCGCATCCGTTGGGCCATCGCGGCCGTCAGTGCCACCGGAAAGAAACGCCCAAGGGCCCTTCCAGCCCTGCGTTTCAGCCAAAAGCGCCACCCTGAGCGCCAGTTCCTGATTGCGCCCGCCCCTACCCTTGCCTTTCAGGACCACCGTGGTCTCGCCACCAAACAACCTGATGCCGCGCCCCGAACCCACCACGCGCGCCGCAGCATCGGCCACATCGCCGACAAGTGGCTCGCTTTCCACCGTTGCCTGCGAGTTTGCGGCGGCCATCGCCTGCACCGAAAGCCCGTTGGAGCCGATGAGGATATTGCGGGCCGGTGGTAACGGCACCTTCACTGGTTCGGGTGCCGCAAGATGTGCGCGGACTGACGCAGGAAGCGCGTCCCAAAGATCATAGCCCCGCAGGACGGCGCAGGCCTCGGTCCGGCTGCCAAGCGGCGCCACCGTCGGACCCGAGGCAATCGCCCGCAAATCGTCGCCCACCACATCGGACAGGATCAATGCCGTCACCTGCGCGGGATAAGCCGCCCGCAACATACCGCCGCCCTTCAGCCGCGATAGGTGCTGGCGCACGAGGTTCATCTGCGAAATCTCGGCCCCCGAAGCCAGCAACAGGCGGTTAACCTCGGCCTTGTCCTCCAACGACACCCCTGCAACAGGTGCCGGCACCAACGCAGATCCCCCCCCCGAGATCAGCGCAAGCACATGCTGGCCTGCCTGCATTCGGGCAAGCCGCTGAAGAATCTGGTCCGCAGCGGCCGCACCACGGGCATCCGGCACCGGGTGGCTGGACGCAAGAACCGTCGCACCGGCCAAAGGCTGCGCATTTTCGTCATTGGTCACCACGATGGTTTCAACACCGCCCAGTACCGCAATTGCGGTACTAGCCATTGTTCCTGCAGCCTTGCCAATGGCAAGGATCAGCGCCGGTGGCGCAGCTTGGTCAAACCCGGTCCGACCCAGCGCCCTGATGACCGCCTGTTCGGGGTCCGCGGCGCGCAGTCCAGCCTGAAACAAAAGTGCAGCTTGGGCTCTAAGTGTCATGTTCATTCCTGCTTCATCGGCAAGACCTTGCCCGTACACGCAAGTGGGAACAAGTAAACACTCGAAGGGACCGTGATTCCATGATATCGATGTACAACTCAGCGTTGTATATTTGGAGCATATTTATGTCGCTTGACCGCCTTGACCAGTCTTCTAGCTTACCCGTGACAAGCAATACACAGGTCACGTATCCCTTTGATGCCGTTGTGATGGCGGAAAAGGCAGCGAACGCTGCCGCCTTCCTCAAAGCGCTTTCGCATGAGGGCCGGATGATGATCCTCTGCCATCTGATTTCCGGTGAGAAGTCGGTGACCGAACTGGAGCGGCTGTTGTCGTCGCGCCAGGCGGCCGTCAGCCAGCAGTTGGCCCGGCTGCGGCTTGAGGGTCTGGTGCACGCGCGCCGTGACGGAAAGGCGATCTTC
This sequence comes from Tabrizicola sp., assembly GCF_031377265.1. Classification (GTDB taxonomy): domain Bacteria; phylum Pseudomonadota; class Alphaproteobacteria; order Rhodobacterales; family Rhodobacteraceae; genus JAUYQR01. Next base: position 3,141 of record NZ_JANMET010000356.1, on the reverse strand, counting down.
TATTCGATTCAGGATCCCAAGGTGCTTAAGACAATTGGTCTGATGCACGAGATGTTCTGCGTCTCTGGCTGATACCCGGTCGGCTTAGCCCCGACCAATATAGGGCATATCGCGCGCCATGATTGTGACGAACGGCGTGTTCACATCAAGCGGAAGACTGGCCATGTGGAAGATTGTACTTGCCACATGGGCCACGTCCATCACCGGTTCGACGCGAATTGCGCCGTCGGCCTGTGGCACGCCTTTGGGAAAGGCGGCGGCCATCGCTGTCAGCGCATTGCCGATATCGATCTGGGCGCAGGCGATGTCGAAGGCGCGGCCATCCAGTCCAAGTGTCCTCGTCAACCCCGTAACGGCATGTTTTGACATTGTATAGGGCGCAGACCCCGGTCGCGGCACATGCGCCGAGATCGAACCGTTGTTGATGATCCGCCCGCCCTGCGGCGTCTGTCGGCGCATCATGCCAAAGGCGGCGCGGGCGGTCAGGAACATGCCGGTGATGTTGGTCTGCGACAGGCGTAGCCAGTCATCCACCGCAATCTCGTCAATCGGCGCGGCGGGAAGCGAGATGCCGGCGTTGTTGAACAACACATCCAGATGCGTGATCTTGGCGGCCAGCACCGCGAACGCCGCGTCGATCTGGCTGGGGTCGGCCACGTCACAGGGCAGGATCAGGGCATCGTGACTGCCCGCTGTTTCGCGCAACTGGGCTTCCCGGCGGCCGATCAGGGCGACCTGCCAGCCATGCTCCAGAAACTTCTGCGCGGTGGCGCGGCCAATGCCGCTGCCGGCGCCCGTGATAACAATGGTCCGGGTCATCTGACATCCTCGGCAAAATGGTACTTCATCAACCAGATCAGCACGCGCTGCACCACGCGTGGCGCTTGCCCGGCGGCAGTGGCAAGGTCATCAGCCGTGGTGCCTTCTGGTCCCGCCGCGTCCAGCGCCGCAAGCACTGCCGCAATCCGGGCCGGATCCTCGAACAGGCGGCGGGTGGTGGCGTAATCGCGCAGCGCAAAGGTGTCTGGCATATTGGGCCGTGCGCCCAGCGGTACTGCGCGAAACCGCCGGTCGGGCTGCACCGGTGGTGGGTTTGAAGGATAGCCCGCATACAAGTGGAACGGCCCCGGGGCCACTGGCAGGCGCGCCGGATCGACCGCAGCCACATCACGGCGCGCCGGGGTGACGCTGCGTGCATGGGCCAGCATCTGCGACTGCTCCTGCCAAAGCGCCTGCATCTGCGGGATCACCACTCGCCAGTCATACAGCGCCCGTGCCCGCGCCTTGCCCGCAGCCCCCATGCGCGCCCGCAGATCAGGGTCGCTGGCAAGACTGACGATCGCCGCGATCATCGCGCGCACGTCAAGGCGGGTCATGGCCGACAACTGGCCAAGGTATTGCAGATAGCCGTCGGTGCCGCCATAATAGCGCAGCCCAAGATAGGTGACGAGGCTCGCTTCCGCCACTTCGGTCGGGATCCGAAAGCCAACCTCATCTGTCACCGCATCCTTCATCCCGTCCCAATCCGACACGATCACCGGAAGGCCCGCCGCCATCGCCTCGACCGGGGCAAGGCCAAAGGTTTCCTGCACGTTGTCGATTGGAAAGACAAAGAAATCCGCCGCCGACAGGGTGGCCTTGCGCTGCGCGCCATCGGCCCCGTCAAGCACATGATAGCCGACCGATGGCATCAACGCCTCGGCCCCACGGTCAAACACCCGCCGCGCGGTGGCATCTGGAAACTGGCCGCACAGCACCAGATGGAGCCGCCCGCCGCCCTTGGCCAAAATCTCCTCCGCGGCGGCCTGCAGTGCGATGAACAGCGGCAGCGGATCGAACTTTTCTTCCGCCGTCAGCCGTGCGATGCAGGCGGCAACCACGTCGTCACGGGCGACGCCAAGCTGCTTGCGCAAGGCCTTTCCGACCTTTGCATCTGGTGCGAAATCGTCGCAATGAATGCCCAGCGGGATGACGGGCGTCAGCGGTCGCGCGGGCAGCACAGCACCAGCAAAACGCGCCGCAAGATGCGCCTCGGCCAGTTCCATCTGCATTCGAACGGTGGATTGCACGGCGCGCGACGTGCAGATCACCGCATCCCAAGGCATCTGCGGCGCTGACCTCAGGTCGAACATCCCCTGCATCACCGCTTTGGTCGCGGTGGTGTGGGTGACACTGCAAATCCCATACGCAGCCCCACCAAGCGGTGCACGCCGCCAGCATTCGGTCGCAAAGTTGGGGGCCGAATAATAGACCACATCAACAGGCGCGATGCTGCGCATGGCATCCAGCCGCACCCCGCGAATGGGCTTGCTGACCCCACATTTGGCCGCAAACGCCCGAAAGCTCGCTTCCTCGGAAGGAAACGACGACACGCAGACATGTTCGCCGACCACTCCATGGGCAAGATAGCCGCGCAGAAAGCTTTCTCCGGCGACGCGACGGCCGTTGATGCCTTTGGCAGACGGCTCATAGCCATCAGCGGCATACCAGATCGCGGCATTTGCGGTCATGGCCTCGCCCCCATCAAGCCACCCGACAAATGCCTGCGCCCCGTCAGACACCGGATGCGGGGCGGCATGTTTGCCAAAGGCAGCAGGAAAGGCGTGGGGGCGGCCATGGGGTTCCGTGGTGATTGTACGCCATGGTTAGGGTGTCGGGAACCGGGCGTCCAGAGGCCTGATGGGAAATGGTGCAACCGACACGATTCGAACGCGTGGCCTCTGCCTTCCGAGGAATAATTCTACCTTTCCGAATAACGCGACAGAGCACGCCAAGGTACGCTAAAAACTTGAAACTACTTGACTTTTAGATTGCCGTACCGAAGCTTCTATCCGAAACTACGCTCTGGTTTCCGCCCGAGTGCTTACGTGGTGCTTACGTGGGTCGGGGGCCGGAAAGGAGATATGACATGGCAAAAATCACCAAGAGGCTCGTTGACAGCGCGGATGTCCAGGCGCGCGACTATGTTGTCTGGGATGATGAACTACCGGGATTGGGCCTTCGCGTCTTTACCTCCGGCAAGCGCAGCTACGTTACCTGTTCCGCAGCTGGAGCCCCAACTCATTGTAAATCCTGCGAGTCTTCTTCATGTTGATCTCCCAACCTTCCCGACGCAGCAGCACATGCACGCGCCGATACCCG
>NZ_JANMET010000355.1:0-5310 GCF_031377265.1 Tabrizicola sp. | reverse complement strand
TCCCGGCGGCTGGAATCAGCCCGCCGGGCCGGTAATTCGACGCGAGATCAGCCCGTTCAACATGCGGGGGTTATAGGCGCGGGGCGTGGGGCGGTAAAGGGGCGCAGTTGCCGAAAGCAAGCCCAGCCGTTAGCAAGGAGCGCAATGGGCAAACCGCAGACAATCGCCATCGTGGGGGCCGGGATCGGCGGGCTGGCGGCCGCGGCGCTGCTGGCGCGGGCGGGGCATGACGTTCAAGTGTTTGACCGGTTCGATGCGCCGCGTCCGGTGGGATCGGGGCTGGTGATCCAGCCGGTCGGTCAGGCGGTTCTGCAAGTGGCGGGCGCTGATGTCAGCGGGCTTGGCGCCCGGATCCAGCGGATGTCGGGGATCGAGGTGGAGCGGGGGCGCACCGTGCTGTCGGTGGCCTATGACCGGCCCGGAGGCGGGCGGCATGGGCTGGCCATCCATCGCGCGGCGCTGTTTCAGGCGCTGCATGCTGCGGCGGTGGCGGCGGGCGCACGCATCATTCCCCGGATCGAGGTTCTGGCCGCACCGCTGATGCAGGGCGGGCGTGGGCTGACCACCAGAACCGGCAGTCTGGGGCCGTTCGATCTGGTGGTGGATGCGGGGGGCGTGCGTTCGCCGCTGTCGCCGCTGACCGCACGGATGCTGCCGTTCGGCGCGGTCTGGGGCACCGTGGCGTGGCCTGCCGATACCGGGTTCAGCGCCACCGAACTGCAGCAACGCTATCTGCGGGCAAGCCATATGGTGGGGGTACTGCCGTTGGGCCAGAGGGTGGCGGGTGGCCCGGATCTTGCGGCGGTGTTCTGGTCGCTGCCGGTGGCGGCGCTGGACAGGTGGGCTGCGGTCGATATTGACGCCTGGAAGGCCGAGGTGCTGGCCCTTTGGCCCGAGATCGCGCCGTTTCTGACCGACATTCGCAGCCCTGCGGATATGACGCCCGCGCGCTATAGCCACGGCACCTTGGCGCGGCCTTGGGGTGAGCGGCTGGTGCATATTGGCGATGCGGCGCATCGCGCGTCGCCGCAACTGGGGCAAGGCGCGAATATGGCGCTGCTGGATGCACTGGCACTGGCAGAGGCCGTGGCTTTCGGCGACGATGTGGGTGCGCGATATGCCCGTGCGCGGCGCTGGCATGTGCGGCTGTATCAGGCGTTCAGCGCGGCCTTCACGCCGCAGTACCAATCGCACAGCCGGTGGTTGCCGGTGATCCGCGACCGGGTGCTGATGCCGGTGTCGCGCATCCCGCCGGTGCCGCGAATTCTGACGCGGCTGGTCGCTGGGGATCTGATTGCGCCGCTGGCGGGGGTGGCTTTCCCGCCGGACGCGCGATCCGTCAGCCCTTGATCGCGCGCTGCCCGGCCCAGCGGTTCAGCCAGGCAAGCCCGGCAAGCGCAAGGCCAAGGCCTGCGAAACTGGCCACGCGCGTGAGGCCGGTCAGGCCAGCGGCGTCCCAGAAGAACACCTTGACTACCGTTGCCGCGATGACCGCCATGCCCATGCGGCGCAACAGGTCCGACGGCCGGGCGATGGCTTGGTACAGCAGGCCCGCCCCGATCAGCATCATCGCGATGGTATAGCTGTAAAGCTCGCCCTGCAGCACCACGGGCGCGCCAAGCCAGTCGCCCTGCCACAGCCGCCGGATCTCGAGCCCGGTGTAGAGCAATAGCAGCGCTGCCCCTACCGCAAGGAACAGTGTCCGCGCCCAGACCGCAAGGCCCGGCAGCTTCCAGCCCGCCAGCAGCAGGATCACAGCCGGGATGGCATAGGCCAGCGCCAAACTGTCCAGAATGGGCGGGCCGATGACGCGGGCCAGTTCGTCATAGGCCCCGCCAAACAGCGGGTTGAACAGGACTGCCGCCGTTGCCAAGCCAAGCGCCGCAAGCACGCCTGCCGCCGAGGCCAGAATCTGGCGCAGGCGTTGCAACGCGCAGCCCAGCCGTGCCCGGTAGGCCTGGACCAGCATCAGCACCAGCCAGGGCATCGCGTTCAGCGTGGCACCCCAATGGGTCGCGGTGTGCGGCGGCATGCCAGCGGGTGTCAGCCAACGGGTGATCAGCACATTGGCGAGGATCGCCATCAGGGCAACGGCTGCGGATTCCAGCACCGATTTCACCTGATCTCGCGCCATCGGCGCCAACAGCCACAGGGCCGCAAGACAAGCCACAATGCTGGCCACGAAGGCAAGCATCACCGTGCCCAGATCGGCCCGAAGCGCCCAGTCCAGACCGGGATCCACCAGCAACCGATAGCTGGTCACAGCCAGTGCTATCTGCATGAATATCCCCATCTCGGGCAGGCGAAAGCGGCGATCCAGCGCCGCGGCCACCACCACCAAAGCCGCCAAAGACAAGGTCAACGCGGTGTCGGTCAGCACCACGAACAGAGCGAGGGCGATCAGCGCAAGGGCGGACAGCGTGGCATAGGCCATGCGGTTATGGTCTGCCCCATCGCGGCGGGCATAGGCTGTCGCCAGGGCCACCATACCGGCGGCAACCGCCATGATGTGCAGCGCCCATGGGAAGGCACCGAGGACCGGCGCGGGATGCCACAACAGCTCGAACACCGCCGCCGCGAGGGGGGCCATCAGCACTGCCGCCAGGGCGTACACGCGGGCAAAGACACCGGGCCGGAACGAGGCGAAGGCAAAGGCGGCGCTGATCAGCCCCGCCATGCCCAGCAGCAGGGTTACGGTCAGCGGCGCTGACAAATCTGGCGCGCGGGATGCAATCGACTGGGCGGCAAAGCCGGTTGCGAGCGACGGATAACTGGAGGGTTGTACGAACAGTGCCGCCAACAGCGCGGCACTGGGGACAAATCCGGCATCGCGCAGCGCCTCGGCCCCGGCGGCCCAAAGCAGCAATGCCAAGGCGAGGATGGTCAGCGCCCAGAAGCCCAGCATGGCGTCGGCATGGACCTGCATGGCGACAAGGCCAAGTCCGACACTGGACGCAACGACCGTCCCGACAGCAAGACGCGTGGGAAAGCTGGGCCAATCAGACGGCCGCGACGAAAACAGGTTCTGCGACACCGTGTTGCCCGCGTGATCGGGAAGCAGCCGGCGCACGGGGATGGTCAGCGCCAAGGCCACCAGCGCCAGCAATGCAGCGATCAGACCGGGCAGACCGGCACCGCCAAAGTTTACCAGCACAACACCAGCGTAACCCAGCACCAGCGCCAGCACCGATACCCAGGCCCAGCGCCGCCACGAATCCACTGCCAGACCCACGGCCGCGATCAGCGCGAAATAGGCATAAAGCCATGCCCCCGCCGTCGCCCCGCCAGACACGATGAACGGCGACAGCGCCGCGCCGATCAGGCCCACTGCCACCAGAAGCGGGCCATAGAACCAACCCAGCACCACCGCAAGGATCGCGGCCAACAGGTGGCCCGCGAAGGCCACTTCCGGCCCGATCAGCCCGTAAAGCTGGCGCGCGGCAAGGATGGCGGCAAAGATCGACACCAGCCCCGCACCTGAAAACACCGACGGCAGATGCACGGTCGAGGTCTGCCCCTCGTCGCCGTGACGGCGGCGCAGCCATTCGCCTGCGCCGATCAGGGCGGCACCGAAGGCCATCGCAGCCAGCACCCGCAGGCCGGGCGGCAACAAGCCACGTTCCATTCCGTATTGCACAAAGAAAATGCCCGCAAAGGCCAGCGACACCGCCGAGATCACATAGACCCAGTTGACGCGGACCCATTCCAGCAGGGCCGCGACGCGATCTGGCCGCATGACCAGCGGTTGGTTCTGGTTCACGGACGGCGGCAGAGCGCTGGTCACTGGATCAGCTGACGGCAGCCGCGATGCGAGGACTGGCGCGATTGGTTCTGCGGCTGGCGCCACTGGTTCGGGCACTGGTTCGGAGCTGGGCGGGGCTGCGCGCGGGACAGGTTGCGCGTGCGGTTTTTCCAGCTGCAGGTCTTGCAGCTTGTACTCCAGACGCTCGATCCGTTCCTTCAACTTGGACTGCCCGACCAGCAGCACAATGATCAGAACCGGGACTGCCAGAATGACCAGGCCGATAAGCACGCCGAACCCAAGCATTTTCCCGCCCCCTCGCCCATCTGCCACGGTACCTTAGGCTAGATGCCGAAGGCTTCAACCGCGAAGTTATGGGGCGAGGGTCCGGTTTTGCGCTAGGGATTGAGATACCGCCAGACCTCGGAGATCACCACCGAGCCTTCGCCCACGCCTGAGGCGACGCGTTTGACCGACCCGGCCCGCACATCGCCCACAGCATAGATGCCGGTGCAGGATGTGGCATAGCGGCCCTGCGCTGCGGCCTCTGGCCCGGCATCGGACCCGGTCAGCACATAGCCTTGCCTGTCCACCGCGATACGGCCATTCAACCAGCCGGTGTTCGGCGCCGCCCCCACCATCACGAATACGGCGCGTGCGTTCAGCACCCAATCCTGCCCGTCAACGCCGCTGTGGATGGTGACGGATTGCAGCGATGAGGCACCGGAAAGGGCGGTGAGCTGGGTCTGATAGTGGATCGTGATGTTCGGAGTTTGCATCAGGCGGTCCACCAGATAGGCAGACATGCTGTCGGCCAGCGACGCGCCGCGCACCAGCACATGGACGTGCTTGGTACTGCGGCTAAGGAACATCGCCGCCTGCCCGGCCGAATTGCCACCGCCAATCACCACGACTTCGGTATTGCGGCAATAGCGCGCCTCAATCTCGGTGGCGGCATAGTAGATGCCCGCGCCTTCGAACTCCTCAAGCCGGTCAAGTGGCATGCGCCGGTATTGCACGCCGGTGGCCACGATGACCGACCGCGCCAGAACCCGTGCGCCGTTGTCCAGCGTCAGGCACCAGTCAGCCCCCTCGCGGTCAAGCGCCGATACCCGGTGCGGAATGGCAAAGCGGGTGCCGAATTTCATCGCCTGCACTTCGCCGCGAAAGCAGAGGTCTGCGCCGGAAATACCGGTGGGAAAGCCCATGTAATTCTCGATTCGGCTGGAAGTGCCAGCCTGCCCGCCGATCGCGAGGTCTTCGACGACAAGGGCAGACAACCCCTCGGCACCCGCATAGACCGCCGCCGAGACGCCGGATGGCCCGCCACCGACGATGACCACGTCAAAGGTGGTGTCAGTGGGGGTGAAGGCGATGCCGATGCGTTCGGCTATGGCAAGGGGGGTGCAGGCGTCCAGCACCTCGCCTGCGCCAAAGATCACGATGGGGGTCTGACCGGGGGTAAAGGCACAGGTCTTGCCCAGCGCGAGGGCCTCGTCGGTTGCAGGGTCGATCAGTGTCAGCGGCAGCTTGTTGCGCCCGGCAAAGGCGGCAACGGCGCGGACCTG
>NZ_JANMET010000348.1:0-3264 GCF_031377265.1 Tabrizicola sp. | reverse complement strand
GGCGCCGACATGGACTTCCTCGTCGGCTGTCGCGGCAACGCCGTGGGGCGGGAGAGTCACTGATGCCCACCAAAATCGCGCTCGTCGGCATCGGCAAGATCGCCATTGACCAGCATGTGCCCGCCATCGCCGCCAGCCCCGATTGGGACCTGGCGGCAACCGTCAGCCGCAAAGGCAGCGTCGACGGCACCCCCGCCTTCACCGATTTCGACGCCATGCTTGCCGCGCGCCCCGATATCCCGGTGATCTCGCTCTGCCTGCCGCCGGTCCCGCGCTTTGACTACGCGCAAAAGGCGCTTCTTGCCGGCCGTCACGTGATGCTGGAAAAGCCCCCCGGTGCCACGCTGGCCGAGGTGCACGCGCTACAAACCCTCGCCGCCGCCAACGGCCTCACCCTCTATGCCACCTGGCACAGCCGCATGGCCCAGGCTGTCGCCCCCGCAAAAGCCTGGCTCACGGGCAAGACCATCACCCGCGCCCACATCACCTGGCGCGAAGATGTGCGCAAATGGCATCCCGGTCAGGATTGGGTGTTTGAACCCGGCGGCATGGGCGTGTTCGATCCCGGCATCAATGCCCTGTCGATCCTGACCGAGATCCTCCCCGCCCCGGTGCACCTGACCGCCGCCACCCTGACCTTCCCGGAAAACCGCCAGACGCCAATCGCCGCAAATCTAACCTTCTCGGGCAATGTCAGCGCCGAATTCGACTGGCGTCAAACCGGCCCGCAAACCTGGGACATCGAGGTTGATACGCCGCAAGGCCACCTTGCCCTGCGCATGGGTGGCAACGTGCTGGAAATCGACGGCAAACCGATTTCGGGCAAAGCCTCGATCATGGGCGAATATCCCGCCCTTTATGCGGTGATGGCCAAACTGGTGCGCGAACAGGCATCCGTGGTTGACCTTGGCCCGATGGTCCATGTCGCCGACGCGATGACGCTTGGACAGCGCCTGCAATCAGAGCCGTTCTTCTTCTGACTAAGCCTGCACACGCGGCGTGGAAGCCTCCGCCACCTTGCCCCACGGCTGGTCGGTCCGAGCCATCTGCCCCCACTGCGTGTCGGCCGCCGCCAGGATCGCCGCAATCTGCGGCGGCAATGGTGGTTTTGGCTTCACTTTGCCCATCAGCCTGCGCGCCAACTGAAAATCGTTCAGCGCACCCAAGGCATCCTGCAGCTCACAAAGCGCCGCATACAGCGCGGTCGGCACCAGATCCGGCAAAACCGGTGCGATGAATTCCGCCAGATAGCGCATGGATTTCAGATCTTTGCGCAATGCATGCCGCTCGGTGGGCGACATCCACAGGACGGATGGCCCATGGCTCAGGCAGCGTTCCCATGCAGCGCCCAATGCCCCGGCGGCGAAATCGCCCAACGGGGCCCGCCGCAACCGCCGCGCCGCTTTGCGGTTGCGGAACAGCGCGCCCTCCTCCAGTACGCGCCGCACTTCGGCGGCAAACTGCCTCGCGTCCCGCTTGCCAAGCCGGCGTCGGATCTCGTCGCGCAACCGGATGTTTTCCTTGATCCTGCGCGCCTGATCAGGCGCGTCCGGCCAATCGGCAATCTGCACGTCCGAATCCCGCAACGGGCCAAGGCTGCGGAAGATGCGCAGGGCCCGCGCCCGCAGCCGATGCGTAGCCTTCCGGCGCAGCAAAGGTGAAAACGCGTCCACTGCTGTCAGAAACCGCCGCAGCGCCACCCGGCATTTGTGCGGCCCCGAGGGATCGTCTTCGGCGTGAATCCGCGCCAATTGCGCTTCAAACGCCTCGCAGCATTGCTCCAGGATGGCGCGGAACGCCACTTCGCAGGTCACTGCTGCACCAATCGGGCCAGTCTGAAGCACAGTCATACCATGTCCGCCTGCAGTGATGCGTGATCGCGTATCTATGAACTTGTCGTAACACTTGGGTGACGACGTGGCCCCTGCAATCCCTCGCGCGTCACAAGAACTTCATCAGACTGCGCGGCAACTGTCACAGACGCCCCGTATCCCGCCTTCATCACGAAGGAGGGCTGCCGCTTGCTCCAAGTCACCAACGTCACCCGGATGTTCGGCCAAAAAGCCGCCGTTGACCGCGTCAGCTTTACCGTCGATGGCCCGGCTTTTGTTGGGATCATTGGTCGCTCCGGGGCGGGAAAGTCCACCTTTCTGCGCATGATGAACCGATTGACGGATGCAACGTCGGGTGAAATCCTTGTCGAGGGGCGCAATATTCTGGCGCTGAAGGGGGCCGAGGCCCGCGCCTGGCAAAGCCACTGCGCGATGATCTTTCAGCAGTTCAACCTTGTCCCGCGGATGGACGTGGCCTCCAACGTCCTGCACGGCATCCTGAACCGCCGCAGCACGCTGCAAACGATGTTCAGCCTTTGGTCACGCGCCGATGTCCTGCGTGCGCTCGATATCCTTGACCGCCTTGGCATCGCCGAACAGGCCCCGAAACGCGCCGAGGCGTTGTCGGGCGGCCAGCAGCAGCGCGTCGCCATCGCCCGCGCCCTGATGCAGGACCCCAAGATCATCCTCGCCGACGAACCCATTGCCAGCCTTGATCCGATGAACGCCCAGATCGTGATGGACACGCTAAAGCGTATCAACGTCGAAGATGGCCGCATGGTCATCGCCAACCTGCACACGCTCGACACCGCGCGCCGCTACTGCGACCGGGTGATCGGCATGCGCGACGGGCGCATCGTGTTCGACGGCACGCCCGACCAGCTGTCCACCGGCACCGCGCGCGACGTCTACGGCGCCGATGACAGCTTCAACGAATCCGCCACCTCGACGGCGATCACTGCCGATCCGGCCATCGACCGCGCCTACGCGGATACCCTTCTATCCTAGTCCACCCACCAAACTGGAGACGACCATGAAAAAGCTGCTCGCCCTTCTGGCTGCCACCACCACCCTCGCTGCCCCTGTGTTTGCGCAGGATGCGATCACCGAATTCAACATCGGCATTCTTGGCGGCGAAAACGCCCAGGATCGCCTGACCTCGACCGAGTGCCTGCGCGTTGCCGTGGAAAAAGAGCTCGGTGTTCCGGTCAAACTGTTCACCCCGGCTGACTATGACGGTGTGATCCAGGGCCTGCTGGGCGGGACGCTGGACTACGCCTGGCTCGGTGCTTCGGCCTATGCCAAGATCTACCTGACCGACCCCGAAGCCGTCGAAGTCATGCTGACCAAGCAGAACGTCGATGGCTCGACCGGCTATTACTCCATCGGTTTCGCCCGCAAGGACAGCGGCATCACCTCGTTGGACGACGCC
>NZ_JANMET010000304.1:0-1972 GCF_031377265.1 Tabrizicola sp. | reverse complement strand
CACGGCGGGGCTGATCCGGCACTACTTCGCCTCCAAAGACGAACTTTCGCAGGCCGCCTACCGTGCCCTGATGGACCAGATGACCGATTTCGGCGCGCATCTTCTGGATAACGCCCCTGCTGATCCGATCAGCCGCCTTGCGATCTTTGTGGCGGCCTCGCTGCGCCCGCCGGTTGTCGATGGCAAGGCGGTCGGCCTGTGGGCGGGCTTTATCCACCAGGTCCGCTCCGACCCTGCGCTTCTGGCAGTGCATGAGTCATCCTACCTGCGGTTTCGCGATACCTTGCAGGCCCTGATTGCGGATTTGCCGCGTAAAGCCGACGCCACCCAGTTGCGCCGCGAGGCCATCGCCTGCAACGCCGTGATCGACGGCCTCTGGCTCGAAGGATCGGTGCTGCCGGAAATTTTCGGGCCCGGTGAACTTGAAGAGATCGGCCTGCGGTCTGTCGGGTCCATTCTCGGGATCGATCTTGTGGCTGCGATGGCTGCATTGCCCGCGAAGGCCAGGATTGACGTGACCATAGCCGCGTCCCATTCCAATCCCCTGAAGGACAGTGCATGAGATACGCCGCCGTCACCGACCGTCTTGCCGATCTGGGTGGCGCGCGGTGGGAAATCCACGCCCTTGCCCGCGCGCTCAAGGCCGAAGGGCGCGACCTGATCGAGCTGACGATCGGCGAGCCGGACGTGCCGACCCCCAAGGCGCTGATCGATGTCGCCCATGCCGCGATGAAACGCGGACGCACCGGCTATTCCAACGGGCGGGGCGAAGGCGGCCTCGTCTCGGCCTTGGCCGACCGCTATTCCGCGCGGTTGGGCCGTCCGTTCAGCCGCGACCAGTTCCTGTGCCTGCCCGGCACACAGACAGCCCTTTTCCTGACCATGATGGCGCTGACCGGGCCTGGAGACGAGGTCCTGATGGGCGATCCCGCCTACGCCACCTCTGACGGGGTGATCGCCGCCTCGGGGGCGGTGTCCGTCCCCGTGCCCCTGCGCCCCGAAAACGGCTTTCGGATGCGCGCTGATGATGTGCTGGCCGCCCTTACGCCGCGCGCGCGCGTTCTGTTCCTGAACTCGCCGCACAACCCGACCGGCGCGATCCTGACCCGCGACGATATCGCGGCCCTGGGCAAGATTGCGCGCGACCATGACCTGTGGATCGTCGCGGACGAAGTCTATGAGGATATGGTTTACCCCGGTGCCACCTTCGTCTCACCCCTCTCGTTCCCCGAACTGGCGGAACGCACCGTCGTCACCTCGTCCATTTCGAAATCGCATGCCGCCCCGGGGTTCCGCTCCGGCTGGTGCGTCGGCCCGGCGGAGTTTTGCGCCCGCGCGCTGCCGCTGTCCGAAACCATGCTGTTCGGCAACCAGCCCTTCATCGCCGATATGACCGAGGCGGCATTACGCGCGCCCTCACCCGTCGCCGCCGGCATGGTCACCCGGTTTTCCCGCCGCGCGGCACTGTTGCACGCGGCCCTTGATGGCGTCGCGGGCCTTGCCGTCAACCGCCCCGATGCGGGGATGTTCGCGCTGGTCGACATCCGCGCCACCGGCCTGTCAGGCCGCGACTTCGCACTGGACCTGTTGAAACACGAATCCGTCGCCGTGATGCCGGGCGAAAGCTTTGGGACCACGCTGGCGGGTTGGGTGCGCCTGACCCTGACGCAGCCCGATGATGTGACCCGCGCTGCTGCCGACCGCATCGCCCGCCACGCTGCCCGCCTGCAAAAGGCCTGATACCAGGAACATAAGATGCGCACCGTCGGCGAAAGACTGGTTGAGGGGCTTGCCGCACGGGGCGTGACGGTCGTCTTCGGCATCCCCGGCGTGCATACGGTGGAGCTTTACCGGGGCCTCTCCAACAGCCCCGTCCGCCACGTCACCGCCCGCCACGAACAGGGCGCCGCCTTCATGGCCGATGGCTATGCGCGGGTGTCGGGCAAGCCCGGCGTTGCCTTTGTGATCACCG
>NZ_JANMET010000262.1:0-8249 GCF_031377265.1 Tabrizicola sp. | reverse complement strand
TACAAGGAAGACGGCATCTGGCACCTGTCGGTGCCGAACCCGTATCGGCGGCCCGACGGGATGACGGAGCCTGAGTTCTGCGACGGGCTGGTGGCGGAGTTCGAGGCGTTGATCGCGCGGGTGGGGGCCGACCGGATCGGCGGGTTCTTTGCCGAACCGATCCAGGCATCTGGCGGGGTGATCGTGCCGCCGGAGGGGTATCTGCGGCGGATGTGGGAGGTGTGCCAGCGCCATGACATCCTGTTCGTGGCGGATGAGGTGGTGACTGCCTTCGGGCGGCTGGGGCATTGGTTCGCAAGCCTGGACGAGTTCGGGGTGCAGCCGGACATTATCTGTACGGCGAAGGGGCTGACCTCGGGCTATGTGCCGATGGGGGCGGTGATCTTTTCTGACCGGATCTGGGCGGCGATGGCTGAGGGGGGAGAGCGGTGGTTTACCTCGGGGCTGACCTATGCCGGGCATCCGGTGGCGGCGGCGGCGGCGTTGAAGAACATCGAGATCATGGAGCGCGAGGATCTTTTGGGCAACGCGACCAGGGTAGGGGCGTATTTCGAGGCGCGGCTGGCGGGGATGGAGGCGCTGCCGCTGGTGGGGCAGGTCAGGGGTCGTAAGTTGATGCTGTGCGTGGAGAATGTGGGGAACAAGGTCACCAAAGAGCCGCTGCCGGATGCGGCGGGGGAATCGAAGCGGATTTCCAATGCGGCGGAGGCGATGGGGCTGATGGTGCGACCCATAGGGCATCTGAACGTGATGTCGCCGCCCTTGGTGATCACGGAAGGGGATGTGGATTTCGTGGCCGAGGTGCTGGAAAAGGCGATCCGGGGGGTTACGGATGAGCTGGTCCGGGAGGGGTATCGGATCGGGTGAGGCGGTTGTCCACGCGTGGACAAGGTTCTGGTTTCAATGAAAGCAATGGGTTACGTGGTTATCTTAACCTTTTGGTAACACTTCGCTCTCCACCTGACGTGTCACCCACATTGTATGCCCGACCACGGCCACAAGGACGATTGTGCCGCCGGCGAGCGTGGACTGGCCCGGTGTTTCGGACAGGATGAGCCAGACCCATAGGGGGGCCAATGGCGCCTCCAACGCAGTGATCAGGGCGGTCTGGATCGGCGGCAGCAGCTTTGCCCCAAGTGCGAAGAGACCAAAGCCCAGCACCTGGTTCATAAGCGCGAAAAGCGCCAGCAGGCCGAGATCCTGCGGGGTCACCGTGGTCAGGGTCGCAAAGGGCAGCACAGCCAGCGCGCAGAGCGCGGAGGCGAGGCAGGTGGCGGGCAGGGCCGCAACGTCATGGCGGCGCGAAATCACGATCATCGCGGCCATGCCGATGGCCATCAGCACTGCGAGGGCATCGCCCAAGACGCCGCCATCGGAGCCGAACCCGACCATGATCGCGACGCCGATCAGGGCGGCCAAGCTGGCGATCAGGGCGCTGCGACCGGGCGCTTCGCGCAAGACCACCCAGCCAAGGCCCACCGCAATGAAAGGCACGCTGGCGGTGATGACAGCCACATGCGCCACCGATGTGTTGCGCAAGGCCGAGATGAACAGCAGCATCGACAGGGCGGTCACGGCGGCATAGGCCAGCCCGACGCTGCCCAATGGGTGCCGGGCGCCGGGGATGACGGCGAGGACGATGGCCGTGCCCAAAGCGCCAAAAAGGCCACGCCAGAACAGGATGGTTGGGGTGTCAGCGGCGATGAGCCGGGTGAACAGTCCAGACGTGCTCCACGCCACGACGGCGACGGCGACAAGAACAAGGCCGAGCCGGTGGTTGTTTTGCGGGACTTGCATGACCCCAAGCTAAGCCCGGTTTTGCGCCGGCATGACCATGCGGGCGACACGGTTGGCGGGAAATCCGACATCGGGCAGGCCGGAAAGCGAGTGGTCTTGACACTGGTCTTGCCACGCTGTCCTTTGGCCCCGCCCGGATCAGCGACGTCTCCGGCCATGAACGACGGCGCAAACTTATTCCGAGACAGATCATGGCCCTGGAAGATGCAAAAGCCCAAGTTGACACCGCCTTCACCCGCAAGGGGCTGCGCGGGTATGCGTTTGAAAATGCCTTTGGTGGGGCAACCAGTTTCCTGCGGCGGACCTAGACCAAGGACCTGACCGGCGTCGATCTGGCGATCACCGGCGTGCCGTTCGATCAGGCGGTGACGCACCGGGCGGGTACGCGGTTTGGCCCGCGCGCGATCCGCGAGGCGAGCGCGCTGCAGCCCTATGACCCGCCCTATGGCTGGCCGACCAACCCGCTGGAGGACATGAGTATCATCGACTACGGCGACCTTGCGTTCGACTATGCCAAGGTGGCCGATTTTCCCGATGCGTTGACCGCGCATATCCGCACGATTCTGAAGGCGGGCGCAGGGACGATCACGCTGGGCGGCGATCATTACATCACCTATCCGATCCTGAAGGCCTATGCCGAGAAGTTCGGGCCGTTGGGGGTGATCCATTTTGATGCCCATTCCGACCTGTGGCTGGATGACGACCTGACCCGGATCGACCATGGCACGATGCTGTATAAGGCGGTGAAGACCGGGATCGTGGACCCGAAACGATCCGTCCAGATCGGAATTCGCACCACGACCGAGGATTATCTGGGCGTGTCGGTGATTGACGCGCGCGAAGTGCATGAGAAGGGCGTGGCGGCCGCCGTTGCCAAGGCCAAGGACATCGTGGGCGATCAGCCAACCTATGTGACCTTCGACATCGATTGCCTTGACCCCTCCGCCGCGCCCGGCACTGGCACGCCGGTCTGGGGTGGTTTGCATTCATGGCAGGCTGCGGCCTGTCTGCGGGATCTTGCCGGTATCAACATGGTGGGCGGAGATGTCGTGGAGGTCTCGCCCCCCTATGATACCACCGGGGCAACGGCGATTGCCGGGGCGCATGTCGGCTATGAGCTGATCTGCCTGTATCACTGGGCGCGCACACAAAGATGAGCCGGAGAATCAGGACCATGGGGTTGGCGATTGGCATTGTGGCGGCGGCATTTCTGGCCCTGGTTGCCTGGATCAGGCTTGCGCCGGTTGATCCGGCGGTTTGGCATGTCGATCTGGCGGTGGCGGGATATCGGCCGCCCGCCAACGGGCATGTGTTCTGCATCACGCCTGACAATGCCTATGGCCCGGTGGCGGATGCGACAACACTGCTGGCCAAGCTGGATACGATTGCCATGGCCACGCCGCGTACCGAACGGCTTGCGGGATCGGCAGCAGAGGGGCGGATCACCTGGGTCACCCGCTCAGCGCTGATCGGGTATCCGGACTATACCACCGCGCAGGTGATGCCGGGGCCGGGGCTGTGCATTTTGGGGCGGCAGCGTTTTGGTCGCGAGGATATGGGAGTGAACGCGACGCGGATCGGGGGCTGGGTGCAGGCCCTGCTCGGGTTGAACGCGCCGCCTGCAATGACCGGGTTTTGAGCGCGGCCTTGACGGAGGCGGCGGGCTGAGCGAAACCCGCGCCATGGTTCCTTTAGACAAGCTTGCCCAGATCACCCAGCGGTTCGAGTTTCTCGAAGCGTCGTTGAATGCCGGCGCCGAGCCGTCGGAAATTGCGCGGATCGCCCGGGAATATTCCGATCTGAAGCCGGTGGCTGTGGAGATTGCCGCCTATCGCCGCGCGCTGGACGATCTGGCCGAGGCGCAGGCGATGCTGGATGACCCCGAGATGAAGGCGCTGGCCGAGGAGGAGATCCCCCGGTTGCGCGCGCGCATTCCGCTGATGGAGCAGGCGCTGCAGCTGGCGCTGGTGCCGAAAGATGCGGCGGATGCGCGGCCGGCGATCATGGAAATCCGGCCCGGGACGGGCGGGGATGAGGCCGGGCTGTTCGCCGCCGATCTGGCACGGATGTACCAGCGCCACGCCGAACGGATGGGCTGGAAGTGGGAGGTGCTGGAGCAGCAGTATTCCGATCTGGGCGGGTTGAAGGAACTGGTGGCGCTGATCTCGGGCGAGGGGGTTTTCGCGCGGCTGAAGTACGAAAGCGGTGTGCATCGGGTGCAGCGCGTGCCGGAAACCGAGGCGCAGGGCCGGGTGCATACATCGGCGGCGACGGTGGCGGTGCTGCCCGAGGCGGAGGAGGTCGATATCGACATTCCGGCCAGCGACATCCGGATTGATACGATGCGCGCCTCGGGTGCGGGCGGGCAGCATGTGAACACCACGGACTCGGCGGTGCGGATCACCCACCTGCCGACCGGGATCATCGTGACCAGTGCCGAGAAATCGCAGCACCGTAACAAGGAGATCGCGATGCAGGTGCTGCGTGCAAGGTTGTATGAGGCGGAGCGCGAGCGGGTGCATTCGGCGCGGGCGGCGGACCGCAAATCGCAGGTGGGCTCGGGGGATCGCAGCGAGCGGATCCGCACCTACAACTTTCCGCAGGGCCGGATGACCGACCACCGGATCAACCTGACGCTATACGCTTTGCCGCAGATCATGGCCGGCGATCTGGGCGAGATCATCGACGCGCTGAGCGCGCAGGATCAGGCGGAGAAGCTGGCGGAGATGGAAGGATGATCGCTGCAGAGGCGCTGCGTGCGGCAGTGGCGCGTCTGGCGGCGGCGGAGGTCGAAGGGGCAGGGCGCGACGCGCGACGCCTTTTGGCGCATGCGATGGGGATCGGGGCGGACCGGCTGACGCTGCATCTGCGGGATGCGATGGCCCCTGAGCAAGCCGCGCGCTTTGACGCGGCGGTGGCGGCGCGAGAGGCGCGTCAGCCGGTGGCGCAGATCACGGGGGAGCGGCAGTTCTGGGGGCGGCACTTCCGCGTCACCCGCGAAACGCTGGACCCAAGGCCCGAGACCGAGGGGATCATCGTTGCAGCCCTTGAGGCACCGTTCCTGCGGGTGCTGGACCTTGGCACCGGAACCGGGGCCATTGTGGTGTCGCTGCTGTGCGAGCGGGGCGAGGCGACCGGGGTTGGCACCGACATCTCGCCAGCAGCCCTTGCGGTTGCGGCGGGCAATGCGGCGGCGCTTGGTGTGGCGGGGCGGGTCAGCTTTGTCCAATCCGACTGGTTTTCAACGCTGACCGGGCGCTTTGATCTGATCGTGTCAAACCCGCCATATCTTGCCGCTGACGAAATGGCCGGGCTGGACCCCGAAGTGCGGATGTGGGAGCCGCATCTGGCGCTGACCCCCGGCGGCGACGGGTTGGACGCCTACCGCGTGATTGTGGCGGGTGTTGGTGCGCATCTGTTGCCCGGTGGCCGGGTGATCCTGGAGATCGGTCCGACGCAGGGGGCAGCGGTCTGTGCCATGCTGGTGCAGGCCGGGCTTTGCGATGTAAGTCTGCGCCGGGATATGGACGGGCGCGACCGGATCGTTCAGGCGCAGGCGCCGGACTGACACTGCAAGCAGTGTTTACAAAGATTCTCCTTGTCAGAACTCTTCGCCTGTGTTTAATCCAATTCGCGCGAGGTGCCGGGTTCTGCTCACCCTCCCGCGTCAACCAAGCCCCTTTGCCATTGAATGAGCCGCCCCTACGGGTGCTCTGGCGGGGCAGAAGCCAGATTGTCTGGATCAAAGGAAAAGATGCGCTCTTCCAAGTCCCGCTCGCGTTCCAAGACGAACCGCCCGCGCACCCTCGGCAACATCATCAACCGCGTCTTCGAAAGCTCCGGCCCAGAAGGCAAGGTGCGCGGTACGCCGCAGCAGATCATCGAGAAATATCAGCAGCTGGCGCGCGATGCGCAGCTGTCGAATGACCGTGTGGCCGCCGAGAACTTCTCGCAGCACGCCGAGCATTACACGCGCATGTTGGCCGAAGCGCAGCGCGAAATGGCAGCCGAGCAGGAAACCCGCCAGTACCAGCAGCATCAGCAGGGTGGACAGCCGGGGCAGAACGGGCAGCCGGGTCAGAATGGCCAGAATGGTCAAAATGGTCAGAACAGCCAGAATGGTCAGGGCGGTCAGAACAGCCAGAATGCCAACCGCAATGACCGGCAGGGCGACTACCGCGACCAGCGCAATGATCGCGGTCAGGACCGTGGCGGTGACCGCGACCGTCAGACCGACCGGCCGAACGACCGGCCGGACCGTGGCGATTACCGCCCCGAGTACCGCAGCGAGTTTCGCGATGACCGCGAGCGTCGGGACTATGCGTCCGAAGACCAGCCCGCAGTGGTCGAGATCATTGATCTGGGTGGGTCTGACGACACCGGCCTGATCGAGACGCCAGAGACGCGCGGCGAGCAGCGCAGCGTACCGCCAGCCGTTGAGCCGGATGCCACCCCGCGCGAAGAACGGTCGGTCAATCGCCGGCCGCGCGGCCCGCGCAAGCCAAAAGCCGACGACAAGCCGGATGGCAATGACCTGCCACCGCGCGAAGCGGCGGAGTAGGGTCCTTTCCGACGATTGGACTGGTAAACCACAAGATTGGCACACGGCGCGGACCTTCCGCGCCGTTTTGCGTTTTGTTGGGGTTGCATTTTGTCGGGGAGCGTTGTCGAAAGCCGGTGTTGCAAGCTGGGCGTGGGCGGCCAAACGTGGTGCGTTGAGGCGTTTTTGATGCCGGCGTCCGGAGCTTTCGGGGGCATGCCGCCTTTGTGTGCGCGCCAAGACTTCACCAACAACGGGGAAGATTGGCTCCGGCGGTAGGGATCGAACCTACGACCAATTGATTAACAGTCAACTGCTCTACCGCTGAGCTACGCCGGAACACGGGGGCCGTATAGCAAGCCCACCCAAGAGCGGCAAGGGGCAAACTGGGAGAATTCCAGGATGCGTCTAGCGCAGTGAGAAAATGCCGTTCGGGCCGGGGTGCGGATCAGCAGAGACGAGGTTTCTGTCTGCGAGATCAATGAGATGCGCAAGGGCGTTGCGTTCGGCGGCGGGCCACAGGTCGGAGCTTGTGTCGGAATAGACGGCCTCGGTCAGAGGGCGCAGGCGGGTGGGGCCTTTGGCGAGCGCGGCAAGGATTGCGGCCTCTCGCCCTCGCCGGTGCCGGATCAGGCTGTGCAGCCGATCTTGCGGGGCGTCGACCTGCGGGCCGTGTCCGGGCAGCAGGGTGGTCCACCCTTGCCCCAGCAACCGGTCGAGCGAGGCCATGTAGGCCCCCATGTCACCATCCGGCGGCGAGATGATGGAACTTGACCAACCCATCACATGATCGCCGGAAAACAGCACATCGCCCGAGGCAAAGCACAGATGGCTGCCAAGGTGACCGGGCGTGTGGATGGCCAGAAGCGACCATGTGGGTCCGGCGACGGTTTCGCCGTCGTTGATGATGCGGTCGGGCCGAAAGCCAAGATCGAGACCTTCGCCGCCGTCAGCCTCGATCCCGCCGGTGTCGACCAGGTGCTGCATCAGAGGGCTGCGGCCATCGCGCGCGGTGCCGTAAGCCCAGACCGGCGCGCCGGTTCGGGCGGCAATGGCCGGGGCCAGGGCGGAATGGTCCAGGTGCGGGTGGGTCACGAAGATGTCGGTGATCCGTTCGTGCGGGCCGAGGGTGGCGAGGATTGCGTCAAAGTGCGGGGCCAGCGCGGGGCCGGGGTCGATCAGGGCGACTGCGCCAGTCCCGACGATGTAGGTGTTGGTGCCGGTTCCGGTCAGGCGCGAGGGGTTGTCGGCCCGCACAAGACGGACGGTCGGGTTGGCGGTGGTGGTCATGCCGGCCTTTCCAAGCCCGCGTTCGGCGGATAGGCTGGCGGGCAATGTCGCTGTTTCAACGGTTACTCCCCCGCAGCCTGTATGGCCGCGCCGCGCTGATCCTGATCGTGCCGATTGTCGCGATCCAGCTGGTCGTTTCAATGGCCTTCATCCAGCGGCATTTCGACCGGGTGACGCAGCAGCTGACTGGCGCGGTGGTGCTGGAGCTGGGCCTTGTGCTCGAGGCGATAGAGACGGCGGGCAGCCGGGAGGAGGCGGTGGAGCGTATCGCACCGCTGCAATCGGCCCTGCTGATGGAGCTGTCGCTGCCCGCAACGCCCACGGCGCCGCTGACCGACCGGGTGGGGCTGCTCGATCTGTCGGGCGGGGTGATCCTGCGCACGCTGCGCGAGCGGTTGCCGGGCTTCATGGCCGCCAATGTGCGCGACAGCGACGGCTTCGTGCGGCTGCAGATCGCAACCAGGCTCGGCCCGCTGGATGTGGGCGTTGCGCGCGGGCGGTTTGCGGCCAGCAACCCGCACCAGTTGCTGGTGCTGATGATCGTGACCTCAATCCTGCTCACGATTATCGCCTATGCCTTCCTGCGCAACCAGCTCAGGCCGATCACCCAGCTTGCCCGGGC
>NZ_JANMET010000225.1:0-17419 GCF_031377265.1 Tabrizicola sp. | reverse complement strand
GCCCCGTCGATCATTGCGGCCTTGACCAGTTCGGTCGGGAAAGCCGCGTAGTAGTTGCGGAAGTAAAGCGTGGTGAAGCCAAGGCCGTAGACCACATGGACCATGATCAGGCCGGTGGTGGACCCCGCCAACCCCATCATGCCCAGCATCCCCGCCATCGGGATCAAAACAATCTGGAACGGGATGAAACAGGCAAACAGCATCAGCCCGAACAGGATCGTATCGCCGCGAAACCGCCATTTCGTCAGCACATAGCCGTTCAGCGCACCGAGCACGGTGGAAATCGCCACGGCGGGCACCACCATCAGGATCGAGTTGAGGAAGTAGGGCTTGAGGCCCGTCGGTTCCACCCCGATCTGGGCGGTGGACCAGGCGGAGCGCCAGGGGTCCAGCGTCCAGTGCTGCGGCAGGGACATCATGTTACCGCCGGTGATTTCGGACAAGGGTTTCAGGCTGTTGGTCAGCATCACGAAGAACGGCAGCAGGTAGAACAGCGCGAACAGCAGCAAGACCAGATAGATGAAGGTCCGCGCGACGCCTCCGGTGCGAACAGCGGTGTCTTGGGTGGCAGCGGTCATTGGCCCTTCTCCTTCAGTTCGGCGTAGAGGTAGGGGATCATGATCGCGGCGATGGTCATCAGCATGATCACCGCACTTGCCGAACCGATCCCCATCGAATTGCGGGTGAAGGTGTAGGAATACATGAAGGTCGCGGGCAGTTCGGTGGCCCGCCCCGGCCCGCCGCCGGTAAGGGCGATGACAAGGTCATAGGACTTGATTGCAAGGTGGCTGAGGATCACGAAGGCTGACAGGAACGCCGGGCGCAAAAGCGGAATCACGATGCGCCGGTACAACTGCCAGTTCGACGCCCCGTCGATCTGGGCGGCTTTCAGGATCTCGTTGTCGATGCCGCGCAGACCGGCGAGAAACATCGCCATCACAAAGCCCGACGTCTGCCAGACCGCCGCCAACACGACAGTGTAGATCGCCATGTCGCGGTCCTTGATCCAGGTGAAGCTGAAGCTTTCCCAGCCCCAGAGGTGCATGGTGTGTTCAAGCCCGATGCCGGGGTCGAGAAACCATTTCCACGCCGTCCCGGTGACGATGAAGCTGAGCGCCATCGGGTAGAGGTAGATCGGGCGCAGAAAGCCTTCGCCACGGATCTTCTGATCCAGGAAAATCGCCAGCATCAGCCCGATCAGCGTGCAGATCACGATGTAGAGCGTGGCGAAGATGCCAAGGTTGGTGATGGCGGTGATCCAATGGGACAGGCCCCAGAGGCGGGAATAATTCTCCCAGCCGATCAGGTCGTAGGAGGGCAGCATCTTGCTGTCGGTGAACGACAGATAGACGGTGTAGAGGATGAAGCCGTAAACGAAGATCAGGATCGCCGCCAAAGATGGCGACAGCACCAGCTTTGGTATCCAGTCCTGCAGGCGCGTGCGAAAATCGACCGATGTGGTTGCCATGATCCCCCCTCCCAAAGGCAGGGGCGGCCCGAAGACCGCCCCCATCCGTTCACTTCGCCGCTTCGACCGCAGCGGCAAGTTCGGTGGCAGCGGTGGCCGCGTCATACTCGCCGTTGAAATGCGCGGTGACCACGTCGTAAAGCGCGTTCTTGATGGCCGCAGGGGCAGCGTGGCCATGCGCCATGGAGCCGAACAGCGTGCCGTTCGTGTTGGCTTCGGCCAGATCCTTGATGCCCTTCTTGCCGCAATCGTCGAACGCTGTGTCTGGCACGTCGGTGCGCGCGGGGACCGAGCCTTTGACCACGTTGAACGCCGACTGGAAGGCCGGGTCCATGATCGCCTTGGCCATCTGGACCTGTGCGTCCTGCATGCCCGCATCGGTCTGCTTGAACATGGCGAACTGGTCAGAGTTGAAGGTCACCATGCCTTGCGTGCCGGGGAACCGGATGCAGACGAAATCCACGCCGGGAACTTTGCCGGCCTTGAGAAACTCGCCCTTGGCCCAGTCGCCCATCATCTGCATGCCGGCCTCGCCGTTGATCACCATGGCCGAAGCCAGGTTCCAGTCGCGGCCCGAGAAGTTGTCGTCGACGTAAGACCGCAAGGTGGCCATTCGGTTGAACGCCTCGACCATCTTTTCGCCACCCAAGGCAGCCGGATCGAGGTCGATCATCGCGGCCTTGTAGAAATCGGCGCCGAGGCTGAGCACAACCGCGTCAAACATCGTGGCTTCTTGCCAGGCTTGTCCGCCATGGGCCAAAGGCGTGATGCCGTTCGCCTTCATCGCGTCCAGAACCGCAACCAGTTCTTCCCACGTCTCGGGTGCCTTGCCGCCAGCAGCATCAAGGGCGGATTTGCTGATCCAGACCCAGTTGGTGGAATGCACGTTCACCGGGGCCGCAACCCATTTGCCATCATAGGTCGAGAAGGCCTGCAACGCGGCGGGCACCACTTTGTCCCAGCCTTCAGCTTTGGCGGTTTCGGTCAGGTCGGCAAGCGCGCTTTCCTTGGCCCAGTCCTGAATGTCAAAGCCAAGCATCTGCACCGCTGTCGGCGGGTTGCCTGCGGTGACGCGGGCGCGCAGGGTGGTCATCGCCGCCTCGCCGCCGCCCCCGGCCACGGGCATGTCGGCCCAGCCGGTGCCCTTGCCCGCCAGATCATCCTTCAGCACGTTCAGGGCCGCAGCCTCGCCACCCGAGGTCCACCAGTGCAGCACCTCTACATCTGCCGCTTTCACCAATGACGTCGACAGCACCAATGCCGCCGCCGTCGTCAGTGCCGTTCCAAGATATCCACGCATGTATTCCTCCACGAATTTGCGTTGACTGGTCGTACCGCCAAGCGATGCTCAGCGGGTCTTCACCCAATTCGGCCGGGTACGCCCGATGCGCATTGCGACCGTCTTGATCTCAAGAAACTCCTCCAACCCATAGCGCCCGATCTCGCGCCCCTGCCCTGACTGCTTGAAGCCGCCAAAGGTCATTTCGGGAAAGCCGTCCATCCAGGTGTTGGTCCAGATCGTGCCCGCCTGCACCCGGCGCGCGAAATCAAGGCAGGTGTGAACGCTGTCGCTCCACACGCCTGCACTCAGCCCGTAGGCGGCGTCATTGGCCAGGGCCACCGCCTCGTCCATGCTGCAAAAGGTCAGGCAGGCCAGCACCGGGCCGAACACCTCATCCCGCGCGATGGCCATTTCTGGTGTCACGCCTGACACCACGGTGGGCTGGTAGAACTGCCCGCCCATGCCGGGAACCTGCAGCGCGCCACCGCCGAGCGTGACCTTTGCCCCCGCCGCCACCGCCGCCTTCACGTAGGCATCGACCTTGCCCTGATGCGCGGGCGAGATCATCGCGCCGACTTGCGTGTCGGGGTTCATCGGATCGCCAAACGCCACCTGGCGTGACAGGGCGGTGACTTTCGCGACAAACGCCTCGGCGATGTCTTCATGCACCAGGATGCGGCTGCCGGAATTGCAGCACTCGCCGGCGTTGAAGTAGATGCCGAAGGTCACCGCATCGGCCGCACTGTCCAGATCGGCATCGGGGAAGATCACCTGCGGGTTCTTGCCGCCCAGTTCCAGCGCCACCTTTTTCAGCGTGGCGCTGGCAGCGACCGAGATCGCCTTGCCCACCGCAGTGGACCCGGTGAAGGTGACCATGTCGACATCCGGGTGGCTGGCGAGCGTTGTGCCGACCGGCTGGCCAAAGCCCAGAACGATGTTCACCACGCCGGCGGGCAGGCCCGCCTCGATCAGAAGTTCGCCCATCATCACGGTGGATGAGGGCGTCATTTCCGAGGGTTTGACCACGCAGGTGCAGCCCGCCGCCAGCGCAAACGGCAGTTTCTGGCTGAGAATCCAGAACGGAAAGTTCCAGGGCGTGATCACCGCGACGACGCCGATGGGTTCCTTCAGGATCACCCCCAGCATGTCGGGGCCAAGAGTGTTGTGACTGTCGCCGGTGATGTTGCGGGCGAGGGAGGCGGCATAGCGCCAGAGGTCGGCCGCGCCGGAAACCTCGCCGCGCGACTGGCTGATCGGCTTGCCGCTTTCCAGCGTTTCCAGAACCGCGATCCGCTCGACATTCGCCTCGATCAGATCGGCCACGCGCAACAGGAGTGCCGCCCGCGCCTTGCCGGTGATGCGCGACCAGACGCCGCTGTCAAACGCCGCCCGTGCCGCTGCAATCGCGGCTTGCGCTTCGGCCGCGCCGCCAAGGGCCGACCGGCTGACCACCAGCCCATGCGCGGGGGATACGCGGTCAAAGGTGGCGGCATCGGCGCTGTCTTGCCAATGGCCGCTGATCAGGTGCCGCCCGTGGAATGGCTGGTCCGGCAAAGCGATGCCACTGGCGGCGATCACGGTCAGATCTTGCATCGTCATTTCCCCGGAAATTCTGGTTTGCGTTTGGCGCGAAAGGCCGCGACGCCCTCGGCCCGGTCGGCGCTGGCCGCGATCATGCCCGAACCCAGCGCCTCGATCATCGCGGCAGGGTCTTCGCCGCAGCCGGCATGGATCATGAACTTCGCCACCTCGACCGCACGGGGCGAGGTTTCCGCCACCCGGGCGGCGATGCTTTCGGCCAGCGCGCGCGGATCTTCGGCCACTTCGGCGACAAAGCCCAAGGCCAGCGCGCGGTCCGCCGACAGCCGCCGCCCGAACAGCGCCATTTCCTTGACCACCGGTTCCGGCAACAGCCGCATCAGCCGCTGGGTTCCGGACCATCCGGGGACGATGCCCACGCCCGCCTCGGGGAGAGCGAGGCTAGCATGCGGCACCATCACCCGGATGTCACAGGAGGCAGCAAGCTCCAGCCCGCCGCCAAACGCATGGCCCGTGAGGACCGCAATCGTGGGCTTGGCCAACCGCGCCAGCCGGTCGAAAATCCGGTGCCCGTCGCGCACCCAGTGGCGCGCGAAGTCGGCAGGGGGCAGGTCGGCCCAGGCGGTGATGTCGGCCCCGGTGCAAAAGGCGCGCTCGCCTTCAGCGGTCAGCAGAACGCAGGCCAGCTCGGGCCGTCGCTCGATCAGGTCAAGGTGTGCTGCCAGCTCTGCCAGCATGCCCACGGTCAGCGCGTTCAGCTTGGCCGGGTTGTCCAGCCGCAGCTCCGCCACCGGGCCGCGCAGGATGAGGTGCACCGTACTCATGGCAGCCACCCCATCGGCCCCTGCCCCAGCAAGGCCAGTGGCATCGGCACGGCATCCGCCGCCACCCGCACCCGGCCTTGCGAGGCGGCGATGATATCGCGCGCGGCGTCGATGCCCGGCATCACTTCGGTGGCGATCAGGCCCTGGGCGTCCAGCCGGATCACGCAGCGTTCGGTGACATAAAGCACCTCCTGCCCGGTTGCCCGGGCGCGTTGGCCGGCGAAAGTCACATGTTCCACCGCTTCGACGAATTTGGGGAACTTGCCGGGTTTGACCACGCGCAGGCCATCCGCCGCCAGTGCAATCTCTGCCCCCGCCTCGAACCAGCCGGAGAAGATGATTTTCCTGGCATGGGCGGTGATATCCACAAACCCGCCGCAGCCTGCGGTCAGGTAAGGCTTCTTGCCCAGCTTGGAGACGTTGACGTTGCCGGCCACATCCACCTCGAGGAAGCTGAGGAAGGACATGTCAAACCCGCCGCCCTGAAAATAGGTGAACTGGTTGGGCGAAGGCATGAAGGCATCGGCGTTGGAGGCGCAGCCGAAGGCAAAGCCGGTCAGCGGCATGCCGCCCACGGCGCCCTGTTCGATGGCCCAGGTCACCGCTTGCGGATGCCCCTCCTCCAGCAACACCCGCGGCACCATGGCAGAAATCCCGAAACCGAGGTTGGCGACCATGCCGCCGCGCAGTTCCATCGCCGCGCGCCGGGCGATCACCTTTTCCACCCCGTGGTCTGCCAGTTTAAAGCTGGCCCAGGGCCGCATCACCTCGCCCGAGATCGCCGGGTCATAGGGGGTTTCGGTGGTCTGTTTCTGGTCGGGGTCAAGCACGATCAGATCGACCAGATGCCCCGGCACCCGTACATCATGCGGGCGCAACGACCCCGCCGCCGTCATCCGCTTGACCTGTGCTATCACCAGCCCGCCGTGGTTGCGCACGGCGATGGCCTGATCCAGACCGCCGAGATAGGCGCCTTCATGCTCATAAGTTAGGTTGCCGCGTTCATCCGCCGTGGTGGCGCGCAGGATGCAGACGTTCGGCACGATGTTCGGGAAATGCAGCCAGGTCTGGCCGCCGAAATCTTCGCGCCGCACGATCGGGGCCTTGGCGGCGGCGGCGTTCATCGCACAGCCTTCGCGCTGCGGGTCAACGAAGGTTTCCAGCCCGACTTTGGTGAAGACACCGGGGCGACGGGCGGCGACATCGCGGTGCATGACGAAGAGGATGCCGGAGGGCCCGTTATAGGCCTCGATCCGGTCCTCGACGATCATCTTCCAGATCTCGGGCATTGGCAGGTTGGAGGAGCCGGACGGGTAAGACCCCGCGATGATCCGCCGCAAAAGCCCGTCCTTGGCGATATGGTCGATGCCCTTGACGCCATACATGTCGCCCGCCGCGATGGGGTTGAGCGTGGTCAGCCCGCGCGGATGCCCTTCGGCGTCAAAGCGCGCGCCGATGGCGGCCAGCACCTTGTCAGGGCAACCAAGGGCCGAGGATGAGGAAATCGTCACCACTGCGCCGTCGGGAATGCGGGCTGCGGCCTCTGCCGCGGAAACCAGCTTGTTCATCAGAGCCCCCCGTACCCGACATTGACGCGCGCGCCAGTGACCGCCGCCTCGCGCACCGCCAGTGCGATGGCCAGAGACTTGACGCCATCGCGCCCGTCTGCCGCTGGGGCGCCCGTGCCACGCACCGCATTTACAAAGGCCGCGACGCCACGCTGGTAAAGATCATGCGGTGAGAACGGCACCGCCTCGCGCCCCGCAGCGGTGACCAGAACCACCTCGCCCACCGGGCGCTGTGTCATCACGCCGGTCGCGAAGATCGAGCCTGCGGTGCCATGCACCTCCAGCCCCGTCCCGGCGAAGGCATGGGTAAAGCTTTCATGCGCCATCACCATCGCGCCCGAGGGCAGGGTCCAGACCGACATCACCGAATCCTCAACCCCCTGCCCCATGCCGGACACGCCCGCTTGTGCCACGACATGGGCCGGATCTTCGCCGGTGAGGAACCTGGCGGTATCGGCGTCATGCACCGTGATGTCGGGGATCACCCCGCCACCCGCGCCCGCGTCATTGATCCGCCAGCCTTGCAGGTGTGGCGGCAAATGCACCGCATGGTGCAGGCGCAGCGACAGGATCTTGCCAATCCGCCCGTCGGCAATCAGCGCCCGGATTGCCAGATGGCTGCCGGCGTTGCGCAAGTGGTGGTTGGTGGCCAGCACGACCCCCGCAGCCGCAGCCGCGTGCACCATCTCGGCGGCCTCGGCCACCGTCATTGCCAGCGGCTTTTCGCACAGCACATGCTTGCCCGCAGCAATCGCTGCTAGCGCCTGTTCGCGGTGCTTTTCATTGGTGGAAGAGATATAGACGGCCTGCACGTCGCGGTCAGACAACACGTCTTGCAGACGGGTGGTGGCCCGCTCGATCCGATGCGTGCGGGCAAAGGCATCGGCATGGTCAGCCGAACCGCTGACCACCCACCGGGGCGCAGCTTTGGTGGCGCGCAACGCGGCGACCATGTGCTCGCTCGCTATGGTACTTGCCCCGATCAAGCCCCAGTGCATCTTTTCGCCTCAAATTTGGATCATTCCAATTTCTTTAATGGAACGATCCAAAGGAGTCAATCGCCCCCTAGATGCTGCGTGCGTCGCTGTCAGGCACGTTTTTGGAAGCGGCGGATTTCCCCGGTCTGGACATTCGGGACTTGCGAGATCGCCCGGCTTGGAATCGACCCAGCCCCTCGGGGCGCAACCTAGCGATTCGGGCTGGACCTGACGCTGCATCCTTGAGTTGTAGGGCCTGTAGCCATCAACACATCGCATCATCAGCCTAACTTTGTCCGCTCAGACCTCAAACTACGGCAACAATGTTTAA
Organism: Tabrizicola sp.; assembly: GCF_031377265.1. Taxonomy (GTDB): domain Bacteria; phylum Pseudomonadota; class Alphaproteobacteria; order Rhodobacterales; family Rhodobacteraceae; genus JAUYQR01. Next base: position 9,430 of record NZ_JANMET010000225.1, on the reverse strand, counting down.
TTTTTTGCATGCATGATTGATGCAGTTCTGGCCTGTCCTGGTGTAGTTTGGTACGTGAAATTCTATCAATAACAGTGTTTTCCGCGACTCTGTTTCCAACTTAGGCCACAATGAGCCGTTTCTGGGGCATTGGCTAAAATACTCGCCGTAAGATTGACCAAATAATAGCGAATTGCTGCCTTGTTTCATGCAAGTGTAACTGCTTGAATGTTACCTAAGGTTGTGTGAACGCATGCGTTAACAGGAACGGCGGACGGAAATGATCCGATTTAACAGAGCAGCCAAAGTTGCACCGGTGTGGACCAGAACCGTGGTTTCGCAGCGCGAACCGAAGTTGGTCACGAAACCGCAAGTGCAGGAAGAGGCATTTGCCGAGCCGGAACTTACGCCAGACACGTTCGTCGACGAGCTGAAGCAAGGCAGCACCTTGCTGCAAGGCCAGTTTACCATCATCAGCTATCTCAACAGCGGCGGCTTCGGCATCACCTATCTTGCGAAGAATTCGCTCGACCGGACTGTCGTGATCAAGGAGTGCTTTCCCAACGCGCTGTGCCGGCGCAGCGGCAACACCGTGCGTGCCCGGTCCCGCGCGCATCAGGGCGAATTCCGCACCATCGTGCGGCTGTTCGTGCAAGAGGCGCACAGCCTGTCAAAGTTGGTGCATCCCAGCATCGTAGGCGTGCATCAGGTCTTTGAAGACAACGACACCGCCTACATGGCGATCGACTATATCAACGGCAAAGACCTGCTTGATATTCTGGAAGAGAACGCGGAACCGTTCACCCCGGCTGAAGTTGTGGGATTGTTGAAAAAGGTGCTCGGGGCCGTCGACTTCGTGCATCAGTCCGGCATGTTGCACCGCGACATCTCGCCCGACAACATTCTGGTGGATCACAACAAGCAACCGATCCTTATCGACTTTGGCGCCGCGCGCGAACAGGCAACGCGGGCCAGCCGGGTGATGTCGGCGCGCCGGGTGGTGAAGGACGGCTACTCGCCGCAGGAGTTCTATCTCACCGGCGCGGCGCAGGGAACCTACAGTGATCTCTATGCGCTGGCAGCGACGTTCGTGCACATCATCGCTGGCGAAGCCCCACCCGAAAGCCAGCGTCGTCTTGCCGCAATCGCCGAGGGGCGCGAAGACCCCTATCGGCCGCTGACAGGCGCGTTTGAAGGCTATCCGCCGCAGTTTCTGGAAGCCATCGACAAGGCGGTGCGCGTGTTGCCGAAGGACCGTCTGCAGACGGCAAAGGAATGGCTCGACATTATCGCCCTTGGCGAGGCAGAGGCCGCAGGGCCAACCGCGCAGGTCGTGCCGCTGGTTCTGGTGCCGCCACCGTTTCCAAAGCGCCTGATGTCGCGCCGTTTCATGACGGCCCCAGCACCGGTCGCTCCGGCGGTTCAGTCCCGCACTGCGCGGAAGCTGAGCATTCCAGTGCTTTCTGGCGTGGCATCGTTGTTGGCCTTGACCATCGGGCTTGGCGTCTGGTCGCTTGAGCATAAGGTGCCGCAGCAGACCGTGGCAGGGTTTGAAACCAGCAGCCCCAAACCAAGGCCGTCCGTGCCACCCCACGGTGCGGGCAACAAGGTTTCTGCCGCCGTGGCGAAGGGTGAAACGGGCGGTACGTCGATCATCGCGGATTGATGCGGTTCCGCGCGATGTGGCCTTGAAAGCATGACAGTCGATCCTGCCTCCGGCGCTGACGGAGAGCATGGCCGCAGGATCGCTGGCACTTGGCGCGACAAAGCCTGCCACACTGGCAACGGCTGTGCCGGGTGGCTCAATAGGATCCGGCCGATGTCCCAAGACCGATGACGCCGGACAACATCCGAGGATGCGCCGGCTGACCGATTTCCGTGCCGCATTGCCGCTGGCTTTGTCACCACCCGTGACCTGATCGCAAAGCATCGTCCGCCGCACTGCCGGTTGACACGCGCCCCGCAGAATGATCCCTCAAGGGCAAAGCAGGGGGCTTCAGGGTGTTCGATCTGGTCATCTTCGACTGTGACGGCGTGTTGATCGACAGTGAAATCATCAGCGCCCGGATGTTGATTGCCGAACTGTCGCGGCTGGGCGTGGACATCGACCTTGACTATGTGGCGCGCAACTTTCTTGGGCGCAGCTATCCGACGGTGATGGCACAGATCCGGCGCGAGTTTGATCTGGACCTGCCAGCCGATTTTGAGGACCTGTATCGCGAACGCTTGCTGGACGGGTTCCGCCGCGACCTGAAGGTGATGCCGGGGGTCACCGAGGTTTTGTCCGGTCTGGCGACGCCCTGGTGCGTGGCCACCTCCTCATCGCCCCGGCGGGCCGAGATGTCGCTGTCGCTGACCGGGTTGCGTGATGCGGTTGGGCCGCGCTTGTTCACCGCGTCGCAGGTGGCGCAAGGCAAGCCCGCGCCCGATCTGTTCCTGTTTGCCGCCGCTGAAATGCAGGCCGATCCGGCCCGCACCCTGGTGATCGAAGATAGCCTGACGGGGGTGCGCGCCGCCCTTGCCGCCGGGATGCAAGTGTGGCGCTTTACCGGGGGCAGCCACTTTTCCGGCCGCACCACGACGGACACACCCGACGAAGACCCCTTCGACGCCCGCCCGCACCGCCGCTTCGACCGCTTCGCCGACTTCTTCAATTCAGGCTCCGACCTCGCGAGACATCCATGAGCAAGCCAGACCTTGATCCCACGTTGCACGACGAGGCGGCGCGCGCCGGATGGCTGTATTATGTGGGTGGGCTGACACAGGACCAGATTGCCGCCGAGCTTGGCGTTAGCCGACAGCGCGCACAGCGGCTGGTGTCGCGCGCGATGACCGAAGGGCTGATCCAGGTCCGCCTCAATCACCGCATCGGCGTCTGCCTTGATCTGGAGGCAGCACTGACCGCCCGCTTTGGGTTACTACGCTGCCGGGTCTGCCCCGGCCTTGGGCCTGGCACCGATGGGGTGCGTGCCATCGCCTCGGCCGCGGCGGCGGAACTGGAGCGGTTCTTGCGCATGCCCGACCCGCTGGTGATCGGGCTTGGCACCGGGCGCGCGATGCGCGGCATGGTCGACGCGATGGTCGAGATGGACGCCGATCAGCATCGCCTTGTGTCGCTGATCGGCAATATCGCCCCCGACGGTTCTGCCAGCTTTTTCGATGTGGTGATGCGCATTGCCGACAAGGTGCGCGCGCCGCATTATCCGATGCCGGTGCCAGTGATTTCCACCACCGCCGAGGAAAACGCGGCTTTTCATGCGCTGCCCCCGGTGCAGAAGGTGGTTGATCTGGCCCGTCGCGCCGACGTGGTGTTTGTCGGCGTCGGGCAGATGTCGGATGACGCGCCGCTTTTGGCCGACGGCTTTGTCACGCGGGCCGAACTGGATGACATGCAGGCTGCTGGCGCCACTGGCGAAGTCGCCGGTTGGGTCTATGACCAGCGCGGGGACTACCTGGATGTTGGCACCAACCGGCGCACGGGTGGGGTCCGCGTGGCACCGGGGCTTGATCGGCCCTCCATCGGAATTGCTGCGGGCGCATCGAAGGTGCCTGCCATCCACGCAGCCCTACAATCACGTATCATCAACGGCTTGGTTACAGATGAGCCCACTGCCGCCGCCCTTTTAGCGCGCCGCTGATGGCTGCAAATGCAGCGAAAGAAGGGGCTTGACGACTCGTATACTCATGTGAGCATTTACTCACTTAGCGATGATTTGCTCATACGCTGATCAGGGAGGATCAAATGACACTTTCGCTTCGCGCGCTTTTGGGCGCGACGGTTTCGCTTGCCCTTGCGGGGGCTGCATTGGCCGAAACCACCATCACCGTGGCCACCGTGAACAACGGTGACATGATCCGCATGCAAGGGCTGATGGACGACTTCTATGCCAAGAACCCCGACATCAAAGTCGAGTGGGTGACACTGGAAGAAAACGTCCTGCGCCAGAATGTCACCAACGACATCGCCACAGGTGGTGGTCAGTATGACGTTGTGACGATCGGCACCTATGAAGTTCCGATCTGGGGCAAGCAAGGCTGGCTGGAAAGCCTGAACGATTTGCCCGCAGACTATGACATCGACGACCTTCTGCCAGCCATCCGTGGCGGCTTGACGGTGGACGGCAACCTGCTGGCATCGCCTTTCTATGGTGAATCGTCGTTTGTGAACTACCGCAAGGATCTGGCTGAAAAGGCTGGCATCACCATTCCAGACGCGCCAACCTGGGATGACATCAAGGCCGCTGCGGCTGCGATGACGGACACAGAAGCTGGCATCTACGGCATCTGCCTGCGCGGCAAGGCCGGCTGGGGCGAAAACATGGCCTTCCTGACCACGATGGCCAACTCCTACGGTGCGCGTTGGTTCGATGAAAACTGGAAGCCGCAGTTCGACCAGCCAGAGTGGAAGGCAGTGATGACCGACTATGTCGAGTTGCTGACAAAATACGGCCCGCCCGGCGCATCGAACAACGGCTACAACGAGAACCTGACCCTGTCGCTGCAAGGCAAATGCGCTATGCGCATGGATGCCACCGTATCAGCAGGCGCGCTGATCGACCCCAAGCAATCCGAGTTTGCCGACAAGGTTGGCTTCGCTTTGGCCCCCGACATGGGTCTTGGCAAGCGGGCAAACTGGCTGTGGGCATGGTCTTTGGCCATCCCATCGTCGTCTGACAACAAGGATGCCGCCAAGGCATTCGTTAACTGGGCAACCAACAAGGACTACATCGCACTTGTTGCGTCGAAAGAAGGCTGGGCAGCCGCTCCTCCCGGAACGCGTATCTCTCTTTACGCCAACCCGGAATATGCAGCCCTGCCGTTCGCCAAGATGACGATCGACTCGATCAACGCGGCTGACCCGACCAACCCAGCCACCAAGCCGGTGCCTTATGTCGGCGTGCAGTTCGTGGCGATCCCGGAGTTTGCGGGCCTTGCAACCTCGGTTGGCGAAATCTTCTCGGCCGCACTTGCCGGACAGAAAACCGTGGATGAAGCCTTGGCCGAAGCTCAGGCCCTGGCCACCGAAGAGATGACTTCGGCAGGCTACATCAAGTAACTATCAGTTCTGTTGCGAGTATCGGGGGACCGGTCCATATACCGGACCGGTCCCCCCCTTTGACGCCGGACGATCTTGGGCGTCGAGCCGTTTTCCCGTTCGCTGACAGTTGGCCCGCCCGTTTACACCGTTCCAGGGAGAGCACCGCCATGTCCACTCAAAGCACCCGCGCTGCTGCCCGTTTGATGGTGGCACCGTCGGTCATCTTGCTGTTCATCTGGATGATCGTGCCGCTGGCGATGACGATCTATTTTTCCTTCCGCCTATACCGGTTGCTGTCGCCCGAGCGCACGGGCTGGGTCGGGTTCAACAATTACATGTGGTTCCTGAACTCGCCCGATTTCTGGACGGCCATCGTCAATACCTTGCTGCTTGTCGGCGGCGTGCTGATCATCACGGTGGTCTTGGGGGTCTTGATTGCCATCCTGATCGACCAGCCGATCTGGGGTCAGGGGCCGCTGCGGATCCTGGTCATCTCTCCCTTCTTCATCATGCCACCCGTCGCCGCGTCGATCTGGGAAAACCTGTTCATGCACCCGCAGAACGGGTTGCTGGCCGCCGTGTCGCGGGGGCTCGGGACAGAGCCGATCCTGTATCTGGAAAGTTATCCGATGGCCTCGGTGATCTTCATCGTGTCGTGGGAATGGTTGCCGTTTGCCACGTTGATCTTGCTGACCGCCCTGCAATCCATGTCGTCCGAGCAGATGGAAGCGGCCGAGATGGATGGCGCGTCAGCCTTCTCGCGCTTTCGCTATCTTGTGCTGCCGCACCTCAGCCGGGCGATCACCGTGGTCATCCTGATTCAGACCATTTTCCTGCTGGGCATCTTTGGCGAGATTTTCACCACCACCCAAGGTGGGCCCGGATCAGCCTCTACCACGCTGCCCTACATGATCTACAAACAGGCGCTGATCGCCAAGGACATCGGCCGTGCCGCCGCCGGGGGGATAATTGCCGTCATCCTTGCCAATATCGTAGCCGTCTTCCTGATGCGTGCCATCGGCAAGCATCTGGACGCCTGAAGGGAAACGCATCATGGCCCGCGCCGTCACCACCAAGCAAAAGATCGGCTACACCGCAGCGGCCTGGGCTGTGGGTCTGCTGATTTTCTTTCCAGTGCTGTGGACGATCCTGACCAGCTTCAAGACCGAGGTCAGTGCCGTCGCCTCTCCGCCGGAGTTTCTGGGTGCGGACTGGACGCTGGAGAATTACGTCGAGGTTTGGCAACGGTCTGATTATCCACGGTTCTTCTGGAATTCGGTGGTGATATCGCTCGGCTCCACGCTTCTGGGCCTTGCCATTGCGATCCCTGCCGCATGGTCGATGGCTTTCGCGCCCGGCAAGCGGACGAAGGATCTGTTGATGTGGATGCTGTCCACCAAAATGATGCCGGCGGTCGGCGTGCTGATTCCGATGTATCTTTTGTTCCAACGGACCGGGCTGTTCGACACCAAGGTCGGGCTGATCCTGGCGCTGATGCTGATGAACCTGCCGATCATCATCTGGATGCTCTACACCTACTTCAAGGAAATCCCTGGCGAAATCCTTGAGGCGGCACGGATGGACGGGGCGTCTTTGAAGAACGAGATCTTCTATATCCTGACGCCCATGGCGGTGCCCGGGATCGCCTCGACAATGCTTCTGAACATCATTCTGGCGTGGAATGAGGCGTTTTGGACAATCACCTTGACCACCGTGAACGCCGCCCCCCTGTCGGCTTTCATCGCCAGCTTCTCGGCACCGCAGGGGTTGTTCTATGCGAAACTCAGCGCGGCCAGCACGATGGCGATTGCGCCGATCCTTATCGTTGGCTGGTTTAGCCAGAAACAATTGGTCCGCGGCCTGACTTTTGGCGCGGTGAAGTGAGGGAAACATGGGACAGATCACGCTAAAGCAGGTGCGCAAGTCGTTTGGCGACGTGCATGTCATTCCCGGCGTCGATCTTGACATCAGGGATGGTGAGTTTGTCGTGTTTGTCGGCCCTTCCGGCTGCGGCAAGTCCACGCTTTTGCGACTGATCGCCGGGCTGGAAGATACCACTTCGGGGTCCATATCCATTGACGGCAAGGACGCGACCAGCCTGCCGCCCGCCAAGCGTGGCCTTGCGATGGTGTTCCAGTCCTACGCGCTTTATCCGCATATGTCGGTACGCAAGAACATCGCCTTTCCGTTGAAGATGGCGGGGATGAGCGTCGCTGACATCGACAAAAAGGTTGATGCGGCTGCCAAGGTTCTGAACCTGACCAGCTATCTTGACCGACGCCCTGGGCAGCTTTCGGGCGGGCAGCGCCAGCGTGTGGCCATCGGGCGGGCCATCGTGCGCGAACCGGCGGCATTCCTTTTCGACGAGCCGCTGTCCAACCTTGACGCCGCCCTGCGTGGAAACATGCGTCTGGAAATCACCGAACTGCACCAGTCGCTGAAGACCACCATGATCTATGTGACCCATGATCAGGTCGAGGCGATGACCATGGCCGACAAGATCGTCGTGCTGCAGGCCGGTCTGATCGAACAGGTCGGCAGCCCTTTGGAGCTTTATAACAACCCGGCCAACGTGTTTGTCGCGGGCTTTATCGGCAGCCCAAGAATGAACTTGGTCGAGGGTCCGGATGCGCAAGCGGAAGGCGCCAATACCATCGGCGTGCGGCCGGAACATCTGGATATCTCCACCACAGCGGGCAAATGGACCGGCAAAGTCTCTGTCACCGAACGGTTGGGTTCTGACACCTTCCTGCATGTGGCTGTTGCGGGCCACGGTTCGATGACGGTGCGCGCGTCTGGCGACGTCGCCCTGAAACATGGCGATACGGTTTATCTCACCCCCCAAGCGGGCAGGATTCACCGCTTCGGCCCGGACGGAAAGACGATGGCATGAGACTGGCAGGCAAGACCGCACTCATCACCGGGGCTGCACGTGGCATCGGGTTCGAATTTGCCCGCGCCTACATCGCCGAAGGTGCAACCGTGGCGCTTGCCGATATCAACGAAGGCGCCGTCGCCAAGGCGGTGGCCGAGCTTGGCCCACAGGCGTTTGCGGTGCAGATGGATGTGACGCGGCAAGACAGCATCGACGCAGGGTTCGCCGCCGCTATCGCCCGGATGGGGCATCTGGATATCCTGATCAACAACGCGGCCCTCTTCTCGGCCGCCCCGATCGTCGAGATCACCCGCGCCGATTATGACCGCCTGTTTGCAGTGAATGTTGCGGGCACCCTCTTTTGCCTGCAAGCCGCCGCCCGCCACATGACCCCGCGCGGATCGGGCACCATCATCAATATGGCCAGCCAGGCCGGCAGGCGCGGCGAAGCCCTCGTCGCGGTCTATTGCGCCACCAAGGCCGCGGTCATTTCGCTGACCCAATCAGCGGGCCTTGATCTGATCCGCCACGGCATCAACGTCAACGCCATCGCCCCCGGCGTGGTCGATGGCGAGCATTGGGACGGCGTCGATGCCTTCTTCGCCAAGTACGAAAACAAGGCCCCCGGCCAGAAAAAGCGCGAAGTAGGCGGGGCCGTTCCCTTTGGCCGCATGGGCACCGCTGCGGACCTGACCGGCATGGCAATCTTCCTTGCGACACCAGAAGCGAAATACATCGTCGCCCAATGCTTCGGCGTGGACGGCGGCAATTGGATGGCCTGACCATGACCCCTTCGCTGCCCGCCTATGATCGCAACAAGCTGACCCCCGGCATTGTCCACATCGGCCTTGGCAACTTTCATCGCGCGCATATGGCCGTCTACCTTGACGACCTGTTTGCGCTTGGTGTGGGCCATGACTGGGCCATCCTCGGCGCAGGTGTGCGCGAGGGCGACGCCCGCATGCGCGAGGCGCTGAAGGCGCAGGATTGCCTTTCCACCGTGATCGAGCTTGATCCCTCGGGCCGCTCTGCCCGCCGCATCGGCGCGATGATCGACTTTCTGCCAGTGGAACCTGACAACGCCGCCCTGATCGCCGCGATGACCCGGCCAGAGATCCGCATCGTCTCGCTCACCGTCACCGAAGGCGGTTATTTCATCGACCCCGCCACCGGCAGGTTCGACCCCGCTGCCCCCGAAATCGCAGCCGATGCAGCCAACCCGCACCGCACCGCCTTTGGCGCGATCATCGCCGCGCTGAAGGCCCGCCGCGCTGCTGGAACCGCACCCTTCACCGTGATGTCCTGCGACAACCTTCCCGGCAACGGCCATGTGACCCTATCCGCTGTGACCGGCCTTGCCCGCCTCAGTGACCCCGCGCTGGCCGATTGGATCGCCGCCAACGTGGCGTTCCCGAACGGCATGGTTGACCGCATCACCCCCGCCACCGGCCCGCGCGAACGCGACATGGCTGCGGCTTTCGGCCTGACCGACCCGGTGCCGGTGACCTGCGAGCCGTTCCGCCAGTGGGTGCTGGAGG
>NZ_JANMET010000208.1:0-5174 GCF_031377265.1 Tabrizicola sp. | reverse complement strand
GCAATCGCCTCGGCGTAGACGCGGATTTCGTATTGGGCGTGGGGGTCGGCGCGCAGGCGGAGGAAGTGGAAGAGGTTGTGCAGGTCGACCTTCCAGTACCATTGGGTGTAGATGTTGGCGGGCAGGTTCATCCGGGCAAGCTCCCTCGCGAGGCCCTGCTGGCCGTCCTGGGACAGCATCGCTTCGTAGTGGTCATAGGCGCGGTTGGCGTCGGATTTGAGGAGGTCGAGGACGCGGGCGGATTCCTCGCCGGTCAGGACCTCGCCCCGGCCCTGGTTGTTGACGGTGGACTGGGCGGCGAGGTGTTCGGGGGCGGGGATGTAGAACTCGCGGTCGAGGATCGAGTAGCGGGCCGAGTATTCGTTGACGTTGGCGGTGCGGTGGCGGATCCACTGGCGGGCGACGAAGACGGGAAGCTTGACGTGAAGCTTGACCTCGCACATCTCGAACGGGGTGGAGTGCCAGTGGCGCATGAGGTAGCGGATCAGGCCCTCGTCGTTCTGGACGTGCTTGGTGCCGGCGCCATAGCTGACGCGGGCGGCCTGGACGATGGCCGCATCGTCGCCCATGTAGTCGATGACGCGGATGAAGCCGTGGTCGAGGACGGGGTGCGCGTGGTAAAGATGCGCCTCCATCCCAGGAGCGACGGCGCGGAGGGTGGGGCGCGGGGTGCTGCGCTGGGCGTCAATCTCGGCGGTCTGGTCGGGGGTGAGGGGCATGGGCAGCGGCCTTTGTGATGAGTCGTCCGCGACTATATCTTGCGGGCGGGTGCGGGGATACCGCAAGATGAGTGTAGATCAATGGAGGATGCGATGGGCATACGGTATTTGCACACGATGGTGCGGGTGAAGGATCTGGAGGCGTCGCTGGCGTTTTATGCGCTGCTGGGGCTGAAGGAAACGCGGCGGTATGACAACGAAGGCGGGCGGTTCACGCTGGTGTTCATGGCGCCGCAGGGGCAGGAGGAGTGCCCGGTGGAGCTGACGTATAACTGGGATGGGGATACGGGGCTGCCGTCGGATGGGCGGCATTTCGGGCATCTGGCCTATGAGGTGGATGATATCTATGCGGTGTGTGCGCATCTGCAGGCCAATGGCGTGCTGATCAACCGCCCGCCGCGGGATGGGCGGATGGCGTTTGTACGCTCGCCCGACAATGTGTCGGTGGAGTTATTGCAGCGGGGGGCCGCGAAGGCGGTGGCGGAGCCTTGGGTGAGCATGGCGAGCACCGGGCATTGGTGAGGAGTTGAGGGGGTGCCGGGAGGGGTCTTCCCGGCGTCTTTATCCTGTCTTCTTTCTATCTTCCTTCCGTCTCTACGCGCGGGGGTTTTGGGAAGCGTTAACCTTGAAGTCGGGCTGGGTTTGGCGAGGTGCCATGGTGCGTTGGATCGCTTTCAAAGCCTCCACCCGACCCCTCCCCACGAGGGGGACGGGGGGGCTGTAGCCGGTGGCGGGACAGGATGGTGCGCTGTAGCGCACCCTACGAAATGGGGAGAAGTCGCGTTTGACTGACAAGCTACCCCCGAGCGAAATCAGGCAATGGCTGATGGTTTTGTTCTTTGGCGTTTTGGCTCTTTCTTTTGTAATTCCCTTGTATCTGTTTCTAGACGCTGATGATTTCTTTTATCGTAAGCTTGAGTTTTCCATCTATCTGATGTTGTTAGGGATGGCATTTGGGGTCATCAGGCTTTTGTATTTGGTTTGGCACGCCATATCCAAGGATCAATGACCGCCACGGAATTAAGTCGGCAATTCAGGAAACGTTACCTTGCGCAAAAACCGGTCACTGGCCAAATTGCCAAGTTGACAAGGCGTCGGGTCTGTTGAATTGACTCTCTTTGAGTGTCAGCCTCGGAGCCTTTTTAAGGGCGTGAAGGCCAAGCGCTCCAAGGGCTGCATGGCCCTCGGCTCCGATCAACACGCCCCCGGTGAACATCGCCAGTTCATCCACCAGTCCCGCCTTCACCAGCGCCGCAGCGACAGTGCTGCCGCCTTCGCTGAGGATGCGGGTGAGGCCTTTGGCGGCGAGGGTTTGCAGGGCAGCGCGCAGGTCGAGGTGGCCGCTGGTTTCGGGGGTTTCGATCAGGCTGGCTCCGGTGGCCGACCACGCCTTGCGGGCCGTTTCGGGCGCGTAGGGGCTGTGGAGGAGCCACACGGGGTTTTCTCGGGCGGTGCGGCCCAAACGGCTTTCCGGGGAGTGTTGCAGCATCCGGTCGAGGACGATGCGCACTGGCTGGCGGACCGCGCCCATGTCTCGCACCGTCAGGTCGGGGTCGTCGGCAAGTGCTGTGCCGGAGCCAACCATGACGGCATCGTGGGAGAGGCGGAGGGCGTGGACTTTGCGGCGGGCTTGCGCGCCGGTGATCCAGCGAGACTCGCCCGTGGTGGTGGCGGTGCGGCCGTCGAGGCTGGCGGCCAGTTTCAGGGTGACGAAGGGGAGGCCTTGCGTCACCCGTTTCAGGAAGCCGGCGTTGAGGTGGGTGGCGTCAGGGGTCATCACGCCTTCGGTCACGGCGATGCCTGCGGCGCGGAGCATGGCGTGGCCTTTGCCGGAGACGCGGGGGTCTGGGTCGGTGAGGGCGGTGACGACGCGCGAGACGCGGGCCGCGATCAGCGCATCTGTGCAGGGCGGGGTGTGGCCGTGGTGGGCGCAGGGTTCGAGGGTGACGTTGGCGGTGGCACCTTCGGCCAAGGGCCCGGCCTGTTCCAGCGCGCGCACTTCGGCTTGGGGGCGGCCGCCGGGTTGCGTCCAGCCGCGACCGACGATCAGACCGTCCTTGACCATAACGCAACCGACCGCAGGATTGGGCCAGACATTGCCAAGGCCCCGCGCGGCGAGGCGCAGGGCATGGGCCATGTGGTCGCTATCGGTCACTCTTCGGCGGCGCTGCCGGGCCGAAGCTCGCTGACAAAGCCGTCGAAATCATCCGCCGTCTGGAAGTTCTTGTAGACGGAGGCGAAGCGGACATAGGCCACGGTGTCGATCCGGGCGAGGCTTTCCATCACGATCTCGCCGATGATCTTGGAGGAGATGTCGGTATCGCCAAGGCTTTCCAGCCGCCGCACGATGCCGGAGATCATCTGGTCAATACGCTCGGGGTCGATCGGGCGCTTTTGCATCGCGATGCGGATCGAGCGTTCAAGCTTGGTGCGATCAAAATCCTCGCGCTTGCCGGAAGATTTGATCACCACGAGGTCGCGCAACTGAACGCGTTCGTAGGTGGTAAAGCGCCCGCCACAAGCGGGACAGAAGCGCCGCCGCCGGATCGATACGTGATCCTCGGCGGGGCGCGAGTCTTTCACTTGCGTGTCGATATTGCCGCAGAATGGGCAGCGCATTGGCGTGCCTCCCCTTATTTTTGATCTTGCCTGCCTCAACTGCGGGGGTTTGCCCCCCGTCATCAAGGCTAACTATAGGGGGAGGGCGCAGGGTTCGGGTAGAGTTATTTTCGCGCCACCGTATCTGGGGGCAGACCTGTGGCATTGGCGACTCAGGGGGGCGGGCTGAAGGGTCGGTTGCCCAGTGCGCCGGCAGCACACAACGGGCGTGGGCTTGGGCGTGACGCCATAATTTTGCGCTGTGGATTGTCATTTGCGTGTTACGATTCCGTGCATGCGCCTTCGACTCACCCTGGTTGTTCTTGGTCTGGCTACGCCCGGGTTGGCGCAGACGCCGATTGCCGAGATGATCTGCGGTGCGCATGACGAGATCGTCACGCGATTGACCAAGGGCCAGCGCGCGACGCTGGTCGGGATGGGCGTGCGCGGGCCGGATGCGGTGATGGAAATCTGGCAAGCGGCGGATGGTGACTGGACGCTGGTGCAGTCTTACGCCAACGGGCAATCCTGCATTCTGGCGATGGGGTCGGATTGGGCGGATCTGGGGGTGCCTGCGGAGGGGTAGCGCTATTCCTCCGGGCAGGACGCGGCCCAGACCTGTTCGGCGCGGTCCCAGCATTGGCCGGCGGCTTCCTTGGCGCCGTAGATGAGGTCGAGACCGGAGCGGACGCTGTCCTTGGCGCAGGCCAGTTCTGCCACGGTCGCGTCGCCCTGCATCACGCGGACGCCGCCGGTGATCGGGTGTTCGTCGGTCATCCGGTCGGCGTTGAACCAGACCTCATAGGTGACGCCTTCGTTCTGGAAGGCGACGGTTTCCCAGATTGAGGAGCCGACGCCGGGCCATGGGGTGTAGGCGGCCTCGGTTATGGGCGAGGTGAGGGAGAGTTCGGGGGCGTCCGTCGGGCCGTAGCTGTAGGTGAGGTCAGTCGGGGTGAGGCAAACCTCGACCGATTTGCTGCCGATGTCGCAGGCGAAGACCTGCTGGCCCTGGCAGGCGGCATGGGCGGGGAGGGCGAGCAGGGCGAGAGCAAGGGTTGCGGCGGGAACTTGCATCGGGAACCTCTGGAGGGGGGCGAGGGCTAGCTGGTCAGACCAAGCGCGGTGACTGCGTGCCAGTCGAAGGTTCTGACGCGGGTCTGTTCTGCGGGGATATCGGCTTTGGACAGGCCGGTGCTGGCGTAAAAGCCTGCGGAAAACGACCCGTCCGAGGGCATCGGGGTGCCCTGATCAAGGCTGTCTTTGGAGACCACCAGAACCGATACATTGGGCCAGCCGCCTTCTGCGCACAGGGCCGCGGCCTCGTTCAGATAGCTGCTGAGGCCCTGGCCATTGACCTTGGCCATGCCCAGTCGGCGCGCAAGTTCGGAATAGGTGAGGGCGGGTTCGCCGGCAAGAACCGCCTTTGCAACGACCTGGATCGTTGCAAAGGCGCGCTGTGCGGTCAGCGGGGTGACGGTGCGGTCAGTGGTCATTGATCAAGAAAGCTGCGCAGTTTGCGGCTGCGCGAGGGATGCTTGAGCTTGCGCAGCGCCTTTGCTTCGATCTGGCGGATGCGTTCGCGGGTGACCGAGAACTGCTGGCCGACTTCCTCCAGCGTGTGGTCGGTGTTCATGCCGATCCCAAAGCGCATGCGCAGAACGCGTTCTTCGCGGGGGGTGAGGGACGCCAGAACGCGGGTGGTGGTTTCCTTCAGGTTTTCCTGAATGGCACTATCCCCGATTCTCCGACCAGCTTGGGCAGATATTTTTTCTTGGCCAGTCCGACGCCATGTTCGCCGGTGATAGTGCCACCCATGGCGATGGCGGCGTCGAAAATCTCACCAAAGGCAGCGTGGGC
>NZ_JANMET010000160.1:0-5834 GCF_031377265.1 Tabrizicola sp. | reverse complement strand
CGGCACCCCTTCGGCCAGCGCATAGATCATCACATGCGCCGGGGCCAAACCATCGGCGCGCAGGTCCACCTCATTCGCGGTGACCAGCAAGTTGCGCGCCGGGATCGCCACCATGCCTTCGGGGCTGATGCCCGATGGCAGGATCTGCTTCAGCACCGGGTCCGCCGGGTTGGTCAGGTCATACACCGCCACAAGCGAAGCCCGCTCGGATGCCACGAACAGCATCGGCGTGCCGTTGAAGGTGGCGACCTCGACCGACTCAAGCTCCACGCCCTTCTTGTTGCGATGGTCGGGATAGTGGCCCAGTGCCGCAATCTCGCGCTCCAGCGATGCACCCGATTCGTAGACCACCGTGCCGTCCCGCTTGAAGATGGTAAAGCCGCGTGACCCGCCTTCGTAATCCCCCTCGTTGGCCATCACGAAATGATCGGCGTCGATCCATTTCACCCCGTCCGGTTCGCGCGCAACGCCCGCCTTGTCGCCGGTGAAGTCCAGCTTGCCGTCGCGCTTAGTGTCGATCCCGGTCAGATCCACCGCACCCGCGCTGAAATGGCTGGAAACCACCCCGTCCGCACCGATCACCACGACATGGTTGTTTTCCTGCATCGTCAGCACGATCTCGCCCGCATCGTTCACCGCCAGAAACTCCGGCTCCGGGTCGTCACCGGCCACCTCGGCAAGGCCGGTCACTTCGATCCGCTGCAGGCCCGCGCAATCCACCACGCCGTCATTGACCGGCAGCTTGACCACAAAGCCCGCCGGCATTTGCGGCAGCGCGCCGTCGTTCACCTCTTCATCCCGCTCGTTTTCCACGGCCACCGCCACGAATGACCCGTCCTTGGCCCGCGCCACCGAATCTGGCTGCCCGCCCAGATCGCATTCCGCGACGATGGCCTTGCTTGCCAGATCCACCGTCACCAGCTTGCCCGACGGCGTGGCATAGCTTTCCGACGTGTTCACCCCGACATAAGCCTTGCCGCCGATGATCTGCGCCGTCGTCGGCTCGCCGCCCATATCGATGTTGCCCAGCGGTTTTGGCGCTGCGGGGTCGGTGATGTCCACCATGCCAATCACGCCCAGCGGGCTGTCGGTGTAGACCAGCATCATGCCGTCTTCTGATGCGGTGACGATCTCGGCGCTCGACTCGCGGCTGCGGTCTTCGCCGTCCGCCATGTTGTCGGGCGTGGCAAAGCTGGCGATGCGGTTAAAGTTCATCTCGGCAAGGGCCGGAAACGCGGTTGACAGGGCAACGACTGAGGTCAGTCCAAAAGTCTTCGGTGTCATCGTGCATCCTCATGACGGGTATAAGATCGCCAGAGCCATGCCGCCATTCGGTGAAGCTTCCGTGACACCCACACGACAGCAAGATGAAACGCCGGTCGCGCAAATGCGTTGCGCAGGCACCTTTACCGGAACCAATCCACGCGTTTCGCGTTACTGTGCGCAATTGACCCCGTGGTGGGGGCGGGCGAAGGGGAAAACATGGGTATCGAAGCAATTCTGATCATTCTACTCATCGGTGCCGTTGCGGGCTGGTTGGCCGGGCTAATCGTCAAAGGCTACGGATTTGGCCTTCTTGGCAACATCGTCATCGGCATTGTCGGTGCGTTCATCGCCAGCCTGCTGCTGCCGCGTGTCGGCCTCAGCCTGGGTGGCGGCATTGTCGGGTCGATCATCGCGGCTACCCTTGGCGCGGTGATCCTGCTGTTCCTGATCCGCCTGATCAAGCGCGTCTGACAAAAAGGGCCGGGGGATACCCGGCCCGACGCCTTATCCCACCACGTTGAACGCAGGTCCGTAGGGGTAATGCGTGATGTCCTCGGGCTCGTCCTCGGTCACCACAAAGATGTCATGCTCGCGGTAGCCCCCGGCCCCCGGCATGCCTTCCGGAATCGTCAGCATCGGTTCCATGCTGATCACCATCCCCGGCTCCAGCACCGTGTCGATATCCTCGCGCAACTCCAGCGCCGCCTCGCGGCCATAGTAGTGCGACAGGATCCCGAACGAATGCCCATAGCCGAAAGTCCGGTACTGCAGCATCTGCCGCTCGGCCAGGAACTCGTTGATCTTCCTGGTGATCTCGGCACAGCTTGCCCCAGGGCGCAGCAGCTTCATCCCGAATTCATGGCTGTCGATGTTGGTCTGCCAGACCCGCATGCTCGCATCATCCACCTCGCCCACGAACAGCGTCCGCTCCAGGGCGGTGTAATAGCCGCTGATCATCGGAAAGCAGTTCAGGCTCAGGATATCCCCATGGCGCAGCTTCCGGTTGGTCACCGGATTATGCGCGCCGTCGGTGTTGATGCCGGATTGGAACCACACCCAGGTGTCGCGGTATTCCGCATCCGGGAACCGCTTGGCAATCTCGCGCTCCATCGCGTCCCGCCCGGCGATGGAAATCTCCAGCTCGGTCGCCCCTACCGCAATCGCCTCGCGGATCGCATAGCCACCGACGTCTGCCACGTTCGACCCATGCTTGATCAGCGCGATCTCGGCCGCAGATTTCATCATCCGCTGGTGCATCGTCGCGGGGGCGATATCCATGCCGCGCTTGGGCTTGAGGAACGTGTTGAACTTCTCCGCCCGCTCCATCGTCAGATGGTCCGCCTCGCAGCCCACGGCCTTGCCCTCACCGGTGACCGACGCCACCGCCCGCCACATGTTGTCGCGCGCCCAGTCGGTATAGGTGATGTTGTCGCCGATGCTGCGCCGCCACGGCTGGCCCGCATCGATCCCGGCAGAAATCGTCACGCATTCGGTTTTCGTCACCACACAGGCGTAAGGCCGCCCAAAGCTGCAATACAGGAATCCCGAATAGTAGGCGACGTTGTGCATCGAGGTCAGCACCACCGCGTCCAGATCGTGCATCTCCATGATGTCGCGCAGGCCCGCCAGCCGGTCCTCATATTCTTCCGCCGCAAACGGCAGCACTGCCTTCTGGCCGTTGTGCATCCGGTACATCTCGGGTCGGTTCAGTGTCATGTCAGACTTCCGTCACGGGGCACGCATGCGGAACCCCGAAAGGTCCCGGCGTACAGGACGGTGGCAGGTTTCCCTGCAAGCGGCGGGGCAATAGCCCCTGCGGCGACGCCATCGCCACGGCTCGCCCCCTTCCTGCCCCGGATTGCGACATTTTGCAACCCGTTGGCCGTTTTCCGCCCCCGTGCCTTGCGGTTACGGCAAGAGTTCCCATCTATTCCAAAACCGCAAAGATGGAGAATGCGATGCGCTGCCCAGTGGACAACGAAACCCTTGTGATGGCTGATCGTGGCGGGGTTGAGATTGATTACTGCCCCAAATGCCGCGGCGTCTGGTTGGATCGTGGCGAGTTGGACAAGATCATCGAACGCTCGCTTGGCGCTCCAGCGCCCGCCGCTGTCGCCCAACCCGCACCACAGCGTGCAGCGCCGGTCTACCAACCCGAACCGCAGCGCCCCGCCGCGCACGGCTACGCCGCCGAACCCCGCCGCCGTGATGACGATGACGATGACTATCGCCAAGGCTACAGGAAAAAGCGCAAGGAAAGCTTTCTGGGCGAGCTGTTTGATTTCTGAGGGCAGCGTCCTACCCGTGTTGATGACCGGTCCGCAGCCAAAAGCGGCCGGTCATCTTCGCATTGCTTCAGATCAGGTCGCAGCCTGCTGACCGTCCACCATCAGCGCCTTCATCGCTGACCCGAAACTGGGTCGCAGTTCGACCGACGGCTTCCAACCGGCGTGAAACCCGATTGAAACCGCCGCACCCGTTGTGTCGCCAAGCGGCCGGGCGCGGGAAAGATCGGCCACCTTCGATGCCGGCAACAGCGCGATTCCACTGAATTTCGCCCTTGTTCATCTCTTACAGGGTGATGTTCAGGCTGCCATCCATCCCGCGATGCGCGCCAGCAAGGCCGCGACAAACTCATCGCTGATCAAGGGCGATATTCCGATCCTGACGATATGGTCATCGCGGGCCAGATACTCGGCAGAATGGGTCCGCAGCCGCGACTTCGCCGCAAGAATCGCGCGGATCTCGGCAATCATGCTTTCACCAAAATCGGTCAGGGTGAACGACCGCAGGTCCACCACGGCCACCGCAAACCTCAGCTGCTGAAAATTCATGTCCCGTCCGATCAAGCTACGTGCCCCAAGCATAGGCGCTCGCAGGTCGCAGCATTAGTTCTTTCCCCGAATGACGCCATTCAAACAAGCAATTTCACCTGCCACGCCGCTTCGTTCAGGTCTGTTGGTGCACTCCACCAGCAACCAAAGGACCAAATCCATGACCTCGCTTCTAAAGCCCATCGCACTGGCCGCCTCGCTGATTGCCACCTCGGTCTTTGCCGAAACCGGCGCCTATCTTGAAATCACGCTGAAGATCGCACCGGAAAACCGGCCGGCGGCAGCGGCGATCTGCGCCGAATACAAGGACCCCTTTCTGACCACCGTCGCAGGCAATGACTCAAAGGCGCTTCTGGTGCGGGACGATGATGTTCAGGTTCTGCACGGCTTTGATACCGTCGCCTCGGCCACCGCCTACCTTGCGAGCGAGTTGTTCACCCAAGACGTCTTTGTCGCCCTGAAACCACTTGTTCCGGCAGACCCGGAAGTCAGGATTTATCAAGCCAACTGAGCGCTGGCACGGGGTTGCCCGCGATGGCTAACCCCGTGCGAAAAACCAGCCTCGGCAAAGCCGCAGGAAACTGGTCAAACCCTTAACAAAGTCCTAAACGCGATTCCTAAGTCATTGATTCAAAACAACCCACAAAGATGTCCACGCGTGGACATCCTAAGTCACCACCGCCGCAGCGCCGCCTCGTCCTCATCCCTCGCGGCCACCCAATCGGCCCCCCCGGCCCCGATTTCCTTCTTCCAGAACGGCGCGCGGGATTTCAGGTAATCCATCAGAAACTCCGCCGCCGCAAACGCCTCAGCCCGGTGCGCCGCCGCCGTGGCGACCATCATGATCGCCTCCCCCGGTGCCAGCCGCCCATGCCGATGAATGACCAGCGCATCGATCAGCGACCAGCGCGCCACGGCCTCATCCATGATGGCGCCGATCGCCTTTTCCGTCATCCCCGGATAATGCTCGATCTCCATTGCCGCCAGCGTCCCCGCCTGATCCCGCACGATCCCGGTAAAGGTGACCACGGCCCCGGCCCCGACAGCGGCAAAGCGGGCGGTTTCCGACCCGATGTCAAACGGCGCGGACTGGACTGACAGGCGCATCTCAGCCACCTGTCATCGGCGGAAAGAAAGCAACCTCCCGCACCCCGGCCAGCGGGGCATCAAACGACGACAGCTCCTGATCCAGCGCCACCCGCAGCGCCGACACATCCGCGAATGCGGCCTCGTAACGCTCTTCCCGCTGCTTCAACTCGGCAACCAGATCCGCCACCGTCGCAGCCGCGGTCTCCACCCGCTCGCGCGGCAGGCCGATGCGTTCCCGGACCCAGGCGAAGTAAAGAACGTCGATCATTTCTCTTCTCGAAGATGCGGCAGCGCTTTGACGAAATACTCCCACCCGGTCATGAAGGTGAGGATCGCCGCCAGCCAGATCAACCCCAGCCCAGCCGTCGTCGCGAACGAGGCGCAGTCGCGCTTGCCGCAGGATCGGATCGGGTCGGCCAACCCCGCCATCACAGCCTCGGTGTACTGCTCAGTTGTCATCCCCTGCATCGCGACGCCGTTCAGATACTCAAGCCCAGTACCCAGGAACAGCACCGCGATAGCCACCATCTGCGCCGTCGTTTTCCATTTTGAAAGCTTTGTCACCTTCAGCAATCCCGCCTTGGCCCCAAGAAACTCGCGCAGGCCAGAGACGAAGACTTCGCGGAACAGAATGACGGTCGCGGG
>NZ_JANMET010000147.1:0-30030 GCF_031377265.1 Tabrizicola sp. | reverse complement strand
GATGATCTTCGCAGCTTTCTGGCCGCGGTTGACCCTACGGTTAAGGTGTTTCCGATCGGCGTCGGGTCCAACCTTATCGTGCGGGATGGTGGCCTCAGGGCTGTGGTGATCCGGCTGGGTCGGGGGTTCAACACGATAGAGATCCGGGATGATACGGTCATCGCTGGTGCGGCGGTGCTGGATGCGCATGTGGCGCGCAAAGCGGCGGAGGCCGGGTTGGACCTGACGTTTCTGCGCACCATTCCGGGGTCCGTTGGCGGTGCGGTGCGGATGAACGCGGGATGCTATGGGTCTTATGTGGCCGATCATCTGGTATCGGTGCGGGTGGTCGGACGCGACGGGCAGGTGACGGAGCTTGCCGCCAGCGCGCTGAACCTGCGTTATCGCCAGTCTGACGTGCCGGAGGGCGCGGTGATCGTTTCGGCCAGCTTCCGCGCCGTGCGCGGCGACCCTGCGGCACTGGACGCCCGGATGACCGACCAGATCGCAAGGCGGGACGCAAGCCAGCCCACCAAGGAGCGGTCAGCAGGGTCCACGTTTCGCAATCCGTTGGGCCGGTCTTCCACCGGTGCTGCGGATGACACGCACGAATTGAAGGCCTGGAAGGTGATCGACGAGGCCGGAATGCGGGGTGCCAAAAAGGGCGGGGCGCAGATGTCGCCGATGCATTCGAACTTTCTGATCAACACAGGGGGCGCGACTGCTGCCGATCTGGAAAGTCTGGGTGAAGAAGTGCGAAAAAAGGTTTTCCAACAGAGCGGTATCACGCTAGAGTGGGAAATCATGCGGGTAGGCGATCCCTAGGGGGTCTGGCCGCGTGAACAACAAGATCACGGGCCGCCAAAGGCTCGGATGAGGCAGAAGATGGCGGGCGCATCGAGCAGGATGCCCCTCAGGGTGGCGGTGTTGATGGGTGGATTTTCCGCAGAGCGGGAGGTCTCTCTTGTCTCAGGGCGCGAATGCGCCAAGGCACTCCGGGCGGCGGGATATCAGGTGATCGAGGTCGATTGCGACCGCGATTTGCCGTCGCGTCTGGCTGACATCAAACCCGACGTTGCCTTCAACGCCCTGCATGGCCGCTGGGGCGAGGATGGCTGCGTGCAGGGAATTCTGGAATGGCTGGGCATTCCGTACACGCATTCCGGGGTGCTTGCCTCGGCTGTTGCGATGGACAAGGCCAAGACCAAGGAAATCTATGCGGCAGCCGGTCTGCCTGTCGTCGAAAGCGTGATTGTCACGAAGGAGGCGGTCGAGGCGGGTCATGTCCTGCCGCCGCCCTATGTGGTGAAGCCGAACAACGAAGGCTCATCCGTGGGCGTCTACATCGTGCGCGAAGGGTCAAATGCGCCGCGTTTGGCGGCCACCATGCCCGCCACGGTGATGGTCGAAAGCTATGCGCCGGGACGTGAGTTGACGACCACGGTGATGGGCGACCGCGCGCTTTGCGTGACCGACATCCTTACGGACGGGTGGTACGACTACGACGCCAAGTACACGGTAGGCGGGTCGCGCCATGTGCTGCCCGCTGCGCTGCCCGAAGCGATTACCGCCGCCTGCATGGATTACGCCTTGCGCGCGCATCGTGCCCTGGGCTGCCGTGGTGTCAGCCGCACCGATTTTCGCTGGGATGAGGCGCGGGGTCTGGCCGGTCTGATCCTGCTGGAAACCAACACCCAGCCCGGCATGACGCCAACATCGCTTGCCCCCGAGCAGGCCGCACATCTGGGGATCAGCTTTCCCGATCTGTGCGCATGGATGGTGGAGGATGCATCATGCAACCGTTGACCGCCCGCCGGCACGACAGCCAACCGATCAGCCGCAACGTCACCCGCCGCGATCCGGCGCCAAGCCGCTGGGCGTACCGGATGCAACGGGTGATGCTGACGCCGTACCTGCGGACGATGATCCGCACCGGTTTGCCGACGCTTTTGGTCGTGGGTGCGATGGCGGTCTACTTTGCAAACGAAGCCAACCGCGCGGCCATAGTTGCCGCCGTGACCGACCTGCGCGACAAGTTCGAAGACCGCCCGGAATTCCGGGTATCGCTCGCCTCGGTCGAGGGCGCGTCGCCTGATCTTGCTGTGGCGGTGCGGGTCAAGCTGGGTATCGCGCTGCCAATGTCGTCGTTTGACATTGATCTTGATGCAGCGCGTCTGCGGATCGAGGCACTGGATGCGGTGAAGCAGGCCGAGTTGCGGGTGCGTTCCGGCGGTGTGTTGCAGGTTGTGATCACTGAACGCGTGCCGGTTGCAGTCTGGCGCACCGAGGACGGGTTGACCCTTGTTGACGAAAGCGGCCACCGCGTGGCGGGCCTTGTCGCGCGCACCGACCGGCCAGACCTGCCGGTCATCGCGGGCACCGGCGCCGACAAGGCCACGACCGAAGCGCTGGAACTTGTGGCCGCTGCAGGCCCGCTTGCCCCCCGGATTCGTGGGCTTGTGCGGATGGGAGAGCGGCGCTGGGACATCGTGCTGGACCGTGATCAGCGCATCCTTCTGCCGCAAAAGAACCCGATCAGCGCGTTGGAACGCCTGCTCGCGCTGGACCATGTGCAGGACATTCTGAACCGAGACCTGCTTGCTGTTGATCTTCGTAACGACCACCGCCCGGTGCTGCGCCTGACGCCCTATGCCTTGGGTGAACTGCGCCGCGCACAGGGCATTGAAACCGTGGAGAGCGAACTGTGACCGACCTGTACACCACTCAGCGTGCGATGCGGAACATGCGCCGGGCTGCAATGCAGCGCGGGGTGATTGCGATCCTCGATGTGGGGACTTCGAAAATCGCCTGTCTGATCCTGCGGTTTGACGGGCCGGACAAGCTGCGCGAACAGGATGGTGTCGGGCCGATGGCCGGGCAAAGCCAGTTCCGCGTGATCGGCGCCGCGACCACCCGGTCGCGTGGTGTGCGTTTTGGCGAAATCTCGGTGATGAACGAGACGGAGCGGGCGATCCGCACCGCCGTTCAGGCGGCGCAAAAGATGGCCAACGTGCGCGTCGATCACGTCATCGCCTGCTTTGCCGGGGCCGAACCGCGCAGCTATGGTCTGGCGGGAGAGCTGGATCTGCAAGACAGCGTGGTGACCGAACAAGACGTGGCCCGCGTACTGGCCGCCTGCGATGTGCCCGACATCGGGCAGGGGCGCGAGGTGCTGCACGCCCAGCCGGTCAACTTCGCGCTTGACCACCGGTCCGGCCTTGGCGATCCGCGCGGGCAGATCGGCAACCGGCTGACCTGTGACATGCATCTTCTGTCGGTGGACGGCGACGTGGTGCAGAACCTGCTTTACTGCATCAAGCGGTGCGATCTTGAACTGGCTGGGATTGCCTCATCGGCCTATGTTTCGGGGATATCGTCGCTGGTTGAAGACGAACAGGAACTCGGTTCGGCCTGCATCGATATGGGGGGCGGCGCGACGGGGCTTTCGGTCTTCATGAAGCGCCACATGATCTATGCCGACTCTGTGCGGATGGGGGGTGACCACATCACCTCCGACATCTCCAAGGGTCTGCAAATCCCGGTTGCTACGGCCGAGCAGATCAAGACCCGGCATGGCGGGCTT
Source organism: Tabrizicola sp. (assembly GCF_031377265.1). GTDB lineage: Bacteria > Pseudomonadota > Alphaproteobacteria > Rhodobacterales > Rhodobacteraceae > JAUYQR01. The sequence continues at coordinate 26,468 of NZ_JANMET010000147.1, read as the reverse complement.
TACGCCACCGGCATGGACGACCGCGAGATGATCGACATCGGCGGCGACAGCGGCGACTGGGAAAAGGATCGCCGGCAGATCAGCCGGACCGAACTGATCGGGATCATGCGCCCGCGCGTCGAAGAGATTCTGGAAGAGGTGCGCGCACGGCTGGATGTGGCGGGATTTGACCATTTGCCAAGCCAGCAGATCGTGCTGACCGGCGGCTCCAGCCTGATCCCCGGGCTGGACGGCCTGGCATCGCGCATCCTGGGTCAGCGCGTCCGACTGGGGCGGCCGCTGCGCGTGCAGGGCCTGCCACAAGCGGCAACCGGCGCTGCTTTCGCCAGCGCAGTGGGGCTGTGCCTGTTTGCAGCGCACCCGCAGGATGAGTGGTGGGACTTCGAGATTCCTGCAGAGCGCTATCCGGCGCGGTCGATCCGGCGGGCCGTCAAATGGTTCAGGGACAACTGGTGAATACCATATTCAGATATGTTTGCGAGATACCGTCCTTTTCAGGCAACAAACCCCTATATTTTGACCCTGCCTCGACTTTTTCTCGTGACCTAGGGCCTCCTTGTGGATAGAATCGTGGATAAGTCGGTGAACAGGCGTTCGGACAGGCGCTGTTGACCACCGAAAAACAAAAGACGGCGTCATATAAAAAACGGACAGGCAAAACCCATGGCACTCAATCTGACGATGACCAATGAGCGTGAAGAGCTGAAGCCGCGGATCACCGTCTTCGGTGTAGGCGGGGCAGGCGGCAACGCCGTCAACAACATGATCGACAAGAACCTTGAGGGGGTCGAGTTTGTTGTGGCCAACACCGACGCGCAGGCGCTGCAACAAAGCCGCGCCCATGCGCGCATCCAGATTGGCGTCAAGGTAACCGAAGGTCTGGGCGCGGGGGCGCGGCCAACCGTCGGTGCCGCCGCCGCCGAGGAAACCATCGAAGAGATCGTGGATCATCTTGCCGGGGCGCACATGTGCTTCATCACCGCCGGAATGGGTGGCGGTACGGGCACTGGCGCTGCCCCGATCATCGCGCAGGCCGCGCGTGAGTTGGGCGTGCTGACGGTCGGTGTGGTGACCAAACCCTTCCAGTTCGAAGGCGCAAAACGCATGCGTCAGGCCGAAGAGGGTATCGAGGCGCTGCAGAAGGTGGTCGACACACTGATCATCATTCCGAACCAGAATCTGTTCCGGCTGGCCAACGAACGCACCACATTCACCGAAGCCTTCGCGATGGCCGACGACGTGCTGTATCAGGGCGTGAAAGGTGTCACCGATCTGATGGTGCGCCCCGGCCTGATCAACCTCGACTTTGCCGATGTCCGCGCCGTGATGGACGAAATGGGCAAGGCGATGATGGGCACTGGCGAAGCAACGGGCGATGACCGCGCCATTCAGGCTGCGGAAAAGGCGATTGCCAACCCGCTGCTTGACGAAATCTCGTTGCATGGCGCCAAGGGTGTGTTGATCAACATCACCGGCGGCCACGACCTGACCCTGTTCGAGCTGGACGAAGCGGCCAACATCATCCGCGAAAAGGTGGACCCCGATGCGAACATCATCGTTGGTTCCACGCTGGACACCTCGATGGAAGGACGCCTGCGCGTATCCGTCGTCGCCACCGGGATCGACGCCACCGCGGCCAGCCGTGCCGAGCCGCCGGTCACCCGCCGTTCGATGGCAACACCGCTGACGCTGCAGAACGCACAGAACGAAGTGCGCCGCCCAGCACCGCAGCCGGCCCCAGTGCAGGTTGCAGAAGAGCTGCAGCCAGAGGTCGCGATGGCGGAAAGTACAGATCTGTTTGATGCGACAACGGCGTCAATCGAAGAAGGCGATGCCAGCGTTACCGATGATCTGCCACCGCCGGTCTATCGCCCACAGGCGGTGACCCCAACGCCGGCGCTACGGCCGACCCCGGCTTCGATCGAGGCGGACGCCGCAGATTTCGTGGCACCCCGTCCGCGCCCCGCTGGGCAGCCTTCAGCCGAAGCGCTGGCCCGGCTGCAAGCCGCCGTCAGCCGTGCACCTGCCGCCAGCACGCCCCGCCCAAGCGGCGCACCGGTTGCTCCACGCGCCGCGCAACTACAGCCCGCTGCAGTTGGGCAAAAGCCACGCTTCGGAATCGGTTCGCTGATCAACCGGATGGCCGGTCACATGGAAACCCCGGCAGACCGCCAGATGCCGCAAGCCAGCCGCCAGCAGCCGCCGGTGACCGCCTACGACGATGAGCAGGAATTGAGCGCAGATCAGGAGCGGATCGAGATCCCCGCGTTCCTGCGCCGTCAGGCAAACTGATAGCCGAACGCAGAAGCATAAAGGAAAAGGCCCGGACTTCCGGGCCTTTTCTGATTTCTATCAATGCGTTGAGCGGAATTCGCAGCTTGTCACATACCGTTGCAAAGCGTGAGTTGAGCTTCGTGGCCTGGCCGTTTACGGGTAGCTAACGACCAAGAGGACAAGTCCCCTTGTTCTCATGAGGTAAAGTAAGACGTGCAGAACACTCTAAGATCCGCAGCTACATTCATCGGCGTCGGCTTGCACAGCGGCGCCCAGGTGCGCATGGTCGTGCGCCCGGCTTCGGCGGATTATGGCATCTGGTTTCGCCGGGTTGATGTTCTTGACCGGGATGCCATGATCCCCGCGCGCTGGGATGCAGTGGTGCCATCGCGCCTGTGCACGCTGGTCGAAAACGCAGCCGGCGTTTCCGTGTCCACCATCGAGCATGTGATGGCAGCACTTGCCGGCTCTGCCATCCACAACGCGCTGATCGAAATCGACGGACCCGAAGTGCCGATTCTTGATGGATCCGCCGTGCCGTTTGTCGAGGTGTTTCTGGCGCGCGGCTTGCGCGAGCAGGCGGCGCCGGTTCGTGCAATTCGGGTGCTGAAGACGGTCGAAGTTCAGGATGGCGAGGCCACCGCGCGTCTGGAACCCGCCGAAATGCTGGAGATCGACTTCCGGATTTCATTTGCGGAGTCCGCGATCGGCACCCAGACCCGTAGCCTGAACATGGCAAACGGTGCCTTCGTGCGCGAACTTTCCGATAGCCGCACCTTCTGCCGTCAATCTGATGTCGATGCCATGCGGGAACGCGGGCTTGCCCTTGGCGGGACGCTGGAGAACGCGGTTGTTTTCAACGGCGATGCGGTGGTTTCACCCGGCGGTTTGCGCCATTCGGATGAACCCGTGCGCCACAAGATGCTGGACGCGCTGGGCGATCTGGCGCTGGCCGGTGGCCCGCTGCTGGGCCGTTATACCGGCGACCGTGCGGGTCATGCGCTGACCAACCGCCTGTTGCACGCGCTGTTCGCCGACAGCGAGGCGTTTTGTATGGTGGATTGCGGCCCGCAAACCGTTGGCAAACTGCCCGGAGTAGGCGTTCGTCGCGGTGATATTCCACTTCGGCGCTAAGGACTTCCTCACCCAGCACGAAAAGTGACGAAAGGCGTTTTGCGCCCCGGATTTTTCTGTGCTAGGACACATGTAAATGGCCTGAGCGGCACGCCCTTCGGGGCACCGGATCGCAAACAAGCGGGACGGGCTGCTGAGTCGGGCAGCAGGTTTGGATAGGCGGAATATGGCAGGCGGAAGGTCCGGCAGACGGTTGCTAAGTACGGCGCTTCTGGTTGCATTGCTCGCGGGTTGCGCGGGCGGCGGACCAAAAGAACGCGCGCTTGACACCTACACAGCCGAGGAAATCTACAAGCAGGGCGAGTTGGAGTTGGAAACCGGCAAGAAGCCGGAGGCCGCGTTGCGCTATTTCCAAGAGGTAGAGCGGCTCTACCCCTACACCGAATACGCCAAGCGGGCCCTGATCATGCAGGCATTCACACTGCACAAGGCCAAGGAATACGAAGAGGCGCGCGCGGCGTCGCAGCGGTTCCTCGACTTTTACCCGGGCGACGAGGATGCGCCCTATGCGCTCTACCTGATGGCGCTTAGCTACTATGATCAGATCGACGACGTCGGTCGGGATCAGGGCCTGACGTTCCAGGCGCTGGTCGGTATGCGCGATGTGATCGAAACCTATCCTGACAGCGAATATGCGCGATCTGCCATCCTGAAGTTCGAGTTGGCGTTTGACCAGCTTGCTGCCAAGGAAATGGAAATCGGCCGCTATTACCTCAAGCGCCGCCACTACACCGCTGCCATCAACCGCTTCCGGTCGGTGGTGCAGGATTTCCAGACCACCAGCCACACCGCAGAAGCGCTGCACCGGTTGGTCGAATGCTATCTTGCCCTTGGCCTGAACGACGAAGCGCAGACTGCCGCAGCCATTCTGGGTTACAACTACCAGTCTTCGCCGTTCTATGACGACGGCTTCCGTCTGCTGAAAGGCAAGGGCCTCAGCCCCGAAGCCAAAGGCGACAGCTGGTTGCGGCAGGTCTATCGCCAGATGATCCGGGGCGAATGGTTGTGAGGGGGATGGGCGGATCGCCCATCCGACGGGGCCGCCATGCTTGTCTCGCTTGATATCCGCGATGTGCTGATCATCGACCGGCTTAGCCTTGATCTGGGCGCAGGTTTGAATGTGCTGACGGGCGAAACCGGCGCCGGAAAATCCATCTTGCTGGATGCGCTTGGGTTTGTGCTGGGCTGGCGCGGACGGGCGGAACTGGTGCGCCAAGGGGCGACCCAAGGCGAGGTGACGGCGGTTTTCGATGTCGCACCCGGCCACGCGGTCGAAGCCGTGCTTGCCGAAGCCGGGATCGAGGCGGAGGGAGAGTTGATCCTGCGCCGCGTCAACTTTGCCGATGGCCGCAAGACCGCCTATGTCAATGATCGCCGCGTTTCGGGCGAGGTGTTGCGCGATCTGTCCGACCATCTGGTGGAACTGCACGGCCAGCATGATGACCGCGGCTTGTTGAACCCAAGGGGGCACCGCGCGCTGCTGGACAGTTTCGCGGCCCTTGACCTGACCCGGTTGCGTGCGGCATGGGTCGCGCAACGCGTGGCCAGACAGGCGTTGAGCGAGGCCGAAGCGGCGCTGGCGCGGGCAGCCGCAGATGAAGATTTCCTGCGCCACGCGGTGGCTGAACTTGACAAGCTGAACCCCGAACCCGGTGAAGAAGCAAGTTTGGATGCGCGCCGTCGCCTGATGCAAAGTGCCGCGCGCATTCGCGATGACGTGGCCAAGGCTTTGGCTGCGCTGTCCGAAGATGGTGCCGAGGGGCGGATGCGTGATGCGATGCGCTGGCTGGACGGGGCGGCCGACAAGGCTGATGGCGCGCTTGACCCCGCCATGGCCGCGCTGAACCGGGCACTGATCGAACTGTCTGAAGCGCAAGCCGGGGTTGAGGCGACGCTGCGGGCGCTGGACTTCAACCCATCAGAGCTTGAGGCGCAGGAAGAACGCCTGTTCGCCATCCGCGCATTGGCCCGCAAGCATGGTGTGCTGCCCGATGATCTGGGTGGTTTTGCTGCTGAACTACGGGCGCGGCTTGCGGCGCTTGAGGGTGGCGTGGCAGGCATTGGCCGCCTGCAAAAGGCGGTGGCCGAGGCTGAAGCCGCCTATGCCAACGAAGCCGCAGCCGTTTCCGCCGCGCGCCGCGCTGCCGCAATCCGGCTGGATGCCGCGATGGCCGCAGAACTGGCACCGCTGAAAATGGAACGCGCCGTTTTCGTGACCGAATTCGCGCCCGGCGATCCGGGGCCCGAGGGCACCGATGCCGTCACCTTTACCGTCGCCACCAACCCCGGTGCGCCGTCCGGTCCCTTGAACCGCATTGCCTCGGGGGGGGAACTCAGCCGGTTTCTGCTGGCGCTGAAAGTGTGTCTGACCGGCGATTCGCCCGGCCTGACCCTGATTTTTGACGAGATCGACCGGGGGGTCGGCGGGGCGACCGCCGATGCTGTCGGGCGGCGGCTGAAGGCACTGGCGTCAGGTGCCCAGGTTCTGGTGGTGACCCATTCGCCGCAGGTCGCGGCTTTCGGGGCGCATCACTGGCGGGTTGAAAAGCGGGTAGTCGCAGATCAGACCCTGTCATCGGTCACCGCATTGAACGCCACCGACCGGGTGGAAGAAATCGCCCGGATGCTGGCCGGCGACACGGTGACCGAGGCCGCCCGCGCCGCAGCAAGGGCGCTGCTTCTGGTCTGACCCATGCGAGAACTGCATGACGGGTTCCCGCACATACACCTGTCGTGCCGCACTGCAGCATCCTACATTCCACAAGGAATAGAAGGAGTAAGCAGATGCGCAGTTTTCTTGATCGTTTGTTTGGTCAACGTGTTGTCCCCACCGTGGCCGAGGCGGAACGGGCATATCTGAACGCGTCCGTCTCGCGCTTTGATCTGGAACGCCGCCAGCGCGAGATTGACCTCGGGCTGTTTCGCAACCGGTCATTCGGCGTTCTGGGCTAATCAGTCTGGGGCACCAGTTTGCCGGGGTTCATCAGGTCAAGCGGGTCCAGCGCCCGCTTTATCGCCCCCATCACGGACCATGCTTCACCGTGTTCTGCTGCCATGTAGGGCAGTTTTCCGAACCCGACCCCGTGTTCGCCGGTGATCGTGCCACCCAAGCGCAGTGCCCGCGCCGCCATTCTGGCGGCAAGGTCTTTGGCGGTGGCAATTTCGGCGGCATCGTCGGGCTCGACCAGCAAGATCGCATGGAAATTTCCGTCACCCACATGGCCCAGGATCGGCCCGGGAATGCCTGACGCGGCAATATCGTTGCGGGTTTCCTCCACGGCGCGTGCAAGGGCCGAGATTGGCACGCAGACATCGGTGACGATGGCCCTGGCACCAGGGCGCGACGCAAGGATCGCCGGGTAGGCCTGGTGCCGCATCTTCCACAATCGGTTGCGGTCCTCCTGCGCCTCGGCCCAGCGAAAATCGCCCGCGCCAAAGCTGGTGGCAAGCTCTTGAAACCTTGCCGCATCTTCGGCCACGCTGGCCGGACTGCCGTGAAATTCGAGCAGAAGTTGCGGCGCAGCGGGCAGGTTGGTGCCGGAATAGGCGTTGCAGGCGGCAACGGTGGCGGGGTCCAGAAACTCGATCCGCGCCGCAGGTATCCCCATCTGGATCGCCGCAATCACGCAATCCACCGCAGCCTCAAGCGTGGCAAAGACCGCCACGGCGGCAGACACCGCCTCGGGCAGACCATGCAGGCGCAGGGTCAATTCGGTGATCAGCCCCAAGGTGCCCTCAGACCCCACGAACAGCGCTGTCAGATCATACCCGGCCGAAGATTTCGGCGCGCCAGACCCGGTGCGGATCACCCGGCCATCGGCCAGCACCACCTCCAGCGCCACCACATTGGCGCGCATCGTGCCATAGCGCACCGCAGTCGTGCCCGAGGCCCGCGTCGCGGCCATCCCACCGATCGAGGCATTCGCCCCCGGATCGACCGGGAAGAACATCCCCGTTGTGCGCAGGTCCAGATTCAGCGCCTCGCGTGTCAGGCCCGGCTGAACCCGCACCAGCCGGTCTTCGGGCCGCACTTCCAGCACGCCGGCCATGTTGCGAAAGTCGACAGAGATGCCGCCCTGCAAGGCCAAGGCATGCCCTTCCAGCGACGTGCCGGCCCCCCAGCCGATCAACGGCAGACGGTGCCGGGTTGCAATCTGCGTCAGGGCAACAACCTCGGCGGTGCTGTTGGGAAACACCACGGCATCCGGCAGGCCCGCAGTCATCAGGCTTTCGCTTTGCCCGTGTTCGGCCAACACGGCTGCGGACACTGAAAGGCGGTTGCCGAACAGGGTTTGCAGGTCGGATCTGGCGGCAGGGGTCATCATGTTGCCATCCTAAGGGCATTCGACCGCACAACAAACCGGGAAAATCGCCGCAGTGGGGTGGTCCTTTTTGGCGCGTTCCGCTAAGCAACGTGCATCCAACCCTAGCCTTGGAGGGGCCATGAAAGCCGCCGTCGTCACCTTTCCCGGATCGAACTGCGACCGTGACCTTGCCGTGGCTTTTGAAAGCGCGGGGTTTGAGGTTGCACGGGTCTGGCACAAGGACAGCGCGCTGCCCGAAGGGGTGGATGTGGTGGGAATTCCGGGTGGCTTTTCCTTTGGCGATTACCTGCGCTGCGGCGCCATCGCGGCACAGTCGCCGATTGGGGCCGCAGTACGGGCCCATGCGGCCAAGGGCCGCTATGTTCTGGGTATCTGCAACGGCTTTCAAGTCCTGACCGAAATGGGCTTGCTTCCCGGTGTGTTGATGCGCAATGCCGCGCTGAAATTCGTGTGCCGCACGGTTCCGCTGAAGGTGGCCACGACGGCCAGCGCCTTTACCTCGACTTATGGCGCGGGGCAGGAAATCCGGGTGCCGATTGCGCATCACGATGGCAACTACACCATCGATGCCGAAGGCCTGCGGCGGCTTATGGCGGAAGATCGCATTGCCTTTACCTACGCCGCCAATCCGAATGGGTCGATGGCGGATATCGCCGGTGTATTGTCGGAAAACCGCCGTGTCCTGGGGATGATGCCGCACCCCGAACGCGCGATCGATCCGGCCCTTGGCGGATCGGATGGCCGCGGCCTGTTTGCCGCGCTGATGGGCGGGATGGCGCTGGCCTGAGCCGCATGTGCTTGAGGCCGCCTAACCGCGCGCCTACTCTTTCGCAATGACAAGCGCCCAGGCCACAGACCTTGACAGCAGTGCCGAAGGATTGCCCTGGCGTGTGAAAATCGCCGTCGGCTTTTTGCTGTTGGTCGCGGTTGGCGTGGTCCTGGTGTCCAACCGGCTGTTGACTGACCGCTACGTCGACGACACGCGCAACCGCGCCGAGGTCAGGCTGGCGCTGTACACCGGGAACCTGATGGCGGAACTTCAGCGGACCTCAGTGGTGCCGCTGCTGCTGGCGCGGGATCCCGATCTGGTGACAGCCTTGCAGGACGGGGATTTTTCCACCACTTCGGCCAAGCTTATTGCGCTGCAGGCGGAAATCGGGGTCGCCTCGATCCGGTTGGTTGATGGTGACGGGCGCGTGGTCGGGGCCACCAACCGCAACGTACTGGGCACCAGTTACAAGGCCGAACCCTACTTCGTTGATGCGCAAAGAACGTTGGAAACCGTCTTTACCGCCGTGCGCCGTGAAGCGGGCGGTTACGATTTCACCTATTCGCGCAGCATCATGTCGGACGCCAAGTCGGTGGGTGTCATCGTCGTGTCGGTCGACCTGATGAAATATGAACGGGCCTGGTCCGGTCTTCAGGATGCGGTGCTGGTCACCAACAGCGAAGGCACCGTGTTGCTGGCAACCGAACCGCGCTGGCGTGGCCTGACGGTGGACGAAGCACTTGCGCTTCGTGATCCGCCATCCGCAATCGACCGGGCTTTGCAGGTGACGACCGACTGGGTGCAAATGCCCGCCGACGCCTATGTCCGCGGTGAAGCCGTGATGAAGACCGAGGCGCGGGTGCCGTTCCGTGGCTGGCGCATTCAAACCTTCACCGCCTACAATTCGGTGCGCGAACAGGTGAACGGCATCCTTGCACTGGAGATCATGGGCTTCGCCATCCTGATGGCCTTTACCTTCTACATCCTGTCGCGCCGGGCTTTGTCACAGTCGCTGTTGTTCCAGCGCGAATCCGCAGAACTGCGGACGCTGAATGCGCGGCTTCAGCGCGAGATTGCCGAACGCGAGAAGGTTCAGAAAGATCTGGCCGTGGCCGAACTGACCCTCGCACAATCGTCCAAGCTGGCGGCGTTGGGCGAGATGTCGGCGGCAGTCAGCCACGAATTGAACCAGCCGCTGGCTGCGATGAAAACCTATCTCGCCGGCGCACGTCTGTTGTTGCAGCGCAAGCGTCTGGAAGAGGCGCTGTCCAGCTTTCAACGCATCGATGATCTGATCGAGCGGATGGGTGCTATCACCCGACAGTTGAAGTCTTACGCGAGGAAAGGCGGCGAAGCCTTTGAAGCAGTGGATCTTCGCGCTTGCGTGTCGTCCGCGCTGTCGATGATGGAACCACAATTGAAGGCGCGCATTGTAAAGATAACGCGGGGCCTACCCCGTCAATCAGTGATGGTTATGGCTGACCGGATCCGCCTGGAGCAGGTGATCATCAACCTTTTGCGCAATGCGCTTGACGCGACCAAGGATACCGAAAACCCGCAGATCGACATTCTGTTGTCGGCGGGCGAGACGGCGACTTTGACGGTCCGAGACAATGGTCATGGGATCGCCGAACTCGATAATCTGTTCGAGCCGTTCTACACCACCAAGAAACCGGGCGAGGGCGTTGGCCTTGGTCTGGCGATATCAAGCGGCATCGTGACCGACCTTGGCGGCAGGCTGACCGCTCGCAACAGCGAGACGGGCGGTGCGGTGTTCGAGATGCAGTTGCCGATACTCGGCAAAACACAAGAAGCAGCAGAATGAGGGTTCCATGGCACGGGCAATGAAGGTCGCTATTGTCGACGATGAAGCGGACATGCGGCAATCCATCAGCCAATGGCTGGCCCTGTCGGGGTTCGACACCGAAACCTACGCCAGCGCCGAAGATGCGTTGAAGGTGATCGGACCGGAGTTTCAGGGCGTCGTGGTCAGCGACATCAAGATGCCGGGGATGGACGGCATGGCGTTTCTAAAGCGGTTGATGAGCCAGGATTCCGGCCTTCCGGTGATCATGATCACCGGCCACGGCGACGTGCCGATGGCGGTTGAGGCGATGCGGGTGGGGGCGTTCGACTTCCTCGAAAAGCCGTTCAACCCTGACCGGATGACCGAACTGGCAAAGCGGGCCACCCAGGCGCGGCGGATGACGCTGGACAACCGGGCCCTGCGCAAGGAGTTGTCTGACGGGTCAGTGCTGATGAAAAAGCTGATCGGTTCGTCCCAGGCGATGGACCGGCTGCGCGAGGATATCCTCGATCTTGGTCAGGCTGACAGCCATGTGCTGATCGACGGCGAGACGGGAACCGGCAAGACGCTGGTGGCGCATGCCCTGCATGCAGTAGGGCCGCGGGCGTCGAAGAAGTTCGTGACCATCTCTTGCGCCGCTTGGGGCGAGGATCAGCTGGCCGCGCGGCTGTTTGGCCCGGCCGAAGATGGCACCGTGCCCCTGGTCGAGGAAGCGCGCGGCGGCACGCTGTGCCTTGAGGATATCGAAGCGCTGAGCCACTCGCTGCAATCGCGGTTGTTGACGGTGATCAATGATCAGGGGGCGCCGCCGGAAACCCGGATCATCGCGATCTGCAACCAGCATGCCCCCGACACGACGCTGGAGGCGGTGCTGCGGCCGGATCTGTTCTATCGGCTGGGGGCAATGACGATCCTGTTGCCGCCGCTGCGCAGCCGGGGCGAGGATATCTTGCAGCTGTTCACCCGGATGAGCGAGGGCTTTGCCGAGGAATACGGCTGCGATGCCCCGCAGGTGACGGCGCAGGAGGCGGCACAGCTGTTGCAGGCGCCGTGGCCGGGAAATGTGCGGCAGCTGGTCAATATTGCGGAGCGGGCGGTGCTGCAGAACCGGCGCGGGTCGGGGTCGATCGCCAGCCTTTTGATGGCCGACAACGAGGCCTCGGGCCCGGCGCTGACCACGGAGGGCAAGCCGTTGAAGGATTATGTCGAGGCGTTCGAGAGGATGTTGATCGACAATACAATGCGGCGGCACAAGGGGTCGATCGTGGCGGTGATGGAGGAGCTTTGCCTGCCGCGCCGGACCCTGAACGAGAAGATGGCCAAGTACGGGCTGACGCGGTCCGACTATGTGTGATGTCCACGCGTGGACAAAAACCTAAGCCATTGAATTAAAAGAATTGTGGTCGGCGGAATTAACCTTTTGGAAAGAGTTTCCGCCGGCTGCGCGCCGTGGAGTGCGGTGCGAGGTTCACTGAAGTCGCCCCGTCTTCCCCTTATTTGTCCAGTGGTAAGAACGTCGGAAATCCTGACCTTTCTCTCTAGCTTTACACTGCCTAGACCAGCGCTAGAACCCCACGGAACGCCGTGACAGGGCAGACATGGAGAGACTGAAATGCATCGGGCCGTATTGGTTTCAGGAATGGTTTTCGCACAGGCGATCACGCTTGCACATTCGGCGCGGGCCGAGGGCAGCGGCCCGTTTTCGTTTTCTGGGACGCTGGGAGGTATCTATGCCCCGACTTACGAAGGGTCTGACACTTCGGAAGGCGGCGCGCTGATCGACTTCAACGTCAGCATCCGCGACGGGCTGTTCTTTGCGGGCACCCGTGGGATTGGCTTTGCGCCGATCAACACCGAGACGATGAGTGTCAAGCTGGCCATCGGCTATGGCGGCGAACGCAAGATGGAGGATGATCCGACAAATCTGTCCGGTCTGGGCGACATTGACGGTGAGGCGCTGGCAATCGTGTCTGGGGAATACCGGATCGGCCAGATCAGTTTTGGCGCTGAACTCAAGGGCGGACAGGACTACGGCGCCACCGTTGACTTCAAGGTCAGCACCGGCGTTGAATGCACCGACCGTATCACCCTTGGCGGCGAAATCAGCGCAACCTATGCCGACGACAGTCACATGCAGCGCTATTTCGGGGTTACGGCGGCGCAATCTGCGGCTTCGGGCAAGGCGGTCTATGGTGCCGGTTCAGGGATCAAATCGGCAGGCGTCGGCGTTTCGGTCAGTTTTGCGGTGACACAAGCGACGTCCATCGATTTTGGCGCGCGATATGACAGGCTGATGGGCGATGCGGGCAACAGCCCGATCACCCAGGACAAAGGCCAAACGAGTGCGTTCCTGGGCGTGTCCACCCAGTTTTGAGCGCCACGGCCCGAACCGATTTGCCCTTTTGGTTCGGGCCAACCTTTGCTGCCCTGCGGATTGCGCGGGCGCGCAGCTGACAAAATTGACCATTGTCTTTTGTTCTTTTTTCCCGATAGGGTCGCGGCAGGCGCAGGCTTGCTTGCGCCCAGGAATTCAATGTGAAAACGGACCCGGCGCCCTATGCGTGCTGCCAGTTTCACACTCGGATCGGCCGAAAGGTCGGAGAATTGCCCGCTAAGTCATTGATGATGCGGGCTTTAACAGGTGAGCGGCTGTGAGGCCGTTCAAACGTGAACCGCGATGATGCGAGCGACATCGGCAATAGACGGCGAGGGGTGCCCACCGGGCATGACCCGCCGCTTTGCGTTGCACGCGTCCGCCCGAACAAGCCGCCCTTATCTTGTTGATCATCCACCGGGGGCTTCGCCCGGCGGTGCCGTTGGCAGGGGCGGGCGCATTGGAACCAAATGGCCAAAATGCTTATTGATGCCACCCATGCCGAGGAAACTCGGGTTGTGGTGGTCGACGGAAACAAGGTTGAAGAGTTCGACTTCGAGACCGTAAACAAACGCCAACTTGCCGGGAATATCTATCTTGCCAAAGTCACCCGCGTGGAGCCTTCGCTTCAGGCGGCCTTTGTCGAATATGGCGGCAACCGGCACGGCTTTCTGGCGTTTGCCGAAATTCACCCGGATTATTATCAGATCCCGGTGGCTGACCGCAAAGCCCTGATCGAGGAAGAGCGCGCGATGGCGCGCGCCGAAGAGGAAGAAGAAAGCCGCGGCCCGCGCCGCCGAAGCCCACGGCCGCGCGCCAAGGCCGAGGATGCCAAGACCGATGATGCAGTGGTCGAGGGACCGCGCGGCATGGACGTGGTTGATCTGGGCGAGGACGAGGCCGCCGAAGCACAGGCCCCGACCGCCGATGCACAGCCGCATGACCACCACGACCATGACCACCCTGACCACCATGGTCATTCGGACGAGGTGAACGGGTCTGAGAACGGCTCGGGCGAGCGGCCTTACCGCGCGGTGGACCACGCCTCTGACACCGATGACGAGATTGAATCGATCGCCGAAGAAGACATGGCGGAAGAGATTTCCGCCCCGCGCCGTCCGCGTGCGCGGCGCTACAAGATTCAGGAAGTGGTCAAGGTTCGCCAGATCATGCTGGTGCAGGTGGTGAAAGAAGAGCGCGGCAACAAGGGTGCTGCGCTGACGACCTATCTAAGCCTCGCGGGCCGCTATTGCGTGCTGATGCCGAACACCGCGCGCGGCGGCGGGATTTCCCGCAAGATCACGGTGGCGGCGGATCGCAAGAAGCTGAAGGAAATCGCTGGCGAGATCGAGGTGCCGGAAGGCGCTGGCCTGATCATCCGCACAGCGGGTGCCAAACGCACCAAGCCCGAGATCAAGCGCGACTACGAATATCTGATGCGGCTGTGGGAACAGATCCGCGAGCTGACCCTTAAATCGATCGCCCCGGCGGCGATCTACGAGGAAGGCAACCTGATCAAACGCTCGATCCGCGATCTGTACAGCCGCGAGATCGACGAGGTGCTGGTCGAAGGCGAGGCGGGCTACCGCACCGCCAAGGACTTCATGCGGATGATCATGCCAAGCCATGCGCGCCAGGTGGTGCGATACACCGACCCGATGCCGCTGTTCGCCAAGTTCCAGGTGGAAAGCTATCTGGGAGGCATGTTCAACCCGGTGGTGCAGCTGAAATCCGGCGGCTACATCGTGATTGGCGTGACCGAAGCGCTGGTGGCGATTGACGTGAACTCTGGCCGGGCCACCAAAGAGGGCTCGATCGAGGAAACGGCGCTGAAGACCAACCTCGAGGCATCCGACGAGGTGGCGCGGCAGCTTCGCTTGCGCGACTTGGCCGGGCTGATCGTGATCGACTACATCGACATGGAAGAGCGGCGGAACAATGCGGCGGTCGAAAAGCGGTTGAAGGACAAGCTGAAGACCGACCGCGCGCGCATTCAGGTGGGGCGGATTTCCGGCTTTGGCCTGATGGAGATGAGCCGTCAGCGGTTGCGCCCCGGCATGCTGGAAAGCACGACCCAGCCCTGCGCGCATTGCCATGGCACCGGGCTGATCCGGTCGGACGATTCGATGGCGCTGCAGGTGTTGCGGGCGCTGGAAGAAGAAGGCACGCGCAAGCGCAGCAAAGAGGTGCTGTTGAAGGCGCCGGTGGCGATTGTGAACTTCCTGATCAACCACAAGCGCGAGCACATCGCGCTGATCGAGGCGCGTTACGGGATGAGCGTGCGGATCGAGGCTGATCCGACGCTGATTTCGCCCGATTACGTGATGGAAAAGCTGAAGACTGCGATCCGGGTGATCCCGGAGGGTCCTGCCGCGATCTCGGGCAACGCCAGCCTGATGGGCGCGCCGGTGGAGGAAGAGGACGATCTGGTCGACGAGATCGATGACATCGAAGAGGCCGAGACCGAAGCAGAAGAGACGGAAACGGTTGGGGCCAAGCCGGCCAGTGCCGAGGGCGATGGGCAGGGCAAGAAAAAGCGCCGTCGTCGGCGTCGGCGTCGGGGTGGGGCGCGCGAAGGCGATCAGGCAGCATCGGCAGATGATGGGCCGGAGGACGCCGATGCGGAGCCAGCGGCTGACGTTGTGGCGGCCGATGCCAAGCCGAAAACCGGCCGTACCCGCAAGCCGCGTGCCAAGGCCCCGGTGATTGCCGCAGTGGCCGAACAGCCCGAGACCGCGCCCGAACTGACCGCGCCCGAACTGACTGCGCCCGAACTGACTGCGCCCGAACCGGTTGCTGAAACCACGGCCCCGGCCAAGTCGCGCAGCCGTCGGTCACCCAAGGCGAAGGACGCACCTGTGGCAGTCGAGGTCGTGCCAGAAGCTGCCCCGGAAACTGCCCCGGAGGCCATTTCGGAGCCTGCCGCAGAACCGGTGAAAAAGCCAAGCCGGTCGCGCAGTCCGAAGCCAAAGGCCGACATGGCAGCGCCGCAGCCTGTGCCCGTCACTGCGGTGCCGGATGCGCCGGTCGCTGCCCAGGCTGAAACGGCGGCGGTTGGCGAAGACGATCCGACCAAACCGAAGAAAAAAGGCTGGTGGTCGCTGGGTCGTTGAGCGCCTGCGTCTGACAACCGAAGGGCGGCGGGGAAACCTGCCGCCCTAGTCTTTTGCCCGGATGAAATACAGGGTCACCGCCCCTTCAACCCGTGACCCAAGAAAGCTGTGCCCGCTTTGCGCGCAGAAATGCGGCAGATCCACCGCCGCCATCGCGTCCGTCGCGCGCACACACAGCACCACCCCGGGCCCCAGCGCCATCAACCGCTTGCGGGCGCGCAACACCGGCAGCGGGCACAGAAGCCCTTCGCAATCCAGCACCTCGTCCCAATCCATCGCCCGGCCCTTTCATCTGTCCGCCAAATATCCCCGCCGGAGGCTCCGACGCCAGCCAGAAGTGCCCACTTCATTACAACCGGGCCACGCCAAAGTGACAACAGGCCCCGGTGACGCGGGCCGTCCGACACGCTAAGTGTGACAAAAGGAGACTGCATGTTCGGAATTGAGATCATCGACGCCGCCCTGTTGCCGGCAATGCTGGTGGCATTGATCGCAGGCGTCCTTTCGTTTCTCAGCCCCTGCGTGCTGCCGATCGTGCCACCTTACCTCGCTTATATGGGCGGGATCAGCATGGGCGAGATGACCGGGTCCGGGTCGCACCGCCGCCGCATCATCCTGCCCGCCCTGTTCTTTGTGCTGGGGCTGTCGACCGTGTTCATGCTGCTGGGGTTCACCGCGTCAGCCTTCGGAAGCTTCTTCCTGCAAAATCAGGAGGTGTTTGCGAAAGCCTCTGGCCTTGTCGTCTTGATCTTCGGTCTGCATTTTCTTGGCGTGTTCCGCATACCGATCCTGTATCGTGAAGCCCGCCTCAATCCGAATGACAAGGGCGGGTCGGCCTTCGGCGCCTATGTGCTTGGACTGGCCTTCGCCTTTGGCTGGACCCCGTGCATCGGCCCGCAGCTTGCCACGATCCTCAGCCTTGCGGCGCAAGAAGGCAGCATGCAACGCGGCACCATGCTTTTGGGTGTCTATGCGGTGGGTCTTGGGCTGCCCTTCCTGTTGGCCGCCATTTTTGTTGAACGATCAATGGGTTTCATGGCGCGCTTGAAGCCGCACATGAAGGTGATCGAACGCGCGATGGGCGGTTTGCTGGTGATCGTCGGTCTGGCGCTGTTGACCGGGGCCTTCACCGACTTCAGCTACTGGATGCTCGAGGCTTATGAGATGCTTGGCATCCCGGTGCCGGGCTAAGCCCCCTTCTTTCTGCCGCAAGCTCCGTTAACATGCCTGTGTCAGAAGGACGGGATGCGTTTGGATCAGCTGGAACAGAGCAAACTTGGGACAAAGGCGGTGCGGCTGTTTCAGCGCCGCGTCTTCTACGTTCCCGGCTATGATCCATTCCCGCCGCGCCGCTACCGCGAACTGTACCGGAAGGAGGCTGCGGAACAGGCGGCCGTGTCTGGCTATGACATTGTGCTGCTGCCACAGGCCGGGGCCGGGCCGGGCTGGCGGGTAGAGGCCGACATCGGCGGCAAAGCGCAGGCCGAGATTGAGGTGCTGGTCTGGTCAGACCTCGTGCAGCAGTCGATGGCGCAGGGCATCCTTGCCACCTATGCGCAACTGCTGCGCACCGCCTGGGTCTACATCGGATCGGGCGCGTTGTTCCGGCTGATGCGGTTGCGCAAGGGGCCGATGATCGCGGCACTGTATCCGATACTGTTCCTGCTGGGTCAGGCCGTGTTGGCGGCGGTCGTGGCCTGGGGCGTGGGTGTGGGCGTTGGCGGCATCAGCCATTGGTCCGTCGGGGCGGTGGCAGGGCTGGCGGCGGGCTACGCGGTGCTGCGCGGCTTTCGGGCGCTGGATCACCGGATTTTCGTCTATTACCTGATGCATGACTATGCCTTTACGGCAGCTGGCGGTGGTGCATATCCGGCTGCGCTTGCGGCGCGGATGGCGGAGTTTGGGGCCAAGGTGCGCGCGGCCCTTGCGGCGGATGTGGATGAGGTGCTGGTGGTCGGACATTCCTCGGGGGCGCATCTGGCGGTTTCGGTCTTGGCCGATCTGATCCGGGGTGGGCTGCCGCAACCGTGCCCGGCGCTGGGGGTCCTGTCGCTTGGCCACGTGGTGCCGATGGTGTCGTTTTTGCCAGCGGCGGGGCGGCTGCGGGGTGATCTGGCCTATCTGTCGCAATGCCAGGAGGTGACGTGGGTCGATGTGACCGCGCCCGGCGATGGCTGCGCGTTTGCCTTGTGTGACCCGGTTGCGGTCAGCGGGGTGGCACCGGCGGGCCAGCGCTGGCCACTGGTGATTTCAGCGGCCTTTACCCAGACGCTTAGCCCTGAGCGCTGGCGTGCGCTGCGCTGGCGGTTCTTTCGGCTGCATTTCCAGTATTTGTGCGCCTTTGACCGGCCCGGGGATTACGATTACTTCAAGATCACGGCGGGGCCGCTGACGCTGGCGCGCCGGTTTGCCGGAAGGGCGCCGTCGGCCAGCCGGATCGTGACCCCGCTCAACCGTTACCGGAGCCTGTCATGACACCGCCAAAGCCTGCATCGCGGGCTGATCGGGTATCGCTGTGGGGCTACTTGCGGCTGTTTCGGCGCGATATCCTGTCGGCGCAGCCGGCGCGGCTGTACCGGGCCTGGATGGCCGAGTTTCGCACGCCGTTCTTTCGCAGCTATCTGTGCAACGATCCGGTCCTGGTGCGTCGCGTGCTGGAGGAACGGCCGCAGGATTTCCCGAAATCGGCGCGGATCACCGAAGGGCTGGCGCCGTTGCTGGGCCGGGCCGTGTTCGTGACCAATGGTGAGGAATGGTTGCGCCAACGCCGGATCATCGACCCGGCGTTCGAAGGCGGGCGGATGCGTGCGGCATTTCCGGCGATCTGGGCGGCGGGTGAGGCTGCTGTCGCGCGGATGGGCACCGGCGTGGTCGAGGTGGAGGCGGCGGCCAGCCATGCGGCGGCGGATGTGATCTTTCGGACGTTGTTTTCGATCCCGATCGAGGATCAGGTTGCCTCGGCTGTGTTCGAGGAGTTTCGGGCCTATCAGCGGAGCCAGCCGATTCTGAACCTTGCGGCTTTCGTGCCGTTGCCTGCGTGGATGCCACGGTTGCGGCGGGGGGCGACGCGCCGGTCGGCGGCGGTGATCCGCAGGCTGATCGCGGGGCTGACCGAGCGTCGGGCCGCGGCGATTGCGGCGGGGGATGCGCCGGAGGATCTGGCGACAAGGATCATGCTGACGCCAGACCCGGTGACCGGCACGCCGTTCGGCGCGGCGGAGATGGTGGATCAGGTGGCGATCTTCTTTCTGGCGGGGCATGAGACCAGCGCCTCGGCCCTGGCTTGGGCGTTGTATCTGCTGGCGCTGTACCCGCAGGCGCAGGAGGCGGTGGCGGCGGAGGCGGCGGGGCTGGCGCCGGAGTTCGCGGCGGTGGCCAAGCTGCGCTTCACGCGGGATGTGTTTCGCGAAACGTTGCGGCTGTATCCGCCGGTGCCGATGATGGTGCGGCAGAACCGGGGGCGGGAGACGTTCCGGGGGCGGGTGCTGCGGGCAGGGGCGCAGGTGGTGATCAGCCCCTGGCATCTGCACCGGCATGAGCGGATCTGGGACAACCCGGACGGGTTCGATCCGGAGCGCTGGCAGACCGAGGCGGGCAAGGCATCGGCGCGGGACGGCTATTTGCCGTTTTCCAGCGGGCCGCGGGTCTGCCCCGGCGCCGGGTTCGCGATGCTGGAGGGGGTGGTGTTGCTGGCCCTTCTGGTCAGGGCGTTCCGGTTTGAGGTGGTGTCGGGAAGAGAGCCGGTTCCGGTGGCCCATCTGACGGTTCGGGCCAAGGACGGGATCTGGCTGCGGGTCAGCCGGAGGGCGTGATGTCCACGCGTGGACAGACAGCGGCCCCATTGAAAACAAATCGAAATCCGGGACGGATTAACCGATCCTTAGGACTTGTGCCGGTTCAGGCGATTTCTACCCGGTAGCTTTCGATCACGGTGTTGGCCAGCAGCTTGTCGCACATCGCCTTTACGTCCGCCTCGGCCTTGGCGGCGTCGGTATGGGCGAGGTCGAGTTCGATGATCTTGCCCTGACGCACCCCGGTGACGCCCTGAAAACCAAGCGAGCCCAGGGCATGGCGCACCGCCTCGCCCTGAGGATCGAGGACCCCGGATTTCAGCATGACGGTGACGCGGGCTTTCATCGGGGCCTCCGGGGTTGGGTGCGGCTTGATTAGCGAAGGGGGCGGCGCAGGGCAAGGGGGGCCTTCTTGTTGCGATTTGACCGCGCGCAACCAACGACGCCGGGTTGCTGAAAAGGCGTGGCTTGTATCAACTGGCGATACTGGCATCATCACCGCAG
This sequence comes from Tabrizicola sp., assembly GCF_031377265.1. GTDB lineage: Bacteria > Pseudomonadota > Alphaproteobacteria > Rhodobacterales > Rhodobacteraceae > JAUYQR01. The sequence continues at coordinate 6,377 of NZ_JANMET010000147.1, read as the reverse complement.
CGATGCTGACTGCAAGGGGAACGCCGTGACCGAACCTGTCGTTCTTGTGGTCGGAAGCCTGCACTATGACATCATGGTCGAGGCGCAGACCCTGCCGCGCCGCGACGAGACGGCGGTCGGGTCGCGCTGGTATCCGAAATTCGGCGGCAAGGGCGGCAATCAGGCGGTTGCGGCGCGGCGGGCCGGGGCCGTGGCGCGGCTGTGCGGTGCGGTTGGGGACGATGATTTCGGGCGGTTCCTGCGTGAACGGCTAAGGGCTGGCGGGGTGGATGACCGTTTTGTCGCCGAGGTGGACGGTGCCGGATCGGGGATGAGCGTGGCGATTGTGGACGCTGCGGGGGATTACGCTGCGACCATCGTATCGGGTGCCAACCTGTTGATTTCGCCGGATGCGTTGCGCGAGGCCGCGCTGTGGGACGGTGTGGCGATGCTGGTGCTGCAAAACGAGGTGCCGGAGGCGGTGAACCTTGCAGCCGCCGGCCAAGCCCGCGCGCGGGGCATTCGGACGCTGCTGAACGCGGCCCCCAGCAGGCCGATGTCGGCTGAGTTCACCGCGCTGGTCGATATACTGGTGGTGAATGCGGTGGAGGCCGAGATGATGGGGGCGGGCGTGGTTGCCACGCTGGGCGGTGCGGCTGAGGCGGCGCGCGATCTGGCCAACCCGTTTTCCACCGTGATCGTGACGGCGGGCGCGCAGGGTCTGGCCGCGTGGAGCGGCAGCGAAGGGGCGTTGTTGGTTCCGGCGCGTAAGGTCGCGGCGGTCAGTTCGCACGGCGCGGGGGACGCGTTCATCGGCACCCTTGCCGCACGGCTGGCAAAGGGCGACAGCTTTGCTGCGGCTTGTGATGCGGCATCAGCGTCCGCCGCGCGGCATGTGGCCGGGCTGGTGCCTTAGTTGATCAGCGTGGGTTTGGTGGTGTGGGTCACGTTCGACGGCATCACGCCCAGACGGCGGGCCAGTTCGGAATAGACATCCGACATCGGCTCGGGGTCGGGGATGGTGCCATCGGGGCGTTCGGGCATGCGCATGTCCCACAGGCGGCAATTGTCGGGGCTGATCTCATCCGCGACGATCAGGCGCATGTAATCGCCCTCCCAGACGCGGCCCACTTCGATGCGGAAATCGGCCAGGCGGATGCCCACGCCCATCATCACGCCGGACAGGAAATCATTGACCCGCAGGGCAAGGGCGATGACGTCGTCAAGATCTTGCTGGTTGGCCCAGCCGAACGCGACGATGTGTTCTTCGGACACCAGGGGCGAGCCCAGCTTTTCGTCCTTGTAGTAGTATTCGACGATCGGGCGCGGCAGTTGCGTGCCCTCGGGGATGCCGAGGCGCGCGGTCATCGGGCCGGACGAGAAGTTGCGCACCACCACCTCCAGCGGGATGATCTCGGCCATGCGGACCAGTTGTTCGCTCATGTTGATGCGGCGGTTGAAATGGGTCGGCACGCCGATCATGTTGAGGCCGGTCATGAAGAATTCCGACAGGCGGTTGTTCAGCACGCCCTTGCCTTCAAGGGCGGCGGGGGCGGCGACGGTTGGCGCGGAATCGTCCTTGAAGTACTGAATCAGGGTGCCAGGCTCCGGTCCTTCGTAGAGGATCTTGGCCTTGCCTTCGTAGACCTTCTTGCGCCGTGCCATGAGCTCTCCGATAAATGGACAGGCGGGGCGGGTTTTCACCCTCCCTGCCTTTGCATGCGCTATACGGCAAGGGCGGTTGGGTCGCAAGGTAAGAGGCAGCAGATAGGGCGCAAGGCAAGAGGCAGCACATGGGGCGCGAGGCGGAAGGGGCGATCCGGTATCTGGGGGCCGAGGGGGCGGGGCGGATTTTGATCGAAGGCAGCGAGGTGATCCTGCGCGGCGAGGTGCGGGCGCGGCTGGCGCGTGCGGCGATCATGGCGGTGCGGGTGGATGGCGACGATCTGGTGCTGGACACCGCGCGCGGGCCGCTGGTGGCGACGGTGGGTGCCGGGGTGGCGGAGCGGCTGCGGACGGCGCTGCTGAGGCCGGTGCCGACGCTGGTCGAAAAGTTGGGGGTCAGTGCGACGGCGCGGGCGGGCTGTCTGTGGCCGGTGACGGACGGGGTGCTGGCTGCGGCGCTGGCCGGGCTGACGGCACCGGTGGCGGAGGCCGGCCTGCTGGTGGCGGAAGTGCTGGATGCCACGGCGCTGGAGCGGTTGGTGGCGGCCTTGCCGGGTTTGGCGGGGCGGCATGTCTGGTGCGTGAACGCCAAGGGGCCGCGCGCGGTGCTGCCCGAGGCGCGGATCCGCGCGGCGTTGCGCGGCGCGGGCTGGATCGACAGCAAGACCACGGCGGTGTCGGATGCGGTATCGGCCACCCGCTATGGGCTGCGCAAGACCTGAGCGGCGGGGCTTGCAGCACGGGCCGGGGATGGGCATATGGTGGGGGTAATCGTCCCTGCCCGCATTCCGGAGAGCGCCATGACCACATTCGATGACCGCGAGAACGCCTTTGAAAACAAGTTCGCCCATGACAGCGAGATGCAGTTCCGGGCTGAGGCGCGGCGCAACAAGCTGACCGGGTTGTGGGCGGCGGCCCTGCTGGGCAAGACCGGCGATGACGCGGCGGCCTATGCGATGGAAGTGGTGAGCGCCGATTTCGAAGAGGCCGGCATCGAGGATGTGGTGCGCAAGGTGGTGGGTGATCTGGCCGGCCGCGCCAGCGCCGACGAGGTGCGCGCCAAGATGGCGGAGCTGTTGCCGGTGGCCAAGGCGCAGTTGATGACCGAGATCTGAGCATCGTTTTGCCCGGATCAGCGGCGCGGCGCCGGACCCCGGCCCGCGCCGTTGCTATTTGTGCCGGATTTTAGCTGTTAACGCCGCCTGCATCCCTTGCGCCGTAGACCGTTACCTCAGGTCTGGCGGAGGGGTCGGTGCGGCAGGGTTTGCAGGTGGCGGCGATAAGGCCGCGGGTGATGACGCGCGCCGTGGTGGCGCTGCTGCTGGCGGCGGTGTTTCTGGCGGTGCTGGGCCAGCGGGTGGCGCAGGTTGATCCCGGCGCTGTGCTTGCCGCGATTGGCGCGGTTGGGCCGGTCGCGTGGATTGGCGCGGGCCTTGCCACGGGGATCAGCTTTTGGGCGATCGGGCGCTATGATGAGGCGCTGCACCGGCATTTGGCGACGGGCGTGCAGGGGCACCGGGCGCGGCGGGCGGGCCTTGCGGCGCTGGCGATTTCGCAGACGGTGGGGCTGGGGCTGATCAGCGGCGCGCTGGTGCGCTGGCGGTTGCTGCCGGAGCTGAGCCTGTGGGCGGCCACGCGCCTGACGCTGGCGGTGACGGTGTCGTTTCTGGCCGGTTGGGCGGTGGTGACGGCGCTGGTATTGGTGCTGCTGCCGGGCGCGCCGTTTGCAACGCTTGCGGCCTGGGGGCTGGCGGTGGCCGGCCTTGGGCTGATCTTCGGGCGGGTGCTGGTCGCGCCGCATTGGCGCTGGCCGAACGGCTTTACCCTGGTACGGGTGCTGGGCCTGACCGCGCTGGATTGCGGGGCTGCGGCGCTGGCCTTGTGGCTGCTGATGCCCGGCGAGATCGGTTTTGCCAACCTGCTGCCTGCCTTTTTGCTGGCGCTGGGCGCGAGGCTGGTTTCCGGTGCACCGGGCGGGCTGGGCGCCTTCGAGGTGGTCTTGCTGGCGCTGTTGCCGGGGGTGCCCGAGGCTGAGGTGCTGGCAGCGGTTCTGGCGTGGCGGGTGGTATATTTCGCGCTGCCTGCGGTGGCGGGCGCGGTGCTGGCGATCAAGGCAGGCAAGGCGACAGCGCCGCTGCCACGCCCTGCGCCGCTGCCACGCTCTGCGCCATGGGCGGCGGCGCGGTTTCCCGAAGCCGGGTTGGCGCGGCAAGGCGAGATGGTGGCCGATGCCTGCGGCTGGATCGCGGGGCGGACGCGGCATGCGCTGGTCGTGCTGCGGGGGCCGGTGCGGATGGCGGATTTGCGTGCAGCAGCGCATGCCGAAGCGCGGCTGCCAGTGATCTACAAGGCCGATGCGCGGATGGCGACGACGGCGCGGCAGGCCGGGTTTCGGGTGCTGGCGGTGGCGCGCGAGGCATGGCTTTGCCCACAGGACTTTAGCCGCGATACGCCTGCCCGAGCCGGGCTGCGGCGCAAGCTGCGGCGGGCGGTGATGGCGGGCGTGACGGTGGCGGGACCGTTCGGCGCGGACCTGTCGGTCGAGGTGATGGCGGAGCTGGCGGCGGTAAATGCGGCATGGATCATCGCGCGCGGGCCGGAGTTCGGCTTTAGCATGGGAAGATTCGAGCCGGGTTATGTGCGTGGGCAGAGGGTTTTCGTGGCCCGTGTCGGCGGGCGTGCGGTCGGGTTCGCCACGTTTCATGCGGGCGAACAGGCATGGTCGCTGGATCTGCTGCGCCCGCACCCGGACTGCCCGGACGGGACGGCGCAGATGTTGATCATCGCGGCGCTGGCAGCGGCGCGGGGCGTGGGGGTGGCGCAGTTGTCGCTGGCTGCGGCGCCGATTGGCAGCTTTTCTGACGCGCAGGGTCTGGTTGCGCGCGCTACCCGGCGGCTGCTGCCCGGTACGGGCGCTGGGTTGCAGCAGTTCAAGGCGGGGTTTGATCCGCGCTGGCAGCCCCTGTACATTGCGGCCCCCGGTTGGGCCGGTTTGGCGTTGGCCGGATGGGAGATTGCGCACCGAGTGCACCGCCCGCGGCCAGTGGTGAAGTTGCGGGCGGGTGCAAGACGAGATGAGGAATATGAATTTGCCTCTGCCCGTCTGCCATGGCACAGGATGTACAACGTGGGATAGATAAAGGGCCGCTGACCATGACCGATGCACTTTCCCGGCTGCTGGCAACGCGCGACTGGCTGATGGCCGACGGCGCTACGGGAACCAACCTGTTCAACATGGGCCTGTCTGCGGGTGAGCCGCCGGAGTTCTGGAACGTCGATCTGCCCGACAACATCCGCACGCTGTACCGCGGTGCGGTCGAGGCCGGGTCAGACATCTTTTTGACCAACACCTTTGGCGGCAATGCCAGCCGGATGAAGCTGCATCAGGCCGAGGGCCGGGTGCGCGAGTTGAACCGGGTGGGCGCGGCGCTGGCGCGCGAGATCGCCGATGCGGCGGGTCGCCCGGTGGTGGTTGCGGGATCGGTGGGGCCGACGGGCGAGATTTTCGAGCCGATGGGAACACTGACCCATCGGTTGGCGGTGGAGATGTTCCACGAGCAGGCCGAGGGCCTGAAGGAAGGCGGCGCGGATGTGCTGTGGATCGAGACGATTTCGGCGGCCGAGGAATACAAGGCGGCGGCAGAGGCAGCGGCGCTTGCGGGTATGCCGTGGTGCGGCACGATGAGCTTTGACACCGCGGGGCGGACGATGATGGGCATCACCTCGGCGACGATGGCCGCGATGGTGGAGACGCTGGCGAACCCGCCGATTGCCTTTGGCGCGAATTGCGGGGTCGGCGCGTCAGACCTGATGCGCACGGTGCTGGGCTTTGCCTCGACCGGGACGGAACGACCGCTGATTGCCAAGGGCAATGCCGGAATCCCTAAGTATCATGACGGGCATATCCATTATGACGGCACCCCGGCGCTGATGGCGGAATATGCCGTGCTGGCGCGGGATGCGGGCGTGCGGATCATCGGCGGCTGCTGCGGCACGATGCCGGAGCATCTGCGCGCAATGCGCGAGGCGCTGGAGACGCGGCCAAAGGGGCCGCGCCCAACGCTGGAGGATATCACGACGCATCTGGGCGGGTTTTCGTCGGCCTCGGATGGGACCGGCGACACCTCGGGCGACCCGAAGCGGGAACGGCGCGGGCGGCGGGGCTGATCTTGGGAACAGGCTGGTTCAGAACAGGCTGGTTCAGAACAGGCTGAGCTGATCCCCGGCCTTTGGGGGTACTGCGAACAGGTCGCTGCGCAGCGCGGGCAAGCCGCAGTTGAGGCCAAGACGTTTGCGGGCGACATCGAGGCGGCGCTTGATCAGGTCGGCCCAGATGCCTTGGCCGGTCATCCGGGTTCCGAACGCCGGGTCGTAATCTCGCCCGCCGTGCAGTTCGCGCACCCGGCCCATGACGCGGGCGGCGCGGTCGGGGAACGTGGTCTCGATCCAGTCGCGGAACAGGCCAGCGACTTCCATTGGCAAGCGTAGCGGGTTCGAGGTGGCGTGGGTGGCGCCGGCTTTGGCGGCGGCGTCGAGGATGGCTTCCAGTTCATGGTCGGTCAGCGCGGGGATCAGCGGGGAGACCTGAACACGGACCGGGATGCCCGCTGCGGCCAGCTTTCGGATCACCTCCAGCCGCCGTTTCGGGGCCGGGGCGCGTGGCTCCATCTTGCGCGCAAGGGTGGGGTCGAGTGTGGTGACTGAAATGCTGACGCTGGCCAGGCGGTCGGCGG
>NZ_JANMET010000130.1:0-3172 GCF_031377265.1 Tabrizicola sp. | reverse complement strand
TCATCGGCACCAGATGCGCCAGTTGCTTCAAGGTCTGGGGAATGCCCGTGCCATAGGACACCACGTCTGGGTCGCGGTTCGACCCGGCCTCCCAATCCTCCAGATTGGCCATCCACATCGCAGCGTCGAACAGCCCATGATAGCCGCCCTCGACCAGCAAATAGCTGTCGCGCCCCGTATAAGCACGCGCCAGACGCAGTGCGGCCATCACCGCCTCGGTGCCGGAATTCGAGAACCGCACCAGTTCCGCTGCGGGAACCATCTTGGCAATGCGGTCGGCCACGATCAGTTCCCGCTCGGTCGACAGCGCGAACACGCCGCCTACCTGCATCCCCCGCAGCGCGGCTGCATCCACCCGGTCATCGGCATAGCCAAGGATCGCCGGGCCATACCCCAACCGGTAGTCAACGTAATTGTTGCCGTCGATATCCCAGGTACGCCCGCCCTTGGCATGATCGACATAGATCGTGCGATCGTCGCCCCAATATCGGAAGGTCGAGGCAACCCCAAGCGGCAGGCGTTTGACTGCCCGCTGAAACTGGGCATTGGACTTCTCAAGGTTGCGAACGGGCAGCTTTTGCACTGGTTTCATCCTGAAGTATTGGAAGTGACCAAAGTTCGCATTATTTTGACTGTACTGTCAATCAGAACAAGATTCCCCTGTTTTCGGGCGAAACATACGCTAAGTAAGCGCAAGAAAAGTTAGAGGTTCAGATGGCCATAGCCGCCGACGCGTCGCAGTCGATTCCCATTCCGCGCAAGTTGCCGCGCGACGAACGTCGTGCGCAGTTGATCGAAGCCACCATCTCCACGATGGGAAAGCACGGCTATGCCCGCACCACGATGAGCGAGGTGGCCCGCGTCGCCGGTCTGTCGCACGGCCTCGTCAACTTTCACTTTGAATCCAAAGAAAACCTGCTGCTGGAAACCCTGCTGCATCTGGCCGAAGAATACCGGCTGAACTGGACCGCCGCCTTGGCTGGCGCCGGACCAAATGCTGCTGCGCAGATCAACGCCATGCTGCTGGCCGACTTCGACCCGCGCATCTGCACGCAAGACCGGCTGTCAGCCTGGTGCTCGTTCTGGGGCGAGGCGCAGAGCCGCCCGATCTATCAGGAACGCTGCGGCTCCAACGACCAGATCTACACCGATACGCTGGATGCCCTGTGCGCCCGGATGATCGCCGAACATGGCTACACCGGCAATCCAACCCGCATCGGCCGGGTCTTTCGGGTCATAGTCGAGGGCGTCTGGCTTGACATGATGACACTCCGCGAGCCCTACCCGCTGCAGGAGGCCCGCGCCACGGTGATGACCACGGTCGCCGCATTTTTCCCAAGGCACTTCAACGAGAACGGCCTCATCACCCCGTGAAGCTGCCCCACCCGGATGAACGCCTCGCGCAACTGAAGCATTGGCGGACGCCCCACGCATCGCGTCCAAGGTGCGCGGGCGCAGCCAGCCAATACAGGTGCAGTAGCCGGTTCTTGGCCGTCACCGGAGCGATCCTCCGGGGCTGGAACAGGATGTCGTGTTGGAGGTCACGCCATCGCCGCGCCCCGAGTTCCGCAGCCTCGCCGGGGTTTAGCGGCACAGCAGTAAGGTCAGGCAACCGCCCTCAGTCAGCGCATCAATACTCTACGAGACGCCTATCGGATCAACCCATTCCGCATCGTTCAAGACCGCTGCGCTGCGCGGTTTGGCGTAAGCTCTCGGTCAAAATGTCGGATTGCTTGCCATGTGATTCAACAGCTTCCCCCGGTGCCAACTCATGCCTGATCAAGGTTTGAAAAGGCAGCGTCAGCCGATGACGCCATAAGCTTGCTTCACGCTGACACCAGCGCCGGGGTGGCAGGCACAATTGGACAAGCGACCTCTGGCCATAGTCCGGCATTCCAGCTGAATACCGCCTGATCAGGCGACAAGTTCGCCCTGTGCCTTGGCCCGTCGCGTTGATTGGATAAACGCCGCAATGAACACTGCGGTCAGCGTCAGGATCACCGTAGGCGCCGGCGCCGAATCGATGAAGAAACTCAGATAAACCCCAACGACCCCCGATATCAGCGTAACCGCCACCGCAACCATCAGCATCCGGTCAAAGCGCTTGGTCAGCAGAAACGCTATCGCCCCCGGCGCGATCAGCAGCCCGATCGACAGGATGATGCCCACCGCCGAGAGCGTTGCCACAATGGTCAGCGACATCATCGCAAGCAGCCCGTAATGCAACGCGCGCACCGGCAGCCCGACCGCCTGCGCCTGCACCGGATCAAAGGCGTGCAGCATCAGGTCCCGCCGCTTGCTCAGGATGACGGCCGTCACCAGCAGCCCGATGATCCCTGCGGTCCACAGATCCTGCCCACCGACCCCCAGCATGTTGCCAAACAGGATATGGTCCAGATGCACATCGGTGCTGATCTTGGTGTACATCACGATGCCCAGGCCGAACATGCCCGAGAACACGATGCCCATCACCGTGTCCTGCTTGACCCGGCTGTTTTCCTTGAGAAACCCCGTCGCCAGCGCGCAAACCATCCCCGCCGAAAACGCCCCGATGATCAGCGGAATGTTCAGGATGTAGGCCAGCACCACGCCCGGCAGCACCGCATGGCTGATCGCATCGCCCATCAGCGACCAGCCCTTCAGCACAAGATAGCACGACAACAGCGCCATCGGCACCGCGATCATCGCCATGATCAGGAAAGCGTTGACCATAAAGCGGAACTGAAACGGCTGCAGCAGTGTGTCAATCATGCCTCGCCCTCCAGCGCCGCTGCCGCGCGGCGACGTGCGGAAAAGTAGCCGTGTTTCGGTGCCAGAAAGAACGCCGCCAGAAACACCAGTGTCTGCAGGCAGACGATCAGCCCACCCGTCGCCCCATCGAGGAAAAAGCTGAGGTAGGCCCCGACAAAGCTGGTGATCGCACCGATGGCCACGCTCAGCATCAGCAGACGCGGGAACCGGTCGGTCAGAAGATACGCCGTGGCCCCCGGTGTGACGACCATCGCAATCACCAAAAACGCCCCCACCGTCTGCAAGGCCGCCACGCAGCAGGCCGACAACAGCGTAAAGAACACCACTTTCAGTATCCCGGTGTTGATCCCCATCGACCGGGCATGGTTCTCGTCAAAGAACGTCACCATCAGGTCTTTCCACTTGGCCAGCAGCACCGCCA
>NZ_JANMET010000095.1:0-3825 GCF_031377265.1 Tabrizicola sp. | reverse complement strand
ACCCGGTCGGTCCTGGCCAGCCTGCCGGTCGCGCGGGCGAACTCCCGTGCCTGTCGCGGGTTCACCCCCGCGCAGTCCACCCGCGCGCAGTCCACCCCCACGCAGTCCACCCCCGCGCGAGCCAGCGCCTCCGTCAGCGGCCGTTCATAGCCCCTCAACGACCACCAGACAGCCCTTGGCCGCCTTGGCGAACTTCGCAAGATACTGTTTTGTTGTGACAATCCTGTCCGACCTGGCCGTGGAAAGGTGAAACGCGTCGATCCAACCCTTGGCGATATCGACACCGATGATGTCTTGTGCAATCATGATGGTGCCTGTCCTTGATCTGCGGGATCGACCGGTGGTGCGGTCCTCCCATGCAACTGTTCAGGTTGAGCAATGGTCGGCAGACGAGCCCCTAGCTACGAGACGGGTTCCAAAATCCAAGGGTGCGTCGGGGTCTCGTCTGCCAGCCACTCTATCGCAGATTTCAAAAAGACAAGGGTGTGTGATTTCACGCATATAATCATGCAGCCCAGACTCTCCCACCCCGCCCGGAATCAAGGGCGAAGCCCGCCGGGCAGCGCCCGACCGCCCCCTCGGGCGGGCGCTTTTGTAACGTCACCAGCAGAATTGCTGTGGGAGGTGCTGAACCATAAACCGCCCAGAACCGGCGTTGCTGCGCCCACCCGGCGGTCAGGCGCTGCCCTCGGTCCAAGATGATCTATTTGTAGGTTGCGCTACAGCGCACCGCTCCCACCCTGTCATCCCCGCGCAGGCGGGGACCCATGGGCAACCCAATCTATCTGGCTCTCGCCTTCGCGGGGATGAAAGCCAGTGAACTGTACCACTTGTAGGTCGAGGCCTGCCCCAACTCATTCCGACGATGAAGGACCGCCCCACCACCCTCAAACCTTAACACAACGTTAAACGCCTAACCCTAACCCATTGAAATCCCTTGTGGCGACCGGATGTCCACGCGTGGACAACCCAAGGTCACGCCAAAAGCCGACCGTCCCCGTGCCCCAGAATAACCGCCTTCACGATCTGCCCTTCCGGCTGATCCGCTCCGAAATCCACCTCGGCGAAGCCTTCGGTCCGCCCCATCCGCGGCCCCTCCATCAGAACCCGGTGGAGCCGTCCGACCTGCGCCAGCAGATGCCGCCCCAACGCCGCATCCCCCGCCGCCCGCAGCCTGGCCGCGCGCTCCTTGATCTCGGGCCCCCGCACCTGCGGCATTCGCGCCGCCGGAGTGCCCTTGCGCGGGCTGAACGGGAACACATGCAGGAACGTCAGCCCGCACTCCTCAACCAGCTTCAGGGATTGCTGAAACATCGCCTCCGTCTCGGTGGGGAACCCCGCGATTACATCCGCCCCGAACACCATGTCCGGCCGCAAACGCCGAGCCTCCTCACAGAACCTGATCGCATCGTCCCGCAAATGCCGCCGCTTCATCCGCTTGAGGATCAGATCATCCCCCGCTTGCAGGCTCAAATGAAGATGCGGCATCAGCCGCGCCTCCCCCCCGATCGCCTCCATCAGCGCCGGATCAACCTCGATGCTGTCGATGGAACTGATCCGCAGCCGCGCCAGATCCGGCACCAGCCGCAGGATCCGCATCACAAGATCCCCCAACCGAGGTGTCGCCGGCAGGTCGGCCCCCCACGACGTTAGGTCCACCCCGGTCAGCACCACCTCGTTGAAGCCGCGGTCCACCAGCCGTCTGATCTGCTCCACCACCACCCCGGCGGGACCTGACCGCGAATTGCCCCGGCCGTAGGGAATGATGCAGAACGTGCAGCGATGATCACACCCATTCTGCACCTGCACATAGGCCCGGTGCCGCCCGAACCCGTCGATCAGATGCCCGGCCGTTTCGCGGACCGACATGATGTCATCAACCTGCACCCGCTCGGTCGTGCCAATAAGGTCGGGCACCGCAAGGCCAGCCCAGGTTGAGGCCTGCATCTTCTCGTGGTTGCCCACCACGCGGCTGACCTCGGGCATCGCGGCAAAGGTCTCCGGCTCGGTCTGTGCTGCGCATCCGGTCACGATGATCTGCGCGCCCGGATGTTCGCGCGACAGCCGCCGGATTTCCTGCTTGGCCTTGCGCACTGCCTCGGCGGTGACGGCGCAGGTGTTCACCACAACCGCCCCGGACACCCCCGCCGCGGCGGCAAGTTCCTTCATCGCCTCCGTCTCATAAGCGTTCAGACGGCAGCCGAGCGTGGCAAAAACGGGTGTGGCAAGGACGGGTGTGGCAAGGACGGGCGCGTTCATCCGACAGCGGCCACATAATCGGCAGGCAACACCCCGTCGAACACCCGCGCCACCGGCCCGGTCAGCCAGACGCCGTCGTCGCGCCAGTCGACCTCCAGCACCCCACCATCCATCTCCAGCGCCACTTGCCGTCTGGTCAGCCCGCGCAAATGCGCGGCCACCGCCGTGGCGCAGGCCCCAGACCCGCAGGCCAGGGTGATCCCCGTTCCCCGTTCCCACACGCGCATGCGCAGGCGGTCTGGGCCGATCTGCGACGCGACCTCAACGTTCGTGCGCTGGGGATAAAGCGGATCATGTTCGTAAACCGGGCCAAGGGCGGACAGATCCATCGCATCGGCATCTGGCACGAACATCACGCAATGCGGGTTGCCCATGCCGACGGCGACCGGATCGCCCGGCAGCGGCAGGTGCAGTACATCCACCTCGCGCGCCAAGGGAACCGAGGCCCAGTCGCGCTGCGGATGCCCCATGTTCACCGACACCCGGCCATCGGCCAACCGTTCGGCCCGCAACGCCCCGCGCCCGGTTACGAGCGACACTGCAGTTTTGCCCACATCGCGCATCACAAAGTCCGACACGCAGCGCGTGGCGTTGCCGCAGGCGTCCGCCCGGCTGCCATCGCTATTCCAGAACTCCAGCCCGAAATCGGCCCCCGGCACCGAAGTAATCTCGGCCAGCTGATCAAACCCGACGCCACGATTGCGGTCGCCAAGGGCGCGCGCCAGACCAGCCGTCATCACCGGCCCGCCACGGCGCGAGTCGATCACCACGAAGTCATTGCCCGCGCCATGCATTTTCATGAACGGCAGGCCGTTTAGAGGCGGCATCTGTGTCATGCCCCGGCATATACGCCCGGCGCACCCGTTTTGCCAGACCCGCGCGCTTTTTGCCCTTGACCCCCGAAGCTGGCTTGCCTAATCACCCGCTTGTTGTGGGCCGGTAGCTCAGTTGGTAGAGCAACTGACTTTTAATCAGTAGGTCTCGGGTTCGGATCCCGACCGGCTCACCACCATAGCAAAAGACCCGGGCCTTGCAGCCCGGGTCTTTTGCTTTCAAATCCGTCAGATCATCCGGATGGTTTCCTTGCCAACCGCCAGCACATAGCCGCGTCGGGCGATGGTCTTGACCAACAATTCGCTGACCAACTGGTTGCCCAGCGTGTCGCGCAAGCGTTTCACCCGCGTGGCCCCTGCCGCCTCGTCACAATCGGCCTCGTTGCGCCCCGAGATCACCGCCTCGATCTGCGCGCCGGTCAGCACCTCGTCATCCATTCGCGCCTCGGCCAGAACCGACAGGGTTTCCAGTGCGGCTTCGGTCAGCGCAAATTCCAGATCGTTGATGTAGACAGCGCGCGAGTCGCGGCTGATCAGCAGGCTGGCGACCTGAATGCCGGATCGCTGGATTGCCGAGATGCGTCGGTTAAGTGCGATGATCGTCACCAGAAAGACCAGTGCGGCCACCATCAGGGCCGTGGAAAACACCAGCAACACAAAGATCACCGAACGATAGCTGGTCAGCACCTCGGAAAAAGACGTGCCCGACTGCGCAAGGATTTCCAGCAGCTTG
>NZ_JANMET010000061.1:0-2545 GCF_031377265.1 Tabrizicola sp. | reverse complement strand
GCCGGATGACCGTCTGCAACATGGCCATCGAAGGCGGTGCGCGGGCCGGCCTGATCGCGCCTGACGACAAGACCTTCGCCTATTGCATGGGCCGCACCCACGCGCCAAAGGGTGCCAAGTGGGAGGCAGCACTGGCCTACTGGAAGACCCTTTTCACCGATGAAGGCGCGCATTTCGACAAGGTCGTGACGATCAAGGGCGAAGATATCGCCCCCGTCGTCACCTGGGGCACCAGCCCCGAAGACGTGCTGCCGATCACCGGCGTGGTTCCGAACCCCGCCGATTTCAGCGGTGGCAAGGTCGACGCGGTGCAACGCTCGCTGGACTACATGGGTCTGAAGCCCGGCCAACGGCTCAGCGAGATCGAGATCGACACCGTGTTCATCGGTTCCTGCACCAACGGTCGGATCGAAGATCTGCGCGCGGCGGCAGCGATCCTGAAGGGCAAGAAAAAGAAAGACGGCATCCGCGCGATGGTGGTGCCGGGGTCGGGCCTCGTGCGGGCGCAGGCCGAGGAAGAAGGCCTTGCGCAAATCTTCATCGACGCCGGTTTCGAATGGCGGCTGGCAGGCTGCTCCATGTGCCTGGCAATGAACCCCGATCAGCTCGCCCCCGGCGAGCGCTGCGCCGCCACCTCCAACCGCAACTTCGAGGGCCGTCAGGGGCGCGGGGGCCGGACGCATCTGCTGTCCCCCGCAATGGCAGCGGCGGCGGCAATCACGGGAAGACTGACCGACGTGCGCACGATGATGGGAGAGATGGTCTGATGGAAAAGTTCACCGCCCTCACTGGCATCGCAGCCCCCATGCCGCTGGTTAACATCGACACCGACATGATCATCCCCAAGCAGTTCCTGAAAACCATCGCCCGCACCGGCCTTGGCAAGAACCTGTTTGACGAGATGCGCTATACTCAAGACGGTGCCGAGATCGCGGATTTCGTCCTGAACCAGCCCGCCTACCGCCACGCCGAGATTCTTGTGGCGGGCGACAATTTCGGCTGCGGATCGTCGCGCGAACATGCGCCTTGGGCGCTGCTCGACTTCGGTATCCGCTGCGTGATCGCCACTTCTTTCGCCGACATCTTCTACAACAACTGCTTCAAGAACGGCATCCTGCCGATCGTGCTGCCGAAGGATGTGGTCGACGACCTGATGGCCGACGCGCGTAAGGGTGCCAACGCCCGGATCAGCGTCGATCTGGCCGCCCAAACCGTTACCGCGTCGGATGGCCAGGTCTTTGCCTTCGAGGTCGATGGCCATCGCAAGCATTGCCTGCTGAACGGGCTGGACGACATCGGACTGACGATGGAAAAGGCCGCCTCGATCGACGCCTACGAAGCCAAGGCCGCCACCCTGCGCCCCTGGGCCTGAGAAACGACCACCCGCCCGGAGAGGCTGCCGATTCGCAATGGCTCGGCGAGCCGCTCCGGGCGTCATGTGCCACTGCAAGAGTGGACCACAACATGTTGTAATCGCAGGCAGCCTGCGACGTTGAATAGCAATTTGTTTATTCATTTCTGCAACAGGGCGTCCCATAAATAGCCACAATACTGGGTGTTGATGGGTCGGCAGTTGCGAAACCTGAGGAGTCCGGGCCACAATTGGAAAAACTTGGGGCGCTCCGCAAAACCGTGCAGAATTTTCTTGGAACCAAGCTTCAGCTTCGGATCGTTCCGTCGATTGATGGGCAGGCGCGTACTTGGCTGAACCGGGTCACCGGGGCGGCGGTGCGGGCGTTTCTGGTGATGATCCTGATCGTGATGCCCTCGGTGATCCTGCCGGGTATCGGCACCGATACCAAACAGATCGTCGCCCTGATGGCGTTGTTCGCCGGGGCGCTGGTATTTGTCGAATACAACGCCGTTTACCCCAGCCTGGTTGAATTTCGCGATGGCGCGCCGTTCAACCGCATCCGCTATCTGATGCTGCTGGCGATCATCATCATGCTGTCGGTCATCGTGGCTGACCGCGAAGATCCGACCACCGTATCGCGGTTGTTCCGGGCGGTTGGGGTTCTGATCGGCCAGTCGCTGGATTTCCCGTATTCGCCGGTGCGCCTTGCGACGTTCCTCATGTCCGATAACGCCAGCGCGGCCGAACTGATGGAAGTGCGAACTGCGGCGGGGACGGCTTACTTCCTGTCGATTCTGTCGTTGGCTGTGTTTGTCGTGGTGTTGAAACTTGCAGGCTGGCCATCGACCAAAAGCGCGTTCAACGTCTGGGTCAACCTGCCGACATTCGAACCCACAGCCGGTGGCGACGTGATCGACCGTCTGGAACGCGACGCCCGGTTCAATCTTGCCATGGGGTTTTTGCTGCCATTCCTCATTCCCACACTGGTGGCGCTGGGCACAGCGGGCTTGCCGCCCGCAACGTTGACCTCGCCGCAGACGCTGATCTGGGCCATGGCCGCATGGGCCTTTCTGCCGGCCAGCCTGCTGATGCGCGGTGTGGCAATGGGCCGGATCGCCGACATGATCCGCATGAAGCGCGATCGCAACATCGCGGACGACCCCGCCCTGGCCCCGTTGGCCAACCACTGAT
>NZ_JANMET010000006.1:0-15970 GCF_031377265.1 Tabrizicola sp. | reverse complement strand
GGGCACCGTTTGGGGCGGGCGCAAGATCGGCACTGTGGGCAAGGTCGGCTGCTTCAGCTTTCAGTCCTACAAGCTGGTGAATGCGGGCGAGGGCGGCATCCTGATCACTGACGATCCGGAAATCGCCGCGCGGGCGATCATCATGTCGGGCGCGTATGAGACGAATTGGAAAAAGCATCCGGGCCTGTCAAATTCCTGCGCGCACTGGCAAAACAAGCTGCCGTTGTACAATCTGCGGATGCAGAACCTGTCGGCGGCGGTGATCCGGCCGCAACTGCCGCTGGTGGCGGAGCGGGTGGAGAAGGGGCGTGCGAACCATGATCATGTCGCGGGCCGGCTGAACGGTTCGCCTTGGCTGGACGTGCCACCGCCCTTGGCGCAAGAAGAACGTGCGCCGGATTCGATTCAGTTCAATCTGGCCGGAGGCTGGAGCGATGCCGAGGCGCTGGGCTTTCAGGCCGCGGCCAAGGCACGTGGCGTGTCGGTGCAGGTCTTCGGGTTAAGCGAGGGCAATGCGCGGGCGTTCTGGAACTGGCAGTTCCTGGGCGAGCAGCCCGACCTGCCACAAACCCGGGCCATGCTGATGCGGGCCTGCGATGTGCGGCTGCCGACGCGGCTGACCGTGGCAGAACTGGATTACATCGCCGATGCGCTGGTTGGTGCGGCGCTTGACGCCAAGGCCTAAAGCACGCGCAGACTGGGGCTGAGCCAGGGCCAGCTTGCAAGTGCCGGGCCGATAACCTCGCTGTCGATCAAGGCTTTCAGATGCCCGGCGATGTGCAGTGGCATGTCGCGCAGAATGCCAGCGCGGGTGGACAGTGACAGGGTGCGTTCCAGCGGCGCAAAGGGCAGGGGGTGAACCTCGATCTGTTCGCGAAAGGCGCGGGCCTGATGCAGGGCGAGCGGGGTCAGGATGGTCCAGCCTTCGCCGCCTGCAACCATTGCAAGAATCGCGGGATAGCTGTCGAGCTCGAACCGGTGGGCGGGTTTCAGCCCGAGGCGTGACAGATGCGCAGCGATCTGGCGGCCCATCAGGTGGCGCGCGGTGTACTGGATCAGCGGCAGGTCTTCGGGCGTGCGACCGGGGGGCGTCACGGCAACGAAGGGTTCGCTGAGCAGGGGGTGAACCTCGCGCCAGTCAGCATCGCCCGCAAGCTCCGCCCCGAAATCGGCGGCGACCACAATGTCGAGCGCGCGGGTTTCCAGCTGATCAAGCAAGCGGTGGCTGGCCCCGGTTTCCAGCAGGAAGCGGCAGCCGCGCAGATCCTGCGCCAGCCGTGTCAGCAGGCGCGGGGTAACATCGCTGTCGAAATCCTCGATCATCCCGAGCCGCAGGGTGGTCAGCCCCGCGAGGTCGGCCATCGCAAGTTCGGCCTTGGCCTCGGCGGCGGAGTTCAGGATCATCTGGGCGTGGCGGCGAAAGATCGTCCCCGCCGTGGTCATCCGCATTGGCCGGGCGGAACGGTCGAGAAGCTGGGTGCCAAGGGCTGCTTCCAGCCCGGATAACTGTTGGCTTACGGCAGAGGGGCTGACGCCAAGACGTCGGGCTGCAGCAGAAATAGCACCCTCATCCGCCGCCGACAGGAAGACCTCGATCCCCCAGAGTGTGACACGGCCCTCCGGTTCAGCCATCGGTCAAAGACGGGAGAGCTTTTGCTGAAGTTCGGCAAGCTGCTTCTTGATGTCAGCAATGTCGTCGGAGCTGGTGGCGGCTTCTTCTTCGCGGGCGGGGCCAGAGCCGCTCCACGCAGGCATGCCGCCAAGCATGGTCTTGAGGAACGCCTCTTGCTGTTTGCGGATCGCGTCGAACCCCGGGACCGCGGCCATCGGGTTTGGGAAGGTGGTCAGGTTTTCCATCATCTTGGTCTGGCTTTCGCGCAGCATCTCGAACGATGAGGCGAGGAACTGCGGCACGATCGACTGCACGCCGCTGGTGTAACTGCGTACGAGGTCGGTCAGCACATCGACGGGCAGCACGCTTTCGCCTTTGGATTCGTGTTCCGCCACGATCTGCAGCAAGTATTGGCGTGTCAGATCATCGCCGGATTTCAGATCGACGATCTGCACTTCGCGGCCAGTGCGGATGAAGCCGGCAATGTCTTCCAGCGTCACGTAATCGGAGGTTTCGGTGTTGTACAGGCGGCGGCTGGCATAGCGCTTGATCAGCAGCGGCTTGGCAGTGTCGGCCATCTGGGCCCCCTTGGTTTTATGCGCTTGCAGAGAAGCTTATGGCAGGGCCGCAGAAAAAGAAAGGGCGGGCACGGGGGTAAACCCGTGCCCGCCCTGTCAGCGCGGCCCTTTGGAGGAGAAGGCAGCGCTTCCCCGAAGGGATTACTTTGCAGCGGCTGCGGCTTTCTTGGCAGCGGTCGTCACTTCGGCGGTGGCCTTCTTGACAGCGGCGGTCGCGTCTTCCGACATGTCCTTGCCGGCAGCCAACATCAGCTCGACGGTTTCCATCTGCACTTTTTTCGCAACTTCAGCGAAAGCTGCCATGTTTTCCGAAGCCATTTCAGCGGCTGCCGAAGCGAAGTCAGTTACCGATTTGGTGTAATCGGTCGGCTCGGCTTTGGCTTTGGACACGTCCGAAAGCTTGGCGATGGAGTCCTTTGCCCACTTCGAGGTGATCTCGGTGGACTTTTCAGCGGCTTCCAGTGCGACCTTCGAGAATTTCTCTGCGAAAGCAGCCTGGGTCTTGAATGCGTTCTGGAAGGCCGAAGCGTCAACCGGGAACGAAGCCATCATGTCTTGCATGGTCTTGGCAAAATCTGGGGTCTTGGTCATTTCATATGCTCCTGCATGTCCGGGTATCGGCCGGGATTTGATGCAAGACATATACATGCTGCAGCGCAGCATTTCAAGGGGCTTTCTGCAACGCAGCGTAAATCTGGCCGCGATCGCATAACCCATCGTAAAGCCGCTGAAATGTCAGTCCTGCCGGGTGGCGGACACATAAGTGCCCGGTGCAGGGCACAGAGAATCAGTTGGAACACGGGCTTTCACTTGCGGGCCCGAGCGGGCGGCGAGCCAGTCTTTCCAGCGCGGCCACCAACTGCCTTTATGAAAGGTAGCGCCCTTCAGCCAAGCCTCGGGCTCTCCCGACACCGGGCCATCGTTGGTGTAGTGGCCGTATTTGTTTTTTGACGGCGGGTTGATGATTCCGGCGATGTGGCCGCTTTCCGACAGGATGAAGGTCTTGTCGTCAGACCCCATCTGCCGAACACTGTTAAAGCTGCCGCGCCAATGGGCGATGTGGTCGGTTTCACAGGCGATGGCGCACATGGGCAGCTTGATGTCATGCAGACTGACCGGATTGCCGAACACCGGGAAGGTGCCAAGCGCAAAGCCGTCGCCCTGACACAGACCGCGCAGGTATTCGAGGGCCATCCTGGCGGGCAGGTTGGTGCCATCGCCGTTCCAGTACAGGAGATCGAAGGCGGGCGGGGCCTCGCCCATCATGTAGCTTTTGATCGCCGGCGAGTAGATAAGGTCGTTGGAGCGCAGGAAGCTGAAGGTGCGCGACATGAAGACTTTGGACAGAATGCCGTCAACGGCGGTCTGGCGTTCGATGCCATCGACGAAGTCGTTGTTAAGGAACACGCCCACCTCGCCGGGGTCGGAGAAATCGGCCAGGGTGGTGAAGAAAGTAGCGGAATTGACGCTGTGATCCCCGGCTTTTTGCAGATGCGCCAGTGTCAGGCCCAGCGTGGTGCCAGCGATACAATAGCCGATCGCGTTGATCTGCGGCTCGCCGGTGATGCGGCGCACTTCAGCCATCGCGCGCAAGAAGCCTTCGCGGATGTAGTCGTCAAGGCTGGTGCCGGCATAGGTCGCATCGGGGTTGACCCAGGACACGACGAACAGCGTGAAGCCTTGATCGACGATCCACTTGATCAGCGAATTCTGCGGCTTCAGGTCCATGATGTAGAACTTGTTGATCCATGGCGGAAAGATCAGCAATGGCGTCTTGTGGACGGTTTCAGTGGTCGGCGTGTACTGGATCAGTTCCAGCATCCGGTTGCGGTAGACAACCTCACCCGGGGTGGTGGCAAGGTTTTCGCCCACCTGGAAGGCGGCTTTGTCGGCCAGCGTGACCACCAGATCGCCCTGATTGCCCTCGATGTCGCGCACCAGGTTTTCGAGGCCCTGCACCAGGCTTTCGCCATCGGTGGCCACGGCCTTTTCCAGCGCATCGGGGTTGGTGCCGAGGAAATTGGTCGGCGAGAACATATCGACGATCTGGCGGGTGAAGTATTCCACGCGTCGCTTGTCCGCATCATCCAGCGCCTCCATGTCGCCCACGGCAGTTGAGATCGCTTCGGAGTTCAGCAGGTATTGCTGCTTGAGGTAGTTGAAGAACGGGTGGGTTTCCCACAGCGGGTTCTGAAAACGCCGGTCGGTCGGGCCGGGGTCGGGCGGGGCCTTGAATTCGCCCTTTGCAAGCGTTTGCTGCGCCTC
Source organism: Tabrizicola sp. (assembly GCF_031377265.1). Taxonomy (GTDB): domain Bacteria; phylum Pseudomonadota; class Alphaproteobacteria; order Rhodobacterales; family Rhodobacteraceae; genus JAUYQR01. The sequence goes on along the minus strand of NZ_JANMET010000006.1, from coordinate 11,515 downwards.
GACGTAATGCTTCAGGGTCTTGCCCCAATAGCTGACCTGATGTTCCACCACCCGGGCGGGGTTTTGCATCATCTCGGCCAGATAGGCGGCGGCGGCTTTCATGTAGACATCCGGCGCGGGGCCGGCCAGCGCCGGGTCGGCCTGACGCCGGTGCGTAAGGGCTGCGGTCAGGCGTTTTGACAGCTCGTCAACCTTTGCAAGGTTGGCGTTGAGGCGTGTGGTTCGTGCCTCGGCTTCGGCAGATGTTGGGTCGGGGGTGCGGTCTTCTGTTGTCATGCTAACGTTTCCACCCTATCTTCGCCGCTATGCAGCATTTCGTTGCCTGACCATTGGCAAGTTATGCGCCGGACGCCCGCCCCGGGCAAGGAGACGTGATGAAGTATATGTTCACCTATGACCTGATGGAAAGCGCGCGCAACACCAATGAGTGGTTGGGCGCGACGGCACGGGCCATGGCGTCCTATCCGGCGTTCGCAATGTCGATGAACCCGATGCTGCCATTGATGGCCGCATGGGGCGAGGTGACGGAGCGGACCTTCAGCCGGATGGTGGCGAAACCGGATTGGGGCATCCGGTCGATCGTGGGGCCGGACGGGCAGGACCATCTGGTGGACGTGCTGCAGGTGGTGGAAAAGCCGTTCGGCGACCTGGTGCAGTTTCACGTGCGCCGCCGTGCGCCGATGGCGCGCAGGGTGCTGCTGGTGGCGCCGATGTCGGGGCATTATGCAACGCTGCTAAGGTCAACTGTCGCAAGCTTGCTGCCGGATGCCGACGTGTTTGTGACCGATTGGCACAATGCGCGTGACATTCCGGTCAGCGCGGGAAAATTCGACATCGAGGATTACACGCTGTATCTGGCGGAATTCATCCGCGCGATGGGGCCGGACACGCATGTGATCGCGGTCTGTCAGCCAGTGCCGCTGACGCTTGCCGCAACCGCCTATCTGGCGGGCGAAGATCCGAATGCCCAGCCGCGCAGCCTGACGCTGATCGGCGGTCCGGTTGACCCCGATGCCGCCGCAACCGAAGTGACCGATTTTGGCCGCCGCGTGACGATGGGCCAGCTGGAACATATGGCGATCCAGCGCGTCGGGTTTCAGCACAAGGGCGCGGGTCGGATGGTCTATCCGGGGCTTTTGCAGCTGCAAAGCTTTATCGCGATGAATGCCGAGCGCCACAACAAGGCCTTTACAGAACAGATCTTCCGGGTGTCGCGCGGCGAGGCCAGCGACTTTGACGCCCACAACCGGTTCTACGACGAATATCTGTCGGTGATGGATATGACGGCCGAATTCTATCTGTCGACCGTAGAGCGGATCTTCAAGAACCGCGAGATTGCCACCAACAGTTTCGTCGTGGCGGGCAAGCCGGTTGATCTTGGGGCGATCACCAAGGTTGCGGTGATGACCGTTGAAGGCGCGAATGACGATATCAGCGCGCCGGGCCAGTGTGTGGCCGCGCTAAAGCTGTTGACCGGGCTGCCGGAGGACAAGAAGGCACAACATCTGGAGCCGGGCGCAGGTCATTACGGCATCTTTGCCGGAAAAAGCTGGCGTCTGAACATCCGCCCACTGGTGCTGAACTTCATCGACGCGAATTCCGGCACGGCTGGCAAGAAGGCCAAGATCAGCCTCGCCTCATCGCAGTAACAACGGGCCGGCCAGAAACTCTGCCAAGACCTTTGAGACGGCTTCAGGCTGCTCCAACTGCGGCAGATGACCTGCAGCTTCGATCACGTGCAGGCGCGCAGAAGGCATCAGACCGGCCAGAAATTCGGCCCGGCGGACAGGTACTATCGTGTCTGCCGCCCCGGCCAGAATGAGGGCAGGCACCTTGGAACTGCGCAAGGTTTTTTGCTGGTCCGGGCGGCGCTGCAGGGCGCGCGACTGGCGCTGAAACTGATCGGGGCCAAGGCCAGCGGCCATATCCTGCACCAAAGCCATGACATCCTCGCGCCACTGGGTTTCGGCGAGGGCGGTCAGCGGGATTTCATGCGTCATTGCTTCGGCCAGCTTGCCCGACTTGGCGGCCACCACCTGGATTTCACGCGCCGCGGCGGTTTGCGGCGGTTCGGTCAACGGGTCGGTCGCGATCAAGGCGATCCGGGCCACGGCATTTGGCATCCGACGCAGGATGTCTATCGCCACAGCGCCACCCAAACCATGCCCCAGCAAGGCAAATTTAGGCGGCAGCATGGGCAGAGCCGCCTTGCTGATCTGTTCCACGCTTTCGCCCTGCGTCGGCAGGATCAGCACAATCAGGCGGCTGGCCCCAAGCTGCACCAGTTGTGGCAAGAACGACCGTGCATCGGCCATGAAGCCGGGGATGACGACCAGCGGATCGGTCACCGCAGACATGTTGCGCAAGAACGGGTCGCACAAGAACGGGTCGCACAAGAACAGATCGCGGTCTTAGCCCTAGCGGCCAGCGGCATCAGCACGTCCCCTTAGGATGTCTTCCAGCATGTCTGTGATCATGCCCAGACACGCCGGGGTTGAAAAGCGGTGATCTGCATCTTTGACCAGAGTCAGGCGAATATCCGGACCGGTTGCGTGGTCGAACAACGCCATGGCCCGCGCAACCGGTACGTCAGGGTCGGCACTGCCCTGCAGCAGGCGCACCGGAAACGGCAGCGACAGCGGGGTGTCCAGCACCAGATTCCGGCGACCATCTTCGATCAGGCGTTGGGTGATAACGTATGGATCAGCGGAATAGGCCGAGGGCCGCTCCACCTGCCCTTCGGCCAGCAGACGGGCGCGATCTGCCGTCGAGAATTCGGTTTCCCAGATGGTTTCGGTAAAGTCTGGTGCCGAGGCGATGCCGACAAGGCCACAGACCCTTTCTGGCAACACGCGGGCCAGCAGCAGCGCAATCCAGCCGCCCATGGACGAGCCGACCAGGATTTGCGGGCCTTCGGTCAGCACTTCGATCAGGGCGCGCGCGTCCTCGAACCAGTCGGTGATCGCGCCATCAGTGAATTCCCCGTGCGAGCGGCCATGACCGGAGTAATCAAACCGCACAAAGGCGCGGCCGTTGCTTTCGGCCCAGGCTTGCAGGTGCATGGCCTTTGACCCGGTCATGTCGGATTTGAAACCGCCAAGGAACACAATTCCCGGCTCCTTTCCGGGAGTTCGGGAATAGGCGATGTGGCGGCCTTGCGGTGTGGTGATGAATGTTGTCATGCCCCCCGTATAGCAGCGCGGCGACGGTCAGGGCAGCCCGCCCCGCGACCACGCGCAAGGAACCGCCTTTCGGTTGACAATGCCCCTCGCCCAAGGCAAGAAACGCGCCGACATAACCCGCAACCGGGCGTTTCGTAGGCGCCAAAATGACGAGGAGGACCGCGATGTCCACGATTTCCCTGACATTCCCCGACGGCAACCGACGCGACTATGCGGCAGGCGTGACGCCTGCCGAAGTGGCGGCCTCGATTGCGCCGGGACTGGCGAAAAAGGCGATCTCCGCAAGCGTGAACGGCGCGCATTGGGATCTGGCCTGGCCGATTGCTGGCGATGCCACGATTGCCATTCACACGCTGGCCGATGACGCGCAGGCGCTGGAACTGATCCGCCACGACTGCGCCCATATCATGGCGCGCGCGGTGCAGGAAATCTGGCCGGACGTGAAGGTGACCATCGGCCCGGTGCGCGATTACGGCTGGTTTTATGACTTCGACCGGGAAGAGCCATTCTCGCCGGAGGACCTCGGCCAGATAGAGGCGCGGATGAAGCAGATCATCAACGCCCGCGAACCAGTGCGGACCGAGGTGTGGGAGCGCGCGCGGGCGGTGGAGTATTACCGGGGTCGCCACGAGCCGTTCAAGCTGGAGCTGATCGACCGCATTCCGGAAGATCAGGACCTGCGGATGTATTGGCACGGCACCTGGCAGGACCTGTGCCGGGGGCCGCACTTGCAGCATACGGGGCAGGTTCCGGCGGACGCCTTCAAGCTGACGCATGTAGCGGGGGCCTATTGGCTGGGCGATGCCAGCCGCCCGATGCTGCAGCGCATCTATGGTGTGGCGTTCAAGAACCGCGAGGATCTCAAGGCCCACATGACCATGCTGGAGGAGGCCGCCAAACGCGACCACCGCAAGCTTGGCCGCGAGATGGAGCTGTTCCATTTGCAGGAAGAAGCGCCGGGCATGGTATTCTGGCACCCGAACGGCTGGACGATCTATCGCCAGCTGGAAGATTACATGCGTGGGCGGCAGCGCGCGGCGGGCTACAAGGAAATCCGCACGCCGCAAGTGGTGGACCGGGTGCTGTGGGAGCGGTCGGGGCATTGGGAAGCCTACCGCGAGAACATGTTTCTGGTGGAGGTCGACGAAGAAGGTGCGAAGGAAAAACGCATCAACGCACTGAAACCGATGAACTGCCCCTGCCATGTACAGGTGTATAATCAGGGCTTGAAAAGCTACCGCGACCTGCCGCTAAGACTGGCAGAGTTCGGGTCCTGCCACCGGTATGAATCTTCAGGCTCGATGCATGGGCTGATGCGGGTGCGCGGCTTCACGCAAGACGACGCGCATATCTTCTGCACGGAAGACCAGATCGGTGCGGAATGCGAAAGCTTCATCAAGCTTTTGGCCAGCGTCTACAAGGACCTTGGTTTTGACCAGTTCGAGATCATGTTCTCGACCCGCCCGGATGTGCGTATCGGGGACGATGCGACATGGGACAAGGTCGAGGGTATGCTCGAGGCTGCGATCAAGGGGGCGGGTGTCCCCTATGTGGTCGATCCGGGCGAAGGTGCGTTCTATGGACCAAAGCTGGACTTCAAGCTGACCGATGCGATCGGGCGCAAATGGCAGCTCGGGACGTTCCAGGTTGACCCGAACCTGCCTGACCGGCTGGGTGCCGAATATGTTGGCGAGGATGGTCAGAAGCACCGCCCCTACATGCTGCATCGCGCGATCCTTGGGTCGTTCGAGCGGTTCATCGGCATCCTTTTGGAAAACTACGCGGGCAAGCTGCCGTTCTGGCTGGCGCCGCGGCAGGTTGTGGTGGCTTCCATCGTGTCGGATGCCGACGGGCTGGTGCATGAAGCTGTCGCTGCACTGCGCCGCGCGGGTGTGCGGGCCGAGGCGGACGTGCGCAACGAAAAGATCAACTACAAGGTCCGCGAACACTCGGTCGGCAAAGTTCCCGTGATCCTGGCTGTGGGGATGCAGGAAGTGGAGAGCCGGACTGTTTCAGTTCGCCGTTTGGGTGAAACAAGAACCGAGGTTATCAGCCTTGATGCCGCCGTGGCCGAATTTGGATTTGCGGCGCTGCCCCCCGCCGGGCACTGACACAAGGCTATGAAATATAACGAAAGGCGCCGGGCCAGTCCCGGCGCTTCTTGAATTTATGCGAATGCTGTGGGGCACCCATGTGGTCACAGGGCTGTGTTGCACAGATCCGTGTGTCGCTTGTGAACGTACCGTCACCCTATTCCTATGGCATCGCAAGTGACGCGATAACCATCAACCAAAGGGATCAACATATGTCTTACAAATCCAATTCGCTGGTCATCGCCGGTGCTCTGGCAGCTGCTCTGTCGGCTCAGTTCTCGGTTCCTGCGCATGCTGAGGACGCTATGGAAAAGTGCTTTGGCGTGGCCCTGGCTGGCAAAAATGACTGCAAGGCCGGTGAAGGCACCACCTGCGCTGGCACCTCGAAGGTTGACTATCAGGGCAACGCCTGGACGCTGGTTCCGGCTGGCACCTGCGCCACGATGGAACTGCCGGACGGCCGCATGGGCTCGATGGAGGCGCTTGACCGCGACATGGCTGGCTGATCAGCAGGAAACGCTCTCCGCCCTTCCGGACCTTGCACCGGGAGGGCGCATTCACGACGGAGGCCAACATGCTAGATCAGACCCAGCTTTCCCTGCCGCCCCGCCCCGGCGTTGGCTACAAGCCGCAGCATTTTGCCGACCTGCTTGCAGCACCCGCCCCCGTGGGCTGGCTGGAGATCCATGCAGAAAACTACATGGGCGAAGGCGGTCGCCCGCTGGCGCAACTGCGCCATCTGGCAGAACGTTTTCCAATTTCGGTACATGGCGTGGGGCTTTCGATCGGTGGCGAAGGGCGGCTGGATGCCGATCATCTGGCGCGGCTGAAACACCTGTGCGGCTGGCTGAACCCGGCCAGTTTTTCCGAACATCTGGCATGGTCGACGCATGAGGGATCGTTCCTGAATGACCTGCTGCCGCTGCCCTACACTGAGGCGACCCTGTCCCGCGTCGTGGCGCATATCGATGAGGTGCAAGAGGTACTGGGCCGGCGGATGCTGTTGGAAAACCCCTCCACCTATGTGGCCTTTGCCGAGACGACGATGGCCGAGGTGGACTTCCTGTCCGAGATCGCGCAGCGCAGCGGATGCGGGTTGCTGCTGGATGTAAACAACGTCTATGTCTCTGGCACCAATCAGAACTATGACCCGCTCGGCTATGTGCAGGCCTTTCCGTTGCAGCATGTGGGCGAGATCCATCTGGGCGGCCACCATGTCGACGCGGACGACAACGGCAATCCTTTGCTGATCGACAGTCATGGGACTGAGGTCGTCGATCCGGTCTGGGCACTTTACGCGCAGGTGATTGCGCTGGGCGGGCCGCGCCCGACGCTGATCGAATGGGACAACGATGTGCCAGCGTGGCCGGTGCTGGCGGCCGAAGCTGCCCGTGCGGCCGCTGTGCTGGAGCAGGTCAGATGACCCAGGCCGCCTTTGCACAAGCCCTGTTGAACCCTGACGCCGCCGTTCCCGATGGCATCGTCGATCCGCAAGGGCGGCCTGCGCCAAAGCGGTTTTCGGTTTACCGCAACAACGTCGCCTCATCGCTGCGCGAGGTTCTGGAAGCGGCCTTTCCCACGCTTCGCAAGCTTGTGGGCGAAGAGTTCTTTGGCGCGATGGCCGTGGTCTTTCTGCGCGCGCATCCGCCGAAGTCACGGATGCTGATGCTGTATGGCGCTGAATTTCCAGACTTTCTGGCGACTTTTCTGCCGGTGGCGCATCTTGGCTACCTGCCGGACGTGGCGCGGCTGGATCAGGCGATCCGGGAAAGCTATCATGCCGCCGACAGCACGCCGCTGCCGGATGCGGAGTTTCAGCGCCTATTGGGTGAAGATCTGGCGGATCTGCGGGTAAGCCTCGCGCCGTCGCTGCGGCTGGTCCGCTCGCCCTGGCCGCTGTACGCGATCTGGGCTGCAAACACGGACGGCGGCCCCGCGCCAAAAGCTGAAGCGCAGGATGTCGTGGTGCTGCGCGCGGCGTTCGATCCGCGCCCGCATCTGCTGCCTGCGGGGGGCGCCGTGTTTCTTGCCGGACTGCAGGCAGGAAAGACCTTCGGCGAAAGCATCGAAGACGCTGGGGAGGCGCTGGACCTTGCAGGCGTGCTGGGTCTGCTGATCCCCGGCAAAGCGATTTTGGGAGTTTTCTGATGAACAGACTGATGACTTTCTACCGCCAAACGGCGGCGGTATCTGATCGCATGGGCGACTGGATGCTGCCCACCGCCGCAAGGCTGGTATTTGCCGGGGTTCTGCTGGGCTACTTCTGGGCGTCCGCGGTGACCAAACTGGGTGACGGGATTTTCTCGCCATCGGTCGGGGCCTATGCGCAGATATTCCCACGGCTTTTCGAGACGGCAGGCTACGACGCGAGCCAGCTCGGCCTTTGGCCGTGGCTGGTGGTTCTGGCCGGTACCTGGGCGGAGTTTGTGCTGCCGGCGCTGATCGTTGTGGGCCTGTTCACCCGTCTGGCCGCACTTGGCATGATCGGCTTCATCCTGATGCAAAGCTTGACCGATGTTTTCGGCCATCTCGCTGGCCCAGAGACGGTTGGCGCGTGGTTCGACCGGGTGCCAGACGCGCTGATCCTTGACCAGCGGGCGTTCTGGGTGCTGCTGTTTCTGGTGCTGATCCTGAAGGGCGCCGGGCCGATTTCGGCGGATCGGGTGCTCGCGCGCGCCCTGAACGGCCTTCCTGCTTGATTTTCGGCGAATCATTGGCATCATTTGGGCAGTGACGACAGAATTCCTGATCGCCTCTCGGAACGAAGGCCCTGGAAGTCCTGATTGCACGGCTCGTGGCAATGGCGCCGCGGGGGGGTACTGAGAGGAGATGCGGCATGCCGACAGGCACCGTGAAGTGGTTCAACTCGACCAAGGGTTATGGGTTTATTGCGCCTGACAATGGGGGCAAGGATGTGTTTGTGCACATCTCGGCGGTGGAGCGCGCCGGGTTGAAGGGGCTGAACGACAACCAGAAGATCGGCTACGAGCTGCAGTCGGGCCGCGACGGGAAAGAGTCTGCGGGCGATCTGCGGCTGCTTTAGGTCAGCGCGGCCTCGACGCCTTCGTCCCAGCCGAGGTACCAGGTGGTGCCGTCCTGGATGATCGGCCGTTTCAGGACGGTTGGCTGGGCGGCTATTTGCGCCTCGGTGTCGGAGGCTTTCAGGAAATCGTTGAAGGCGCGGTAGGTGGTGGACTGTTTGTTCACGGCCCTGTCGCCGAATTCGTGGGTGATGGCCTCGATCTCGGGCAGGGTCAGGGGCTGGGCGCGGACGTCGCGGAAGGTGACGTCGCGGCCCGCGGCTTGCAGGGTTTTCAGGGCCTTCTTGCAGGTGTCGCAGGTGGGGATGCCGTAGAGGATCATGGGTCTGTCCGGGGGGTGTCCACGCGTGGACAAGGTTTCGGGGTCAGTAAAATCAACGGGTTAGGGTAGCGGCTTTAGGGGATTGTTAACACTTTGCGCCGGGGCCGCAAGGGCATCCGGCTTTGGTCAGGCGGTGATCATCCGGGTGAGCGTCACCCCGGCCCAGGCGGAAAAGGCGGTGAGGACCGTGCCCCAGAGGAAATCTGTGGCGACCATCTGCCAGTGCCAGTCGCGCAGGATCGCGTAGCTGGTGAATTCGTAGGTGCCATAGGCCATGGCACCGATGATCGCTGCGGGGATCACGATGGGCGCACCGGTTTTCAGGGCGGGCAGGCTGACGAGGTAGATCAGCCCGGCGACATAGGCCGCATAAAACAGGCCCGCAGGCACGTAGCGGATCGGTTCGATCAGCCACGCACCGATGTGGCGGGTGAACAGGGGTTTCATCACAAAGGTCAGCATCAACCCGTCGAGGATCAGGAAGACGGTGGCGGTGGTGACGTAAAGGGTGGCGATTTGCATGGTGGGGCTCCTTTGTACAAAGGTAATCTGAAATGATGACCGGACCAGAGCAACGGGCGATGGCGGCGCAGATGCAACCAAACCCGGGGCTGCGCGTTGTATCAGGTTAGCGGCCGCCCATGGCCGCCCCCTACCTGAAAGGATGCCCCATGCGGTCTTTCACTTTGCCGCTGATTCTGGCGGCCAGCCTTGGCCTGACCACCCCGGTCGCTGCGCAAAGCGACTTCGAGGACTTGCTTGGCGGATTGGCCCAAGGCCTGATCCAGCAGGAGCTGGACCGTAACGCCTATATTGCGGCGCAGGAGGCCAACACGGCCAGCGCTTATCGCGGCTATCTGGCCAAGTTCCCGAAGGGCAAGTACCGCACCAATGCCGAGCAGGCGCTGGCACGGCTTGGCGTGCCGGTCGAAGGGTCCACCGCCGCTGCAGCGCAGGCCGAGGCGCGGCTGGGCATCACCTATTCGCAACGCATCGCGGTGCAGCGCCGGTTGACGCGGCTGGGCTACAACACCTATGGCGCCGATGGCACCTGGGGCCGCAACACCCGCAACGCCATTGCCACCTGGCAGCGGGATGAGGGCGAGACGGCGACCGGCTATCTGACCGGGGCGCAACTGCGCGCGCTGGTGGGTGGCGTGGTGGTGACCCCGCCCGATGATGAAACCCCGCCGGGCAACCTTTCGGCGGCACAGGTGGAGGCGTCGCTTGGCCTGACCCGCACCCAGCGCACCAACATCCAGCGCCAGTTGACGAAGATCGGCTATGATGCGGGTGTGGCTGACGGGTTGTGGGGCAGCCGGACGCGGGCGGCAATCTCGGCCTGGCAGCGGGCGAACCGGCAGAGCCAGACCGGCTATGTGACGGCGGCACAGGTCAAGCTGATCGGCACTCAGGCAGGCAGCGTGACCCCGGCGCCCGATGACGGCAATTCCGCCGCACTGGAAGAAAGCCTGCTGGGCCTGTCAACGAATGAAAAGGCCGACCTGCAGCGCCGCCTGACGCGGCTGGGCTACAATCCCTTGCGCACCGACGGCTATTTCGGACCGGGCACCCGCCGCGCGATCGGCGAGTGGCAGGGCGATGAGGGCGAGCCGGTGACGGGGTATCTGACGGCGGATCAGGTCAGGATGATCCGGGTGGAGACGGGGGGGTGAGCGGCGGCCCCGCGCCTTTGGCGCGGGGCGAAAACAGTCCAGTGGACTGTTTTCAGCCGCGAACGCCCGAGCACGCTTGCGAGGGCTGGGGGTGGTGGGTTGGCACCCACCCTACGCTTCTACAGATTCCCACTGGAGCCAATCTGCATGCCTTCCTTATCGAAGTAGCCGGCGAGTTTGTCACCATTTCTTTTAAGAAAACTCTGGCACCTTTCATTAGAGCTTAGGGCGGTCTTAACTGAAGTGGAAACTGCAACCAGTGCTGCTGCATATTGCGCTGGACTTGGGTTTTCAAAGCTGATTGCATGCTCTGTTGCACGCATGTAACTCACAGGGTGCGTGTGCACAAAGTTTGACAAGTAGGCTTGCTGAAACTCACATTCGTTGACATCCCAGCCCGCTTCTCGAACCGCCCCTCTTGCCCCATCAACATAAACCACCTGGCCGCTCGTGTATTTTGGGTCAGGGTCTCGTCCCAAATCCCTTAGGTGCATCGAAATATCAGAAACGAGTCCATCAATAATCCATTTATCATCAGTCTTTTCTTCATCGCTGCTATTTTCGATCTTCTTTGCGAACTTCATAAATCGATGCCTATTCGAAATATCGTGGAGATATAAAACCTTTCTCCGCAAATTCCATTCATTTATATTCAGTTTTGGTTCTGAGACATAGTGCAGCATTAACGCTGCATCGAAACATACTCTCCCCAAGGAGCAAATTGAGTAATGATCGAACGGATAAAATCGCGTCTTTCGCCACTTAAACCGCTTCGACTGATCGATCCTATACTGGAAATGGTTCTGTATAATGTTCAAGAGAGAATCGATATGCGCTAGAAGTTTAAGTAGCAGATACGAGACGCGGAGCTGGCGACCCGATAAGTCCCTACCGATTCCTGCATTCACAGTACTCTGTATTGCGAACTTAGCGTCTTCCAAATTATGGTAGGAAGCAAGGAAATGTGCGGCTTCAGGTCTGGACATCACTCACCCCAAAACCCCCTCAAACTCCCGCCACTCACCCTTCGACATGCCGGAGGTCTCCTGCGTTACCACCTCGCCCGTTAACATTCTCTTAACCACCGCAATCGCTTTCGCCGAGAGGGTCACCCCGCCCATCCGGTAGTCCTCAAACGCCGCATAGGCCAGCGGCACCCAGTCGCGCACGGTGGCCGCAATCGCCTCGGCGTAGACGCGGA
>NZ_JANMET010000388.1:0-3525 GCF_031377265.1 Tabrizicola sp. | reverse complement strand
TCGCGGAACGCCCGCACCAGGCCCTGAATCGGCCAGGCCGCCGCGTCGCCAAGGGCGCAGATCGTGTGCCCCTCGACCTGCTTGGTCACGCTGATCAGCATGTCGATTTCTTCGACCTCCGCCTCGCCGCGCACCAGTCGGTCCATCACCCGCATCATCCAGCCGGTGCCCTCGCGGCACGGCGTGCACTGGCCGCAGGACTCATGCTTGTAGAACTTCGACAGCCGCCAGATCGCCTTGATGACGTCGGTCGACTGGTCCATCACGATCACCGCCGCCGTGCCCAGACCCGAGCGTTGCTCGCGCAGCCAGTCGAAATCCATGATTGCATCGTCGCACTGCGCCTGCGTAAGCAAGGGCACCGACGATCCGCCCGGGATCACCGCCTTGATGTTCTTCCAGCCGCCGCGCACGCCGCCGCAATGCCGCTCCAGCAACTCCTTCAGCGGGATCGACATCGCCTCTTCGACGACGCAGGGCTGCATCACATGCCCCGAAATGCCAAAGAGCTTGGTCCCGGTGTTGTTCGGCCGCCCGAACGAGGCAAACCATTCCGGCCCGCGCCGCAGGATCGTTGGCACCACCGCGATGGATTCGACGTTGTTCACCGTGGTCGGGCAGCCGTAAAGGCCACTGCCCGCCGGGAACGGCGGCTTCATCCGCGGCATGCCCTTCTTGCCCTCAAGGCTTTCCAGCAGCGCGGTTTCCTCGCCGCAGATATAGGCGCCAGCGCCGTGGTGCAGGTAGCAGTCGAAATCCCAACCGGATTTCGCAGCGTTCTTGCCCAGCAGCCCCGCGTCATAGCATTCGTCAATCGCCGCCTGCAGAACCTCGCGCTCGCGGATGTATTCGCCACGAATGTAGATGTAGCAGGCATTGGCATTCATCGCGAAAGAGGCAATCAGCGCCCCTTCGATCAGCGTATGCGGATCGTGCCGCATGATCTCGCGGTCTTTGCAGGTGCCGGGTTCGCTCTCGTCGGCATTGATCACCAGATAGCTTGGCCGCCCATCCGACTGCTTGGGCATGAAGCTCCACTTCAGGCCGGTCGGGAACCCCGCCCCGCCGCGCCCGCGCAGACCGCTGGCCTTGACCTGCTCGATCAGCGTGTCGCGCCCGCGCTGGATGATCTCGGCCGTGCCGTTCCAATGCCCGCGCTTCATCGCGCCCTTCAGGCTGCGGTCATGCATCCCGTAAAGGTTGGTGAAAATGCGGTCCTGATCCTTGAGCATCCCTTGCCTCTTCTTAACCCCGGCGTCGCCGCCAGATCTGATATGTCACGACCATCGCCCAGAAGAACGCGGCCAAAGCAGCAAAGTCCAACAGGAACACATAGCGGGCGTCCCAGCCCATCCTGCTTCCAAGCCACTGCGCGCCCATCCACAGGATCATGGTCCCAGCGATGACAAAGGCAACCAGACGCGTCTGCGCCGCCTGCTTCACTGCGTCTGGATCAGGGCGCGCCATAGCTTTCCTCAGTAATCGTTCGTCTTGGCCCGGATGCGGAAGGCATCCAGCCCGTCAGCCACGATGATCTTGGCCTGCGCCACCCATTTGTCGCGGGTAATGCGGCCCTTGAACGTCTTCATTTCGGCATCGACCAGCGCCACGTCGGCATCCGACCAACCGGCAATCTGATCAAAATGGTAAAAGCCCATTTCGTTCACCAGCTTTTCCAGTGCCGGACCGATACCCTCGATCTCCTTCAGGTCGTCCGCGCCCCCCTTGCGCGGCCCCTTCAGGCGGACAAGCCCAGCTGGCTTGGCGACCTTGGGCTTTGCAGCCGGCTTTGGTTTCGTCGCAGCCAGAGCCTTCGCTTTGGGCGCGGCCTTCGCCTTTGGCGCGGCGGGTGCCGTGGCCTTCGCGACGGGGGCAGACATCACGGCAGCGGGCTGCACCATCGCTGCGGCCCCGACCGGTTTGTCCTTGACCGGTTTGCTCTCGACCGGGTTGGCCGCGACGGCCACCTTGGCTGCAGGCATTGCATCCGGCTTGGCATCGAACACCGACTTGCGCGCGTCACCCCACGGCATGCCCAGAAACAGCCCGCCCACTGCCGCGACCAGCGCGCCAATCGCTGCCGCCGGGAACAGATCGAACTTGCCCACGACCACCGCCACGGCAAACGCCACCAGCCCGGCTGCCGCCCCGATCAAGAAACCGCCCAACCAAGGCGCATTCACATTCTCTGCCTTACGCATTCCGTGTCACTCCCGTTGATGCAGCCCGCTTGACCGGGGCCCTCTTTCCCTCGCAGTTCAGCCCCTGGCAGCGGCCTCGGCCTCAGCGGCCGTCCCTCCCGCCGCCAGAATCTTCGCTTGCACGACCCATTTGTCACCGGTCACGCGCCCCTTGAAACCTTCCAGATTGTTGTCCACCCAGGCGATCTCCGCCGCGCTCCACGCGGCAATCTGGTCGAAATGGTAAAAGCCGAGGCGGTTGCACAGCAGTGCCAGCTTCGGCCCGATCCCCAGGATCAGCGTCAGGTCATCCGCGCCGCTTTTGCGCGGGGCCGTCAATGCCACGGGCTTTTGCGCCTGGCCTGCAGGCAGCGCAGCAATCCTTGAAGGCATGGCTTTTGCTTCCGGGGTTGCCGCCGGAGTGGCGTTCGGCGCATTGCCGTCGACGCGCGGCTTGCCCTTGGACTGGGCCGAAGACTCCTGCACCGTCACGCCGCTGGCGTCGGCGGGCTTGCCCTTGGACGGTTTCGGTTCAACCGCCTCGCCCTTGGCGGGCCGCACCGCTGCCACTTTACCCAGCCACGGCGTCAGCAGCGGCACCTCGCTGCCATCAATCCGCTTGATGGTATCCCTCAGGTCGGCGGCCAGTTGCACGCTTGCATTGTACTGCCGCCGCCCGCTTTCGAACTCGACCAGCGTGGTCAGCCCGCCCGACGGCTCCGCCGCATAGCGCCCGATCTCGGACCCCGGCAACGGCACCTGACCCAGCGCAAAGCGCCCGATCAGCGCGCGCAGGCCATCTGCCGTCAGATCCTCGTAGTAATCCTTGCCGATCTGGGCCATCGGCGCATTGGCACAGGCCCCCAGACACTCGACCTCTTCCCAGCTGAACTTGCCATCTGCACTCAGCGTATGCGGGGTCTTGGCAATCATCTCTTTGCAGACCGCAATCAACTCCTCCGCGCCACAGATCATGCAACTGGTGGTGCCGCAAATCTGGAGATGCGCAACAGACCCAACGGGTTGCAGCTGGAACATGAAGTAGAACGTCGCCACCTCCAGCCCCCGGATATACGCCAGCCCCAGCATGCTGGAGACGTGTTCGATCGCCGGACGGGACAGCCACCCCTCCTGCTCCTGCGCACGCCAGAGCAGCGGGATGATGGCGCTGGCCTGACGGCCTTCGGGATATTTGGTGATCTGCGCTTTGGCCCAGGCGAGGTTGGCCGGGGTGAAGGCGAAGGAGGCGGGCTGGTGGGGGTGCAGGCGGCGTAGCATTGACTTTTCCTAGGGATCTTCCGGTTAATTCACTATTTCGATTTTGAACGCATGGTCAGAACCGGGA
>NZ_JANMET010000330.1:0-7497 GCF_031377265.1 Tabrizicola sp. | reverse complement strand
TCTGAACGCCGTGGCCCTGCGCACCGCGCCGCCAAGGTCGTCGACCACAAGGTCCGAAGCCCCGCAGCCTCTGTCGAAACCCACCCCTCCGCCGCCCGAGGCGGAAGACACGCGCAGCCCGATGCAAAAGCTGCTCGACCGGTTCCGATGAACCCGCCTGCCACAGCGGGCCGCGTCCGCGCTGCCTTCCGCGCGCAGGCCGCGTCCTGTGGCCAGATGGGTTCGCCCTTTCTTCAAGCTCTGCTGGGTGGCCTCGCCGAAAGGCTCACCCCCGACAGCCTTATCAGCGCGCAGGTACTGGGCTGGGCGGGCGACCCGACCGGCAGCGCCGACGCGTTGGCGCTGCGTCTGGCAGGCGGGCTGCACGCACTTGTGTTGACCGGCGACGACCCTGATCTCGCCTCCGCCTTTGCCAAGGCAGGGGCCGGACAAGCGGCCAGGCAAACCTCGCTTGCGCCCGGTGAGGCCGCAGCCCTGACCGATGCGGCCCTCGCAGCCCTGCCCCGCAATGCCGCGTTCCTCGGCCGCTGGCTGCTGAGCGCGCCGCAGACCAATGAGGTGCGCCGTTCTGCCGCCCTGATCGCCGCCGGGCGCTGGCTCAGCGCCCGCCATGGACTGCCGCTGGTCTTGTCAGAGCTTGGCGCCAGCGCCGGTCTGAACCTGCTGTGGGACAGCTACGCGCTGGCGATCGGGACCCACCGCTTCGGCCCCGCCGATCCGACGCTGACGCTGACCCCCGCTTGGGACGGGCCGCTGCCACCCACCACCGCGCCCCATATCCGCGACCGCGCCGGCGTTGACCTGAACCCGCTTGACCCGGTGACCGACCGGCTGCGCCTGTTGGCCTACCTCTGGCCCGATCAGCCAGACCGGCTGACTCGTACCAACCAAGCCCTTGATCTTGCATCCATCTTGCGCCCCGAGATCACCCGTGGCGACGCCATAGATTGGCTTGAGACGCGCTTGCAGACCCGTCACCCCGGCGCGGTCCACACCATCTTTCACACCGTCGCCTGGCAATACTTTCCGGCCCAGCTGCGCGCGCGCGGCCAAGCCATGATCGAGGCGGCGGGCGCAAAGGCCACGCCCGATGCCCCCATCGCCCATCTGTCGATGGAGGCTGATGACGCGCCCGCGGGCACAGGCGCCGCCCTCACCTTGCACCTGTGGCCGGGGGGCGAGGTCATCCCCCTGGCCCGCGTCGATTTTCACGGCCGCTGGCTGCGCTGGTCCGCCCCGTCACCCTGACCAGCCAGTGCCGCCCCGCGTGACATCAGCCCGCTCAGCGCCCTGGACACCAGCGCCGTGACCCCCGGCTTTTCCTGCGCCACAAACGGCATCGGGCGGCAGATTTCCATCGCGGCGACACCAACCCGCGCCGTCAGCGCCCCGTTCACCACGCCCTCGCCAAACCGGCGCGACAGTTTTGACAGCACCCCGCCCCCTGCAACCGATCCGATCAGATCGTCGGTCAACGCCACCGCTCCAGTGGCCACCAGCGAGGTAAACACCTTGCGCAGCAGGCGCAGGCTGCCAAAGCTGCCCGACCTGCCGCCATAGATCTCGGCGATCCGCCGGATCATCCGCAGATTGGCGAACAGTGCCGTCGCCACATCGGCAAGTGCCAGCGGCACCAGAGCCGTCACCAGCGCCACCTGCCGCGCCGCCGTCTCGACCACCGCCCGCGCCTGTGCATCCAACGGCGTCAGCACCTCCGCTTCGGCCAGCGTCAGCAGCGCGTCGGCGTCCAGCACCTCGCCCTGCCGTTCGGCCAGCCGCGCCCGGCCCCAGGCAGTATCGCCCCGCGCTGCATAAAGCCGCGTCAGCGATGCCACCACCGCCCGCGCGCCCGCCAGATCGCCGTCCATCCGCGCCGCAACCGCCCGCGCCCGCAGCCCATCCAACCGCGCCAATCGCGCAAACGCCGCCCATTCTTTCAGCGCCAGCACTAAGGCAACCGCCACTGCCACGGCGACCAGCCCGAAGGCAATCCAGCCCAACACCGTATTGCGCGCAAAAAGCCCGGTCACGAAATCCCATGCCGCCACGCTCAGCACAAAGGTGAACAGCGTGCCAAACGCCCAGGTGGCAAAGCGCCACAAGCCCGAAGGTTGCCGCACCATCAGCGCCGCCGCCGCCTGCATCGCCGCGCCTTCGGGCAGCATGTCGGGCACCGGCGGGGCGGCGCCCGGATCGGCCTCGTCCTCGCTCTCCTGTACGAATGGTTTGGCGGCTCTGCTCACAAGCGGTCTCCGATCAGAAACTCCACCGCCCTGTCAAGGCGGATGTGCGGCGGCCCTTCACCGGGCTTCAGGGTCAGGCGGGCAGGCGCGAAACTCATCAACCCGAACTCCGCGTCCAGCCAAGCCTCCGCCCCCTCTCGTGCGGGTGACAACAGCCGTGCCGGGTCTGACGGTAGCAGCCCCGGATACATCGCCGCCTGCTTGCCAGTGGCCAGCAGCCGCCCGCGCACGCAGGGCAGGCTTTCGCCATCGCGCTGCACCACTTCCTCCACCGTGGCGCGCAAACTGGCCAGCGACAGCGCCCCCGTCCGCGCCCCGGCGAAATCTGCCCGCGACTTTGCCTCCGCCAACAGCGCCGCGGTAATCGCGGTCAGCGCCGGGTGCTGCTCATGGTGCAGATGATCGGCCTTGGTGGCGGCAAACAAGATCCGCTCCACCCGCCGCCCGCCCAAGAGCCCCGTCAACCAGCCATTGCGGCCGGGGCGAAACGCGCCCAGAACCTCGGCCATCGTGCGGCGCAGGTCTTCCACCGCGCGCGGGCCCTGATGAATGGCCCCCAGCACATCCATCAGCACGATCTGCCGGTCGATCTTCGCGAAATGGTCGCGGAAGAACGGCCGCACCACCCGCGACTTGTACGCCTCGAACCGCCGGTCCATTTCGCGCCACAGGCTGCCGCGCCCGGTGGTCGCCGGTCGTGGCAACGGCGCGAAGGTCAGCACCGGCGACCCCGCCAGATCGCCCGGCAGCAGAAACCGCCCCGGCGTGCAGTCTACCCGCCCCAGATCGCGCGCGACGGCCAGATAGGCGGTGAACGCCCCGGCCAGCGCCCGCGCGCGGCCCTCGTCCAGCCGCAGCGACCCATCTTCGGCCCGCGCCTGCGCCACATACTCTGCTGCCTCCGCCCGCTTGGCCAGACGCGCCAGAGTTGCCTCTGACCACGCATCATAGCTTTGGTCCAGCAGCCCCAGATCCAGCAGCCACTCGCCGGGATAATCGACGATATCCACATGCACCACGCGCGGCCCGCCAAAACTGGCGAAGAACCCTGCAGGGCGCACCCGGAACGACAGCCGCAGTTCCGATATCGCCCGGGTCGACGCCGGCCAGCGCGGATCATCCCCGGTCAGCGCGGCCAGATGCCCCTCATAGTCAAAGCGCGGCAAGGTCACATCCGGCTGCGGTTGCAGATAGACCGCCTCGATCCGGCCCTGCGCTTCGGCCTTTAGTTGCGGCATCCGGCCCCGCGCCAGCAGGTTGGCCACCATGCCGGTGATGAACACGGTCTTGCCTGCACGGCTCAGGCCGGTGACGCCGACGCGCACCACGGGTTCAAAGAAGCTCTCTGAAACTGAGGCCATGGCCCCTTCGATGCCCCGCGAAATGCCGTCGGTGATGCCGAAAAGCGCCAAGCCGTGATCCTTTACTTGCTGCGTCAAGATAAGCACGCCCGTCCGGCAACGGTAGGGGAAAACTCCGCGTCCTGCGGTTTACAGACCTCCGCGCATTCGCTAGGTCACAGCCATGCCGCGCTATGCCTTGCAGATTGAATACAACGGGGTGCCGTTCAACGGCTGGCAGCGTCAGCCGGGTGGGCAACCGACCGTGCAGGGCGCGGTGGAAGCAGCGCTGTCACGCCTGCAGCCGGGCGATCATACCGCCGCCGCCGCCGGGCGCACCGATGCCGGCGTGCATGCCATCCGTCAGGTGGCGCATGTCGACCTTGCCCGCAACTGGGTGCCATTCCGTCTGTCCGAGGCGCTGAATGCGCATCTGCGCCCCGCCCCGATTGCCATCACCGCTTGCGCCCGCGTGGCCGATGACTTTCACGCCCGTTTCTCGGCGACAGGTCGGCACTACCTGTTCCGCGTGATCGCCCGGCGCGCGCCTGCCACGCATGACCGCGATCTGGTCTGGCAAGTGCTCAGCCCGCTCGATCTGGACGCGATGCGCGAGGCGGCTGCGCATCTGATCGGGCACCATGATTTCACCACCTTCCGGTCGGTCCTGTGCCAGGCGAAAAGTCCGGTCAAGACGCTGGATGACATCACCATCACTGAAAGCCCTTATCCCGGCGGTACCGAATACCGTTTCACCCTGCGCGCCCGCAGCTTTCTGCACAATCAGGTACGCTCGATCGTAGGGTCGCTGGAACGCGTCGGCCATGGGGTCTGGCCGCCCGCCCAGATGGCCACGGCGCTTGCCGCGTGCAATCGCGCCGCTTGCGGGCCCGTCGCCCCGCCGCAAGGGCTTTACCTGACTGGCGTCACCTACCCAGCCGATCCGTTCGCCTGACCCGGACCGCCGTTTGCCAGCAACCGCCGCATCTCGGCGCGCAGGTCGCCGGGATCAAACGGCTTGGAGATGAACCCATCTGCCCCCAGCGCCAGACCCTTGCGCCGCTCGGCCGCCGATCCGCGCGCCGTCATCATCAGCACCTTTACACCCGCTAGCGACGGATCCTCGCGGATGCCGCGGCAGATGTCATAGCCCGAAACCTCGGGCAGCATCACGTCCAGCAGTACCAGGTCCGGGTGCGTCTTGCGGATGCGCGCCAAGGCATCGGCCCCGCTGGCCACCCGGTCATGCACAAAGCCCTCGCGCGTGATCAGATAATCCAGCGCGACGGCGATGTTGTCGTCATCCTCGACCACAAGCACCCGGCTTTTGCGGCGGATACCATCACCCATCGCACCCGTCCGCGCCCTGACGAAGGCTTGTGCAATGCGCCCCGATCGTGGATGAAGATCGCTGAGGAGATGCCCTGATGATCGATCTTGTCTTGTCGCAACTTGCCAATCCGTTCCGCATCGGCCTTCTGGTCGCGCTGGTCTTCACCATGCGCAAGACCGAGGCCGCGACCGGCCGCATCATCCCGCTGATTGCCGGTGTGGTGTTCGTGGCGGTGATCCTGCCCTCGACCCTGCCAGACCCGACCGGCAGCTTGACCGAGCAGATCCTTGCGGGCCTGGTGTCGAACGCGATCATCCTTGCTGTCGTGCTTGCGGGCTGGGCACTGGCCACACGACTGCGGCGCTGACCGCATTCCTGCCTTGGGGCGCAGCTTTGCGCAACCATGCCACCCGCCCGTTTTCCCCGTGTCCGGCCAAACCCAGATCGAATTTCTGGGCTTGGCGGGGCACAGTCTGAACCCGTCACAGTCTGCACCCGTCCATCAATGAAAAGAAACGGGCCGGGACCATGTAGGCCCCGGCCCGGCTGTCACTTTTACTTCGCGTCGTCGGCAAAGATGTCTTTCTTGTGCGTGCCGCCCGGCACGAACAATGTCCCGATGACCACCGTCGTCAGCGCAATCACGATCGCATACCAGAGGCCCGCATAGATGTTGCCGGTCTGGGCGGAAATCGCGAAGGCGGTGGCAGGCATCAGCCCCCCGAACCAACCGTTGCCGATGTGGTACGGCAGCGACAGGCCGGAATAGCGGATGCGCGTCGGGAACAGTTCCACCAGCATTGCCGCGATCGGGCCATAGACCATCGTCACCAGGATGATGAGGTAGGTCAGGGTGGCAATGATCGTCAGTTTCTGCGCGGTGAAGATGTCGATGAAGGTCTGCGCCACGGCAACGGTCGTGTTGTCCTTGGCCACCAGCGGATAGCCCGCCGCCTTCAGCGCGTCGTTCAGGCTTTTCTCGAACGCACCCTTCACACCGCTTTCAGTTGCAACCACGGCTGCAGCTGCGTCGTAGTTGGCCAGAACATCGGCCGGAACCGCCGCACGCGCGGCGTCCAGTGCCGCCTGTGCCGCGGGCACCGCCGCGTTGGCTGCATCAAGGGCTGCTTGCGCCGCCGTCTTTGCCGCCTCGTCGGTGCCAGCCGCCGCTGCCTTCAAAGCGGTGTCGGCCTTTCCAACGGCAGTGTTTGCCGCTTTCAGACCGGTTTCCGCCCCGGACAGCGCCGTCACCGCAGCCGCATCAATCCCGGCTTTCACCTCGTCCAGTGCTGCTTTGGCCGCAGTGATCGCCGCAGTGTTGGCACCTGCGTCATATGACGCAATCGCCGTCTCGCCGACCTTGACCTCGGCAACCGTCGCATCAGCCGCAAACACGGTCTCATAGTTGACCGAGGTGCGGGCAAGCTGTGCCTTGGCCACGTCGCAGGAGTTGGTGAACTTCGCCGTACCGGTCGGGTTGAACTGAAACGAGCAGTCGGCCTCGTTCGCCGTCACCGTGACCGGGGTCTGGTGTGCCGCATAGAGCGCGGGGTTCGCGGTCTGGGTCAGGAAGTTGAACACCGGCAGAAAGCTGATCGCCCCAAGCAGGCAACCGACCAGGATGATCGGCTTGCGGCCGATCCGGTCGGACAGGGCGCCAAAGAACAGGAACCCGCCGGTGCCAAGGATCAGCGACCATGCCACCATCACGTTGGCGGTAAAGCTGTCGACCTTGATCACGTTTTGCAGGAAGAACAGCGCGTAGAACTGCCCGGTGTACCAGACCACCGCCTGCCCCGCGACCAGACCGAACAGCGCGATGATCGCGAATTTGCCGTTCTTCCAGTTGCCGAAGGCTTCGCGCAGCGGCGCCTTGGACCCTGCACCCTCTTCCTTCATCTTCTTGAAGGCCGGGCTTTCGTTCATCTGCAGGCGGATATACAGCGAAATTCCCAGCAGAAGGATCGACATCAGGAACGGAATCCGCCACCCCCAAGCGTTGAACGCCTTGATCATCTGCGGTGTGCCATCGGCATTCATCACTGCCGCACCCGCCGCATCCAGAACCGCCTGTTCAGGATATGCGCCGTTCACATAGCCCTGAACCGACAGGATCACGATCAGCGACAAGAGCAGACCCAGCGTCGCCGTGGTCTGGATGAACGCGGTGAAATAGCCGCGCTGGTTGGCCGGCGCGTGTTCGGCCACATAGATTGCCGCCCCGCCATATTCGCCACCCAAGGCCAGACCCTGTGCCATCCGCAGAATGATCAGGATGATCGGTGCTGCGGCACCCCAGGCATTGTAGTTGGGCAGCAGGCCGACAAGGAACGTCGACACGCCCATGATCAGGATCGTCATCAGGAAGGTGTATTTGCGGCCGATCAGGTCGCCCAGCATGCCGAACACCAGCGCGCCGAACGGACGCACGATAAAACCTGCAGCAAACGCCAGCAGCGCAAAGACGTTGCGCGTGGCTTCGGGAAAGGCGGTAAAGAACTGCGCCCCGATGATCGCGGCAAGCGAACCATAGAGGTAGAAGTCATACCACTCGAAGATCGTCCCGGCCGAGGAAGCAAGA
>NZ_JANMET010000339.1:0-10288 GCF_031377265.1 Tabrizicola sp. | reverse complement strand
GTTTTCCACCCCCCGCACCCCCCGGAGGATATTTTCAGAAGAGGAAGGCCGCAGGTCAGCAATAACGCTCCACCGTGGCGGCCTGGTCGTCGTTGTAACGATCACCGAAGGCCCAGCCGACCGGCAGCACGCGGGCGATTTCGCGGTGATCCTCGGCGGTGAGGGTGATCTGGTCGGCCGCTGCCCAATGGGCGACGTGGTCTGCCGTTCGGGTGCCGGGGATTGGGATCAGGTGGTCACCTTGCGCCAGCACCCAGGCGAGGGCGAGGGCGGCGGGGCTGAGCGCGCGGTCGGCGGCATAGGCGCGGAAGGCTTCGATCCGGGTCTTGTTGCGGGGCCAGTTTTCCGGCTGGAAGCGCGGGATCAGGGTGCGAAACTCGCCGTTTGGCAGGGTGGCGGGGTCGAGCATGGTGTGGCCAAGTGCGCCGCGCGCGAGGGGCGAGAACGGCACGAACGCGGTGCCGAGGGTCTTGCAACGCTGGATCAGGCCGAGATCGGCTTGACGCGTCCAGAGCGAATATTCGTTCTGCACGGCGCGTACGGGGTGGACGGCATGGGCGCGTTCCAGCGTGTAGGGGGCAATTTCGGACATGCCGTAGCCACCGATTTTACCATCCAAGATCAGTGACTTGAGGGTTCCGGCGACCTCTTCAATGGGCCGCTCTGCCTCGTGGCGGTGGATGTAGAACAGATCGACATGATCGACGCCAAGGCGTTTCAGCGATCCTTCCAACTCGGCGCGCAGATAGGCGGCGGAGTTGTCGATGCGGCGGCTGGCCCCCGGTACGATGCCAGCCTTGGTGGCGATCACCGGGCGGTGTTTGCGGGTCTTCAGCCACTCGCCGATCACGGTTTCGGAGGTGCCGGCACCATAGATGTTGGCGGTGTCGAGGAAGGTGATGCCGTGGTCCCATGCGGCGTCGAGGCAACGGAGGCTCGCTTCGGTGGTCGTGGCACCAAAGATCCCGCCGAACGAGAGGCAGCCGAGGCCGATTGCGGAAACCATGGGGCCGCCGGGGCCGAGTTGGCGCTGTTTCATGATGCTCTCCTTCATTGGGGGGAGGGCAAGAGACCTCTGCGAATCGGTTAGGTCAAGGGGTGATGTAGTACAGACCCTGGAACTGTGCGCGAAAGGCGGCGGTGCGGGGGGCCACGGTTTCGGGGGCGTTGGAGCGCAGACCCTCGGCGATCAGGGCGGCGAGGGCGGGCGCATCGGCGGGGGTGACGCCACGCCGGACCAGTTCGGGCGTGCCGATGCGCAGGCCGTTAAGGTCGTTTGCGACGTCTGCGACGGGAAGGCCGATGCCGCATGCGAGAAACCCCGCGCGGCGCAGGGTCTTGGACGCGGTCTGGCCGCCGCCGAAAGCCGCCGCTTCGATGGCGAACTGGTGGCTTTGCGTGCCGCCCTTGTCCGCCGCAAAGACTGGCAGGCCGAGGTTAAGGAGTTCTTGCGACAGGGCGCGGGCCAGGTCGATCATCGCCTGTGCGTAGGCTGTGCCGTGATCCCGCCAATCCAGCAGCGTCAGGGCGAGGGCGGCGGATTTGGCGGCATCGAAGTTCGCGGTCATGCCGGGATAAGCGATGGCGTCGAGCCGTTCGGCGATGGCCGCGTCATTGGTGACGATCAGCCCGCCAGCAGGACCGCCGAGGGATTTGTAAGTGCTCATCGTCATCAGATGCGCGCCTTGAGCGAGGGGGTTCGGCCATGCGCGCCCCGCGATGACGCCGCATTGGTGGGCGGCATCGAACAGGACATGGGCACCCACCTCATCGGCGATGGCGCGGATTTCGGGGACGGGATGCGGGAACAGGTTCAGGCTGCCGCCGATGGTGATGAGTTTCGGTTTCACCTGCTGCGCAAGGGTACGAAGAGCTGCAAGATCAATGGTGTAGCCATCGGCATCGACCGGGGCGTTGTGGGTGACAAGGCCGTACAGGCCCGCGCAACCGGCGGCATGGTGGGTAACGTGGCCGCCCACGGCAGGAGGCGGGGCGATGATCGCATCGCCGGGTTTGGTGAGGGCCATGAAGCCATAGAGGTTGGCGAGCGCGCCGGAACCGACGCGAATCTCGGCGTGGGCTGCGCCGAAAATCTCGGCCGCGAGTTCGGCGGTGATGACCTCGATTTCCTCGATCGCCTCCAGCCCCATTTCGTACTTGTCGCCGGGATAGCCGAGCGACGGGCGGGAGCCCAGACCACGCGACAGGGCAGCTTCGGCGCGGGGGTTCATCACGTTGGTGGCGGGGTTGAGGTTGAAACAGTCGCGGTCGTGGATCTGCAGGTTTGCCTTTATCAGCGCCTCGATCCGGGCAAAAACGGCGGCCGAAGGGGCGGCCGTTTCACGCGCAATGCGCTGGATCAGGGCTTCGCAATCGGCGGGGACCCAGGGGCGGTGGGCGAGGTGGGGCATGGCGGACTCCTTCGTCCGCCATGTGAAGCAGAGGGTTGCGCCTTGCGCAATGGGAAGATCCCAGGCTGGATCAGGGATGGCCGACGTAGATCACGACCTTGCCGGTGGCGCTGCCGATTTCGCTGAAATCCTGTGCCTTTGCGGCGTCGTTCAGGCCGAACTCGGCGGCGATGATCGGGCGCACCTGGCCCAGGTCGACCATCTTGGCCAGTTCCGTCAGGATCGGCGCGTTGGGGCCGATGAAGACATAGCCGGCGCGCTTGCCTTCGGCCTTGGCACGGTCTTCGGATGGCTGCTGGGTGATGGAGACGAGCATGCCGCCGGGGTTCAGCACTGCCCAGGATTTCTCGGTCACATCGCCGCCGACAGTGTCGAAGACCACATCCATCCCGCTGACAACGCTGGAGAAATCCTGCGATTTGTAGTCGATCACTTCATCCGCGCCGAGCGAGCGGACCAGCGCCATTTTGCCAGCCGATGCGGTGGCCGTCACATGCGCACCCTTGGCGCGGGCCAGTTGCACCGCGATGGAACCGACGCCGCCTGCACCGGCGTGGATCAGGACGCGCTGACCGGCAGACAGGTTGGCGGTGGTGAAAAGCGCCTCCCATGCGGTGATGGAGACGAGGGGCAGGCTTGCCGCCTCGACATGGCTGATGGTGGTGGGTTTGGCGACCACTTCGCTTTCGCGCACGGCGATATACTCGGCGTAGGCCCCGTTGCGGCGGGTATCGGGGCGGGAATAGACCGCGTCGCCGGGTTTGAAGCGGGTGACGGCAGGGCCAGTTTTCTCAACGATACCAGAGACATCGAGGCCCATGATCAAGGGCATCTCATACGGGATGAAGTCTTTCAGGTAACCCTTGCGGATCTTCCAGTCGACCGGGTTTACGGAGGTGGCGACGACGCGGATCAGGACGTCGTCGGCTTGCAAGGTGGGGAGGGGGGCGTCTTCGATGCGGATTTCGGAAGAGGCGCCATAGGCGTGGATGCGGGCGGCTTTCATCGGGGGTCCAATCTGCTGGGGCAGATTGGAGCTAATGCCACACCGGGCGCGATACCACGGGTGTCACGGAACGGTGATCAGGCGAAGGCGGCTTCAAGCGCAATCTCGACCATCGCGCCGAATGACTTCTCGCGTTGGTCAGAGGGAAGGGCCTCGCCGGTGACGATGTGGTCGGAGATGGTGAGCACGGCCAGAGCACGGGCACCGTGACGGGCGGCGACGGTGTAGAGCTCGGCTGCCTCCATCTCTACGGCCAGGCAGCCGTGGCGAGAAAGCTCGCGCCACAGGTCGGGGCGTTCGTCGTAGAACGTGTCGGAGGAGTAGATGCCGCCCACATGCGTGGGGGTGCCCTTGGCGAGGGCGGCCTTGTAAGCCGCTGACAACAGGCCAAAATCGGCGCAGGGGGCGAAGTTCAACTCGCGGAAGATGGTGCGCGAGGGGGAGCCTGCGGTGGAGGCGGTCATCGCCAGAACCACGTCGCGGACCTTGACATGGTCGGGCAGCGCGCCGGCGGAACCGATGCGGATCAGGGTCTTGGCACCATAGTCGCGGATGAGTTCATTGGCGTAGATCGACAGCGACGGCATGCCCATTCCGGAGCCGTGGATGGTGACGCGGTGGCCGTTCCAGGTGCCGGTAAAGCCCAGCATACCGCGCACTTCGTTGACGAGGACGGCATCCTTTAGGAAGGTCTGCGCGGCCCAGCGGGCGCGGTAGGGATCGCCCGGCAAAAGGACGGTTTCAGCAATCTCGCCGGGTTTGGCACCGATGTGGACGGTCATGGTCAGCTTTCGTTGGGAACAGGGTTAATGGCCGGAAATCGGGGTGTTTTCGGTATCTTCTTTGCGTCTACGCAGCGTCTTCATTGCGTGGAGACGTGCGCTGCAGTCATGGCTCATTAATCAGGCGTTCGCGGGGCGCTGCAAGGGGGATCACGCGCGTCAGTCCTTCGCGGGGTGGCGCGCTGTCGGGCAGGCGGATGGCACGGGCAAGGCCGAGGGTTTCCAGCGCACGGATGAACCAGAAACCGGGGTCTAGCTGACCCGGCTCGATCCCGTGGCGGGCGGAATGAGGAAAGGCGTGGTGGTTGCCGTGCCAGTTTTCGCCAAAGGTGATGAGGCCGAGGCCGGGCAGGTTGTAGCCCTGCACTGGCAGACCCTCGATACGCCAACCTTGGTGGCCTTGGCGGTGCGCGAAATGGCCGACTGCCCAATGGCCAGACAGTGACAGCACAATGCGGGTAGATATGCCCCAGAAGACCCATGCCCAGCCGCCAAGCGCCCAGAGGATCACTGCAAGGGGAATTTGCTGCGCCATCCAGTGCCGCTCGATCAGGCGCAGCACCGGATCGTCTGCGATTTGGGGTTCGATCTGGAAGCGAGGCGGATGCGCGAGGTCAAACCGGCAGTGCATCTGCCACCATGCGTCGCGCCAGAACCCTGCACCATGCGATGGGTGGTGCGGGCATTCGGCTTGGCGCTGGTGCCAGTCGCGCATGTCATGCGCCCGGATCATGCCCATTGGCCCGGCCATGCCGACCAAAGTGCCGAGCCAGACCAGCGCGCGCTCCAGCCACAGCGGTGCCTCGAAGGTGCGG
This sequence comes from Tabrizicola sp., assembly GCF_031377265.1. Classification (GTDB taxonomy): domain Bacteria; phylum Pseudomonadota; class Alphaproteobacteria; order Rhodobacterales; family Rhodobacteraceae; genus JAUYQR01. The sequence goes on along the minus strand of NZ_JANMET010000339.1, from coordinate 5,274 downwards.
TGGATCAGCAGGCGGTGCATGCCGACGGAATGGCCGGCGCAGACGGTGAGGGCGGTCAGGAGCAGCATCACCCCAACGCCGTCCCATTGCGGGAAAACCGTGACGGCGATGATTGTTCCCGCCAGATGCCCGAACCACCACAGCGATTTCGGCGCGTCCCAGACGATGCGGCCTTCGGTGGCGGAGGTGTCGGTGGCGGGAACCACGCGGTCAGTAGCGATGAGGGACATCTTGAACCTCGGGCTTTGAAGGGTTATAGTTAATAAACTTAATAACTCATAAGTTATAAGGTTTGCGGATGTCAAGTGCGGACAAGATCTTTGAGGCGCTGGCCTCGACCACGCGGCGGCGCATCCTTGCCTATGTCTCGGAGGCGCCGCTGAGTGCGGGGGATATCGCGGCGCGGTTCGAGATGTCGCAGCCAGCGGTGTCAAAGCATCTGGCGCTGCTTGAGGCGGCAGGACTGGTCTGGAAAAGGCGCGAAGGGATGAACGTGTTCTACGGGATGGAGCAGGAAACGTTGTCGGGCACGCTGGCAACGTTTCTGCAGGCGGTGTGCCCGCCATCGCGCGCGTTGAAGAAGGAAGTTCGGGCACGACGGTCGACCGAGAGCTAGGCTTGGGGTCTGGTGCGTGGGCGTATCCACCGGCGGCGGGGGCGGTCGGATACCTTTGTGGTTTTGGCAGTTTGCCGGGCGTAGGTTGGGTAAAGTGGGCGCGCGCCCCGGTTGCAGAACGCGCGCCACTGACGGGCTTGGAGAGGGTGAGGGACCCGTCAGTATTCCAGTTGCGTTTTCACGAAGGCGGCGGTCTTGGCGCCATACCGGGTGGCGATCTGCAGCAACGCCTGATCCAGCACGTCGGTTGCTGCCGCATCCGGCAGCGGGCGTGACAGATGGTTGGCGGTGGCGGGGGTTGTCAGGATGACCACCCCGGCCTTGCTGTGCACGACGCTTTTGTCGGAAACGGCCAGCGCGCGGGAGCGGTAGGTGCGTGACCAGGCATCTGCCTGCAGGGCAAGGGACACCTCATCGACGCCATTCGCCACCGGCATGTTAATCTTTTCATGTCCCCAAAAGCCAAGGAAGTTGTTGGCCGCCGTCAGTTTCATCCCGATGGGCATGGCAAAATCCGCGGTCCGGTGTGACGGACCCCATTCGGTCAGCCCGAAAGCCGCAGCTGTGGCGATGGCTTTTTCCGTGCCGCCAATCGCCTCGACCAAAAGCAGCGCGGCAGGAATTGAGGCCGACACCCCGGTTGTGGTGATCACGGAGCCGTCGATGACATAGCGCGCATCGCGAATCCAGGTGGTGGCAGGGTGTTGCCGTGCGATCTTGTTCAGCGCGTACCAATGGGTGGTGGGCGTTTGCCATCCAGCACACCGGCGGCGGCGGCGACCCAGGCACCCTCACAGATTGTCATCACGGTGGCACCTTGGGCGTGCTGCTGCTTCAACCAGTCGACGATGGCCGGTGTATTCGGGTCGTGCAGTGCCGGCACGATGACGACATCGGCACCGGCGGGGTAGGCGGCGGTGAAGTCGTCCAAGGTCATGTCGGCAAGAACGGTCAACGCGGGCATCAGGGTTACCGGTTCCGACAAGGTGGAGACGGTGACAACATCAGCCACGCCGGCCGCACGCAAGATGCCAAGGGGGACCAGAAAATCGGTGGTTTCGGTGCCGGCATTGTCGGCGACGATCGCGATCAGGGGCCGTGCTCTGCCATCTTTCGGAGCGGGCAGGGTGATGGTCTGGGCAAGCTCGGCCTTGGTTGTGGGCCGAAGATTGGTGATGGGGCCAGACCAGAGGGCAAAGGCCCAAACGGTCGCTGCAGCGGCAAATGCAGCGAGGAAGCGCCAGGAAAGCATGGGGTCGACCTTTCGGAAAGATGTTCTTTACCGGGGTGTGCCACGTCGATAGCATTGGGTGAACTGACAAAGGTCTCTCATTTTCCGCCATGCCGCAGCCGGTCCGCGCCATCACCGTTATCGCCTTTGACGGGGTTCAAGGCCTTGATGTGGTGGGCCCGATGGAGGTTTTTGCAGCGGCAAACCGTGATGCGGCGCGCTATCAGCTGCGGCTGCTGACGCCGGGGGGGGCGGGAATACGGACGCATGCCGGGCTGTCACTGACGCCGGACGGGGCGTTGGGTCAAGACAGCGGCCCGATCGACACGCTGATCGTTTGCGGTGGCAGCGAAGCGGCATTGCGGGGGGCCGCAGTGGAGCCTTCGGTGCGGAGGGATCTGTGCGCGCTGGCGGGGCGCGCACGGCGCGTGGCAAGCGTCTGCGTCGGCGCGCTGGTCCTGGCGGGTGCGGGGTTGCTGGATGGGCGGCGGGCGACAACGCATTGGAACGCGTTGCACTTTCTGCGCGGGCTGGGGCGTGACATCCGGGTGGAGCCGGATGCGATCTTTGTGCGGGACGGGGCGGTTTATACGTCGGGCGGGGTCACTGCAGGGATCGATCTGAGCCTGGCGCTGGTGGAAGAGGACTGCGGGCCGGAGGTGGCGCGCGATGTCGCCAAGGAGCTGCTGTTGTATCTGCGCAGGCCGGGTGGCCAATCGCAGTTCAGTTTCTGTCTGGAAGCGCAGGTGCGGGCGGCACCGCGGATCCAGTCAGTGATCCAAGTGGTGTTGCAAAGGCCTGCCGATGATCTGAGCGTGCCCGTACTGGCCGCAATGGCGGGGATGAGCGAACGGACCTTTCTGCGCAACTTTCGCCGGGATACCGGGATGACCCCGGCGGCCTTTGTCGAGGCGGCACGGGTGGATCAGGCCAAGGCCATGCTGGAGACATCGGACTGGCCGCTGGCGCGGGTGGCGGACCGCGCCGGCTTTGGCAGCATTGCGGCGTTGCACCGGGCCTTTGCGCGGCGGGTTGGAACGGCACCGGGGTTTTACCGCGACCGGTTTGGCGCGCGGGGCTGAGTGTTATTCCGCGGCCAGCGCGGTGCTGTCAACCAAGGCCACGATGTCGAGCATGATCTGGTTCAGCTGGAAGTCCTTCGGGGTGTAGACTTGGGCCACCCCCAGCGCGCGCAGGGCTGCAGCGTCTTCGTCGGGGATTATGCCGCCGACCACGACCGGAATCTGGCCAAGGCCCGCGTCGCGCAACAGGGCAAGGGTTTCGGTGACCAGTGGCAGATGGCTGCCGGAAAGGATCGACAGGCCGATGACGTGAGCCGCCTGATCGGTCGCTGCCGCGACGATCTCGGCGGGGGTAAGGCGGATGCCGTCATAGTGGATCGCCATGCCGCAGTCGCGGGCGCGGGCGGCGATCTGTTCGGCACCGTTGGAATGGCCATCAAGGCCGGGCTTGCCCATCAGGAAGGTGAGGCGGCGGCCAAGCTTTTGCGAGACGAGGTCAACAGCGTCACGGATGGGATCGAGGCCTTCGGTGCGGTTGGACGGCGCGTTGCTGACGCCGGTTGGCGCGCGGTATTCGCCAAAAGTGGTGCGGATCACGGCGGCCCATTCGCCGGTGGTAGCCCCGGCCTTTGCGGCGGCGATTGAGGCGGGCATGAGGTTGGCGCCACTCTGCGCGTCGCTGCGCAGCGCGGCGAGTGCTGCCTCGACGGCCGCCGAGCTGCGGGCCCCTCGCCAGGCCTGCAGGCGGGCGATCTGGTCGGCCTCGGCCGCCGGGTCGGCCTGCATGATCAGGCCCTCGCCGGTGGTCAGGGGTGAGGGTTCGGACGTGGTGAAGCGGTTGACGCCGACGACAGTGGTCTCGCCGCTCTCGATTTTCGCGATGCGGTCGGCGTTCGCTTCGACCAGCCGGGATTTCATGTACCCGATGGCGGCGACAGCGCCACCCATCTGGTCGATCCGGGCAAGTTCTTCGCGGGCATTGGCTTTCAGTTCGGCAACCTTGCGGTCGATGGCGGGGTTGCCATCGAACAGGTCGTCATATTCGAGAAGGTCAGTCTCGTAGGCCAGGATCTGCTGCATCCGGAGCGACCATTGCTGATCGAACGGGCGCGGCAGGCCGAGCGCCTCGTTCCAGGCGGGCAGTTGCACGGCGCGGGCGCGGGCTGACTTTGACAGCGTGACCGCAAGCATTTCCAGCAGGATACGGGTGACGTTGTTTTCCGGCTGCTGTTCGGTGAGGCCCAGAGAGTTGACCTGCACGCCGTAGCGGAAGCGGCGGTAGCGGGCGTCGGTGATGCCGTAGCGGTGTTCGCACAGCGCATCCCAAAGTTCGGTGAAGGCGCGCATCTTGCACAGCTCGGTCACGAAGCGGATGCCGGCATTGACGAAAAACGATATTCTGCCGACCATTTTGGGGAAATCGGCGGCTGAAACTTTACTTTTTAGATCATCGAGCACCGCGCAGGCGGTGGCGAGGGCATAGGCCAGTTCCTGTTCCGGCGTGGCCCCTGCCTCTTGCAGATGGTAGCTGCAAACGTTCATCGGGTTCCATTTCGGCAGGTGATCGGCGGTGTAGGCCGCGACATCGGTGATCATCCTGAGCGACGGCGCGGGCGGGCAGATATAGGTGCCGCGCGACAGGTATTCCTTGATGATGTCGTTCTGCACCGTACCTTGCAGCGCGGCGACGTCGGCCCCTTGTTCCTCGGCCTCCGCGATATAGAGCGCCATGAGCCAAGGTGCGGTGGCGTTGATCGTCATCGAGGTGTTCATCTGGTCGAGCGGAATTTGGTCGAACAGCGCCCGCATGTCGCCAAGGTGGGCGATTGGCACGCCAACCTTGCCAACCTCGCCGCGGGCGCGGGGATCGTCGCTGTCGTAGCCGGTCTGGGTGGGCAGGTCGAAAGCGACGGAGAGCCCGGTCTGCCCCTTGGCAAGGTTGCCCCGTTAGAGCGCGTTCGAGGCGGCGGCGGTGGAGTGACCGGCATAGGTGCGGAACAGCCAGGGGGCGTCTTTGGTCATCGGAGCCTCGGGTGCGCAATTTTGTTTCGTTGGGTGGTAGATAAGGGACATTTTATGCCAATGTCAATTCGCTGCGATGCGGCGTTGGAGCGGGGGCCAGCCCCCGCACCCCCGGGATATTTTTGGACAGATGAAAGCTGATTGCGGGATTGCTTTGATCGGGTAGGCTCTGGCGTGATGTTGAACACGGTGGAAATTCCGGTATGGTTGCTGGTGGTCGCGGGGGGGCTGGCCCTGATTGCGGCATTGGACCGGATCATCGGGCCCGGGGTGCGCTGGTTCTTTCGCCGCAGGATGGAGCGGGTGCTGGCGGGGGTGAATGCACGGCTGGAGCGCAAGATCGAGCCGTTCAAGCTGGCACGCCGCCAGGACATGATCGTGCG
>NZ_JANMET010000337.1:0-19346 GCF_031377265.1 Tabrizicola sp. | reverse complement strand
CGGTGGCGGGCGGCGCGCAGACCGTGACGGTGCGCGTGGTGCTGGAGCCTGCGGCCCAGGCGGCACTGCAAGAGCGCGGCGAGTTCATCATGCTGGCGGCCTATTGGGAGGGCGAGCCCGCACCCGGCCATGGCGATAAGGCCGACGAGCGTGGCCGGATCTATCTGACGAGCGAGGAATACACCGTGTTTCCGGTGGAGCAGACCTTTGTCCTTGGCCAGACGCTGGCTGCCGCCCCACTGACGACGGTGATCGAGCCGTTGGTGAACGTGAATGTTTTCACCGCGCGGGTGTCAGACGAAAACAACCTGATCGATTGCGGTCTGGTTGACGGGCCCCTTTCGGAATTCGCGGGCAAAGAAGCGGTAATGACCTGCAAGCTGATCCAATAGGGCGAACCGATCGCTTCGGCCCGCGCAGTCAGATGCCCAGTGCGCAATCATGTCGCATGGGTATCGCGCGCGGCAGGCGTATCGTCCTGACAAAAGCGGAGCAGATGCGATGACCGTGATCACGCCCATAGCCCCCATGACCCTGCCAGTCAGAGTGCCTTTGAACAACGTGGAACTGGGGGTCTGGGGCTCGCTCAGGGCGGCGCGGCGAAACGTGCTGGAACTGATCCCTGAGGTGGCAACCCGGCAGCCCATCGTGTCAGGCGCGACCGGAAAGCGCTGGCATATGGTGATGGACCCCACGGCCCTGAAACGCATCTTGCGGGACCGGATGGAGGATTATCCGAAATCGGTTGTGACCAAACTGATCCTTGAACCAGCCATCGGCGACAGTCTGTTCGTGGCCGAGGGGGCGGAATGGCTGTGGCAACGCCGGACCGCGGCGCCGGTCTTTTCGCACCGCAATGTGAGTGCGCTGGCCCCGGTGATGACGGCAGCGGCGGAACGCGCGGCCGAGCGGATCGGGCAAAGCGCGGGCCGGGCGGTGGATTGCTTTGACGAGATGGTACGCGCGACTTTCGAGGTGATCGCGGATGTGACGATTTCGGGAGGGGAAGGGTTTGACCGCGCTGCCGTGCACCGCGCCATCGAGGATTACATCGGGCAGACGGCAAAGCTGTCGATCCTGGATATCCTTGGGGCACCGGCCTGGGTGCCGCGACCGGGGCGGCTGATGACCGGCACGGCGATGCGCGAGACCAAACGCGTGGCCGATCAGGCGATCGAGGCGCGGCGGCGCGACGGGCATCAGGGGGTGCCGGACCTGCTGGACCTGCTGCTGGCGGGGTCGGACCCGGCGTCGGGGCGGCAGATGACCACGCCGGAACTGCGCGACAACCTGTTGACCTTCATCGTCGCCGGGCATGAGACGACGGCCTTGACGCTGGCCTGGGCGCTGTATCTGTGCGCCTTTGACCAAGGGGTGCAAGCGGCTGCGCGGGAGGAGGCGCGGGGCGTGCTTGCGGGCCGGGCGGCGACGGCGGCTGATGTGGCGCAGCTGCCGCTGGTGCGGCGGATCGTCGACGAGGCCTTGCGGCTGTATCCGCCCGCCGGGTTTCTGTCGCGCACCGCTTTGGCGCGAGACGAGCTGTGCGGGGTGGAAATTCACCCCGGCGACACGGTGATGCTGCCGATCTATGCATTGCACCGGCATCACCAGTTATGGGACAATCCTGATGCCTTCGATCCGGCGCGGTTTGCCCAACCGGTGGACCGCTTCGCCTACCTGCCGTTTGGCGATGGCCCGCGCATCTGCATTGGCGCAAGCTTTGCGCTGCAGGAGGCGGTGATCATTCTGGCGACGTTGCTGTCGCGGTTTCGTTTTACGCCGATCGCGGGAAAGGTGCCGAAGCCGGTGATGATCCTGACCCTGCGGCCAGAGGGCGGGGTGTGGCTGGGGGTGGAGAAGATTTAGCCAGCGATTGCGCGCCTCAGGTAAAACGGTTGTCGCGCGGAAAGCCGCGCGGGGCCATCTTGCCGGCGCTGGCCCGCGCGCCCTGCCATTCGGCAAGGTCGGTTTCGGTGCGGGTGCGGCCAGCGGGGTCTTTCCAGGTCAGACCATCGGCCAGGGTGAAGGTGATCGCATCCGACAACCCGCCGTCCTTGTACTTTTGCAACCGCACGCCCTTGCCCTTGGCCATTTCCGGCAGTTCGGCCAGCGGGAAAACCAGCATTTTGCGGTTGTCACCAACCACCGCAATCGTATCGCCGCGCACCGGTACGCAGACGGCGGTGCGGGTGCCGTCGCGCACCGTCAGCACCTGTTTGCCGGCCTTGGTCTGGGCAACCAGTTCTTCGGACGGCACGATGAAACCATCCCCCGCCGAAGACGCGACCAGCAGTTTCTCGCCCGCGCGGTAGATCATCAGATCGACGATTTCGGTGTCATTGGGCAGATCGACCATCAGGCGCACCGGTTCGCCCATGCCGCGCCCGCCGGGCAGGTTGGCACCAAGCAGGGTAAAGAACCGACCATTGGCGGCAACGAGCAAGATCTTGTCGGTGGTTTCGGCGTGGAAGGCAAAGCGAGGGCCGTCGCCATCCTTGAACTTCTGCTCGACGCCAAGGTCGGCATGACCCTTCATCGCGCGGATCCAGCCCATTTTCGAGCAGATCACGGTGATCGGTTCGCGTTCAATCATCGCCTCGTAGGGAATGTCTTCGAATTCCTGCGCCTCGGCCAATTGGGTGCGGCGGGCGCCAAGTTTGGTGGTCTTGCCAAAGGCTTTGCGGATCGCTTCCAGCTCCACGCCGATCTGCTTCCACTGCAGGCGGTCGCTTTCCAGAAGATCGGCAAGGCCGGCGCGTTCCAGCATCAGCGCGTCGCGTTCGGCCAGAAGCTCCATCTCTTCCAGCCGCCGCAAGGAGCGCAGGCGCATGTTCAGGATGGCTTCGGCCTGCAGGTCGGTCAGCTCACCCTCGCCCATGGCTGGGGGGCGATAGTCTTTTTCCGACGTGGCGCGGATGTGCGATTTCGACCAATCTTCGGCCATCAACGCGGCCTTCGGATCGGTGTCATATCGGATAATGTCAATTACGCGGTCAAGGTTCAGGAAGGTGATGATGAAGCCTTCAAGAATCTCCAGCCGGTGGTCGATCTTTTCAACGCGGTGCACTGAGCGGCGTTTCAGGACCTCGCGGCGGTGGTCGAGGAAGGCGCGCAGCACCTCTTTCAGCGAACAGACGCGCGGCACCTTGCCGTCGATCAGCACGTTCATGTTGAGCGAGAAGCGAATCTCAAGGTCGGAGTTCTTGAACAGCATGCCCATCAACACATCGGGATCAACGGTGCGGACCCGCGGTTCAAGGATCAAGCGGACGTCATCGGCAGATTCGTCGCGCACGTCAGCCAGCAGTGGCACCTTCTTCAGCTGAATCAGTTCGGCCAGCTTTTCGATCAGCCGCGATTTCTGCACCTGATAGGGGATTTCGGTGACCACGATCTGCCATGTGCCACGGCCCAGATCTTCGACCTGCCATTTGGCGCGGAGCCGGAAACTGCCGCGCCCGGTGGCGTAGGCGTCAAGAATGTTGGCAGCGGGTTCGACGATCACCCCGCCAGTCGGGAAATCCGGGCCGGGGATCAAGGCGACAAGGGCCTCATTGGACAGATCAGGATCGCGCAGCATCGCATGGCAACCCTGGATCAGTTCATCCAGATTGTGCGGCGGAATGTTGGTGGCCATGCCCACGGCGATGCCGGACGAGCCGTTGGCCAAGAGGTTCGGGAAGGCGGCGGGCATGACCACCGGCTCTTCCAGCGTGCCGTCATAGTTGGGGCGGAAGTCGACGCAGTTTTCGGCCAACCCTTCCATCAGGGTTTCGGCAATCGCCGTCAGGCGCGCCTCGGTATAGCGGCTGGCGGCCGGGTTATCGCCGTCGATGTTACCGAAGTTGCCCTGCCCGTCGACCAGCGGGTAGCGGACGTTGAAGTCCTGCGCCAGCCGCGCCATCGCATCGTAAATCGCCACATCGCCGTGCGGGTGGTAGTTGCCCATCACGTCGCCAGAAATCTTGGCAGACTTGCGAAACGCCGAGGTCGCGGTCAGGCGCAATTCGCGCATCGCATAGAGGATGCGCCGGTGTACCGGCTTCAGCCCGTCACGCGCGTCGGGCAAAGCGCGGTGCATGATCGTGGAAAGCGCATAGGTCAGATAGCGTTCGCCAATGGCCCGCGACAGCGGTTCCGAGGTTGTCATAGCCTCGATCTTGGGGTTTTCGTCGTCGGTCATCATGCATGTTGTGTATGACGAGTGTCGGTTTTGGTCCAGAGTGTAAGCGGCGGGAATTGGCTGGCAATCCCCGCGATAAGTGCATTTTTGACTCAAACCTTTCGCCAGATGTGGTAAGACCTGTTCCTGCGCGCTTTTCCCCGGTGGTCCCGAATGTTCCGTTTGACGGTGTTGTTGTGTGTTTCGATGTTCATGGCCTTGCTCGTCGCGGGCGGGGACAACGGTCAGTTGCGCCCCGGTCTGGCCAAGGCCGCTGCCGAGGCAAAGCTGCACCCGTTGACAGAAGCCCCGGTCAAGACAGCCGCGCCAGCGCCCGCGGCAATCGAGGCACCGAAGGCGAAGAAAGAAGTCGCTGCCACCAAACCGCCAAAGCCCGCCAAGCCGGAAGCGACGCTTGCCTCTGCCGTGATCACCCCGCCGCGCGAAGTGGTGCAGGTGTTGGAAGACCCGGTGTTCACCCTGTCGGCATTGCCAACCGAGCGGCTGCAAGATGCCGTGGAACCACAAGCGCTACCGGTTGCCGCCGAAGGCAGCGAGGGCGACATCATGTATGTGACGGCGTCATCGGTGAATGTGCGCGAAGGCCCGTCAACCGATGCAGCGGTGTTGGGCAAGCTGGGCGCTGGTGAGGCGGCACTCGTGATCACCGATGTTGACGGCGAATGGGCGCGCATCGTCATTCAGGGCGACGGGATGGAAGGCTATGTTGCGCTGCGTTTCCTCAGCGCGTCGGCCCCCTGATCTACTGACAAAGGTTTGCAAGGCGGCGGTTTTGCCCTAGGCAGGCGCAAAACCGGCGGGGCACCTTTGATGACGGCGAAATCCATTCTGATCACTGGCTGCTCGTCCGGCATCGGGCTTGATGCAGCGCGCACCTTGCGGCAGCGCGGCTGGCGGGTGTTTGCCACCTGCCGGCAAGAGGTTGATTGCGCAAGGCTGCGGGCCGAGGGGCTGGAAAGCTTTGTGCTGGATTATGCCGACGAGGCCAGCATCGAGACAGCGGTGGCCGAGGTGTTCGGGCGCACCGGCGGCACGCTGGATGCGCTGTTCAACAATGGCGCGTTTGCCTGCCCGGCTGCCGTTGAAGACCTGCCGCGTGCAGCGCTGCGGGCGATTTTCGAGGTCAACCTGTTTGGCTATCACGATCTGGCGCGGCGGGTGATTCCGGCGATGCGGGCTCAAGGGGCGGGGCGGATCATCAACTGCTCGTCAGTGCTGGGGCTGGTGGGGATGAAATGGCGGGGGGCCTATGTGGCGACCAAGTTCGCGATGGAGGGCCTTTCGGACGTGATGCGGATCGAGATGAAGGGTACCGGGGTGGAGGTGATCCTGATCGAACCGGGGCCGATCACCACCCGCATCCGCGAAAACGCGATCCCGCATTTCGAGCGGTGGATCGACTGGCAAGCCTCGGCCCGGTCGGCGGAATATGCGGCGTTGCGGGGCCGTTTGTATGACGCCAAGACCAAGCCCGACGCGTTCGAATTGCCGCCTTCGGCAGTGACGGCAAAGCTGATCCGGGCGCTGGAAAACCGCCGCCCGAAAGCGCGGTATTTCGTGACAACGCCGACCTATATGATGGGTGTCGCGCGCCGCATTCTGCCAACCTGGGCGCTGGACCGGCTGATCGCCTGGGGCTAAGTGCATTTGGGGTTCGCTTTTGCGCTGACCGCCCCTACATCTGGCATCAAAGGAGACACCCATGCTGTCAGACCCGCTTTTCATCTTTGCCACCGTCGCCTGCCTTGTGGTGCTGGCGATCCTTGTGTTCGGCATTGGCACCTTTGCCAAAGGCGGCGAGTTCAACCGCAAGAACGCCAACAAGATCATGCGCTGGCGGCTTGGCGCGCAGTTCGTGGCGGTGATCCTGATCGTCGGTTTCGCGTGGCTGCGCAGTGGAGGCAACTGATGGTTGTTCTGTCGAAAATCTACACCAAGACCGGGGATGCCGGCGAGACCGCGCTGGGCAACGGCGCGCGGGTGGCCAAGCATTCGGTCCGGGTCAGCGCCTATGGCACGGTGGATGAAACCAACGCCACCGTCGGGCTGGCGCGGCAGCATTCCACCGGCGAGATGGATGCAGCGCTGAAGCGCATCTCCAACGATCTGTTCGATCTGGGCGCGGATCTGTGTACCCCCGACCGGCATCTGGACGCGACGCGGGAGTACCCGGCGCTTAGGATCATCGAGCCGCAGGTGCTGCGGCTGGAGACCGAGATCGACGCAATGAACACCAAACTGACGCCGTTGCGCAGTTTCATCCTGCCCGGCGGTTCGGCGCTGGCCGCGCAGTTGCACCTGTGCCGCACCGTCTGCCGCCGCGCCGAGCGGCTGGTGGTGGAAACCGCGACGATGGAGGATGTGAACCCGGAGGCGGTCAAATACCTCAACCGGTTGTCGGACTGGTTCTTTGTGGCCGGGCGCATCGCCAACAACGACGGCAAGGATGACGTGCTGTGGGTGCCGGGGCTGACGCGCTAGACCAAGAAACGCGACGTCCGGACGCGGATTGCTGTCGGTTTTGGTCTGTTGCGAGGCGCCTGAACGCGGTATCCACGCGCCAGACAGCATTACCGGGGCATCTGGCCCCCTGGATGGAGATCAACGCCGATGAAGGTGCTCGTGCCCGTAAAGCGCGTGATCGACTATAACGTGAAGGTTCGCGTCAAGGCGGATGGCACGGGCGTCGATCTGGCCAACGTGAAAATGTCGATGAACCCGTTTGACGAGATCGCGGTGGAAGAGGCGATCCGCCTGAAGGAAAAAGGGATCGCCACCGAGGTGATCGTGGTGTCCATCGGCGTCAAACAGGCGCAGGAAACCCTGCGTAACGCGCTGGCGATGGGGGCGGACCGCGCCATCCTGATCGAGGCGACGGACAACGTACATGTCGACATCGAACCGCTGGCCGTGGCCAAGCTGCTGGCCGCCGTGGTGCGCGAAGAGGCGCCGGGGCTGGTGCTGTGCGGCAAGCAGGCGATCGACAATGACATGAACGCCACCGGGCAGATGTTGTCAGCACTGCTGGGTTGGTCGCAGGGCACGTTCGCATCCGAAGTGGCGGTGACCGGCGACACAGCGACCATCACCCGCGAAGTGGACGGCGGGTTGCAGACGATCAGCCTGAAAATGCCGGCGATCATTACCGTCGATCTGCGGCTGAACGACCCGCGTTATGCCAGCCTTCCCAACATCATGAAGGCCAAGGCCAAGCCGATGGCGATGAAGACGCCTGCGGATTACGGCGTTGACGTGGCACCGCGTCTGGCGGTGCTGAAGACCGTGGAACCGGCGGGCCGCAAGGCTGGCGTCCGGGTCGCCTCGGTGGATGAGTTGATCGCAAAGTTGCGCGATGAAGCAGGGGTGATCTGAGATGGCCGTTCTTCTGATTGCAGATGTGATTGAGGGCCAGCTTGCGACCGATCAGGTGGCCAAGGCGCTGACGGCGGTCAAGGCTTTGGGTCCGGTGACGGTGCTGGTGGCGGGCATGGGTGGCGATGCGGCGGCGGCCGAGGCGGCAACGCTGGCGGGCGTGGCCAAGGTGCTGTTCGCCGACGCGCATGTCTATTGCCACGCGATGGCGGAACCGACCTCGGCGTTGATCGTATCGCTGGCGGGCGATTACAGCCATATCGTGGCGGCTTCGGGGGCGTTTTCCAAATCGGTGCTGCCGCGGGTGGCGGCGTTGCTGGATGTGATGGTGATTTCCGAAGTGCTGACGGTGATCGACGCGGACACGTTCGAGCGCCCGATCTATGCCGGAAACGCGATCCAGACGGTGAAATCGTCGGATGCGACCAAGGTGATGACGATCCGCACCGCGACGTTCGATGCGGCCGGAACCGGCGGCAACGCACCGGTCGAAAAGATCACGACGGCGGCTGATGGCAGCCTGTCGACCTGGGTGGCCGACAAGGTCGCCTCGTCGGACCGGCCGGAGCTGACCAGCGCGGGGATCGTGGTTTCCGGTGGGCGCGGCGTCGGCTCGCAGGCCGATTTCGCGATGATCGAAACGCTGGCCGACAAGCTGGGTGCCGCGGTCGGTGCCTCGCGCGCGGCGGTGGATTCGGGCTATGCGCCGAACGACTGGCAGGTTGGTCAGACCGGCAAGGTGGTGGCGCCTGATCTGTATGTGGCGGTCGGCATTTCCGGTGCGATCCAGCATCTGGCGGGCATGAAAGACAGCAAGGTGATCGTGGCGATCAACAAGGACGAAGAGGCGCCGATCTTTCAGGTCGCCGATTACGGGCTGGTGGCGGACCTGTTCACTGCCGTGCCGGAACTGATCGCCAAGCTGTGACATCTGGATGAAGCTGAACCGAAAGGGGCCGCGATTGCGGCCCCTTTTCGTTTGCTCAGACCACCCGCAAGATCGCCGGTATCAACGCCTCCGCCGCCTCGCGGTGCGCGGTGGCACCGGGCAGACAGTGGGCGGAGTGCTGGGCACTTTCCGGGAACTGCATCCGGCGCACGCCTTCGGCACGGGCCGCCGCACTGGGAACCACTTGCAGGAAAGTTGAAACCTCTGGCAGGAGTGCCGCGACCATCGCGCCGTCGACCAGCAGCGGACCGGGCCCCGCGAAGGGCGTGCCGGGATCAAGCTGTGTGGCATTGTCGGGCACGGGATCATCGGCCATCCACAGTAGAATGCGTTGGCGCGGCAGGTGCGACAACAGCGTGCGCATCCTGTCAATCCAGGTGGATTTCAGCGCCGCCACCACCTTGGCGAACCGGTCAACCCCCGCCGCCTGTAAGACCAGCAAGAGGTGGCGGGTGAAGTGGATGTCGGTAAACTCCACCTCAGGGTACAGGGCGCGCAGCGCCGGGGTGGCGCCAAGAAAGCGGTCATTGCGGCGGCTGTGCACCGTGTAATAGCGGTTCGACAAAGCTTCGGCCCCGGTGATCTGCACCACGGCCAGCCGCGCGCCACGCGCAATGGCCAATGTTTCAGGATCTGCCAGATAGAATTCCGGGCCGGCGTTCAGCCCGCCAAGATTGGCCACGGGAACACCCATCGCCTCTTCCACCAGCGTCGGAAACGGGGCGGTGACATATTTGCCAAAGGTCTGCGACCCGCCGATCATCGCCAGATAGGCGCCAGACAGGTCCCGGCGCGGCCCCCGAAACACCGAGCGTGACATGCCATAACGACATGGAAAATAGTCAGGCGCCCCCGCGCCTGCGAAACCATAAGACATCCCACCACCCAATTCATCTAACACCCAAGCGCAACCGTGGCGGAAACAGGTTTCCGAAAGGCTAAAGCGCGGCGATTGACTAGAACTGTAACGACTTTCCGATCCTTGCACCCACGGGTGCGGACGGGCATAAGCTTTTTCGGTGATCAGGAGGCTTTGGCATGGACATCCGGCAAGTGGGCGTGGTCGGCGCGGGCCAGATGGGCAGCGGCATCGCGCATGTGTTTGCGCTGGCTGGATATGACGTACTGATGACCGACATCTCGGAAGACGGTCTTGCCAAGGCGCTGGCCACTATTGACCGCAACATCGAACGGCAAGTGGTGCGCGGCAAGGTTCTGGCGGCGGACAAGCGCGCCGCGATGGAGCGGATCAAGACCACACTGAAACTGGCCGATCTGGGGCAATGCGACCTGATCATCGAGGCTGCCACCGAACGCGAGACGGTGAAGCAGGCGATCTTCGAGGACCTTCTGCCGCATCTGAAACCGACCACGATCCTGACCTCGAACACCTCGTCGATCTCGATCACCCGGCTGGCCAGCCGCACCGACCGGCCGGAAAAGTTCATGGGGTTTCATTTCATGAACCCGGTGCCGGTGATGCAACTGGTGGAGCTGATCCGCGGCATCGCCACCGATCAGGAAACCTGGGAGACGCTGCACGAGGTGGTGAAGAAGCTGGGGAAGACGGCGGCAAGTGCCGAGGATTTCCCGGCCTTCATCGTCAACCGTATCCTGATGCCGATGATCAACGAGGCGGTCTATACGCTGTATGAGGGCGTGGGATCGGTGAAAAGCATCGACGAGTCGCTGAAGCTGGGGGCCAATCACCCGATGGGGCCGCTGGAGCTGGCGGATTTCATTGGGCTGGATACGTGTCTGGCGATCATGAACGTGCTGCATGACGGGCTGGCGGATACCAAGTACCGCCCTTGTCCGCTGCTAACGAAATATGTCGAAGCAGGATGGCTGGGCCGCAAGACGCAGCGGGGGTTTTATGATTACCGGGGCGAAGTGCCGGTGCCGACGCGGTGACATTGGACACCGCAACACAGTGAGGGCGATCTGATGGTATCTTCGGATTTTGATTTTGAAATCGGCGGGTGGCTTGTTCGGCATCGCCGATTGAAAGACCGGCTTGTCGGATGCCAGAACTGGGAAGAGTTCGACGGCACCTCAGCGACCAGCCATGTCCTGGGGGGCAACGGCAATGTGGAAGACAACGTCATCAACTTCCCAAGCGGAACCTATCGGGCAATAGCCATCCGCTCTTTCGATGAGAAAAGGCAAAGCTGGGCGATCTGGTGGCTTTCTGCGCAGACACCACACAGCTTGGACGTGCCTGTGATCGGAAGATTCGAGAACGGGGTCGGCACGTTCCTTGCCGAGGATTCGCTGAACGGCCAGCCTGTCCTTGTCAGATTTCTTTGGCTTCATACGGACACCGCAACTCCGCGCTGGGAGCAAGCCATGTCCTTGGATGGGGGCATCTCCTGGGAGACGAACTGGACGATGGATTTTCGTCGGTCGTAGATCGGCGAGACTGAATGGAGATGTAACTACCTCCCCAGCGCCAGCGTATGCTCCCTCAGCCACGCCAGGAACCCCCTCGGGTTGCCGTCCCATTTGTCCAGCTCCGATGCCGGGATCGGTTCGCCGATGAAGGGGCGTTGGGGTTTGAAGAGGGCGCGTTTGATTTCGTATAGGAGCAGGCCCTGACGCAGCGTATCGGAAATCTTGTTGGCAATCAGGAAGGTGCGGCTGTTGCGGCCGGTGAAGTGTACCGGCAGGATCGTGGCGCCGCTTTTCGCGATCATCTTGTGGGTGAAGACGTTCCATTCCGCCTCGATCGCGGGGCCGAACCAGGTTTCCGACATCGCGACCTTGCCCGCCGGAAACAGGATGATCACGCCGCCCGCCTTCAGATGCCCCATGGTTTCTTCGCGCATCTGCAAGCCCAGTTCGCGGGCGTTGTCTTCGTGCGGGAAGGGGACTGGAATCATGAACTCGGCCACTTCAGGGATGCCGGTCAGCAGCGAACGGGTCAGGATCTTGAAATCGGACCGGACGCGATTGATCATTTCAGCCAAAACCATTCCGTCAACCAAGCCATGCGGATGATTTGAAACGACGACCAGCGGCCCAGTGGCGGGGATATGGGCAATTTCTTCGGGCGGCGTGTCGATGCGGATGCCCATCTGGCGAATCGCCTTTGGCCAGAAGGGCGAGCCGAAAGGTGCGCCGGACCGTTCAAACTGCCGGATCAGGCGGAGCAGCGTGATCTTGGCTGTCAGCCATTCGATGGTGCGGATTGTCTGTGCTTTGAACGGATTTGAGAAGGTTCCGGCATAGCTGAGGCGGCGCATGTCATAGGCACGCTCTGCCGTGCTGGTCACGGACGCGCCCTCTAGCGGCTTTCCCGCTGTTCCGATTTGCGACTGTTCCGTCACGAAGCGACTGCCTTCATCCCCAGTACACTTCAATACTCCTCCCCGAAGCGAGCAGCAACCAAAGCCTCCAGCGCATCGGCGAGCTTCCCCGCTTCTGTCCCGGATGTACGAACCTCAATAGAGGTTCCCCGCGAAGCTGCCAACATCAAAAGCCCCATGATGCTGTCACCGGCGACGGACAACCCGTCCTTGACAACCTCGGCGGCGGCATCGTGCGCCTCGACCACTTCGACGAATTTGGCCGAGGCCCGCGCGTGCAGGCCCTTTTCATTGATGATCCGAAGTACCCGGTCGGTCACATCACGCGCCCCCGCCCAGATCGAGCGAGTTGATGTACTTGCGCCCGGCATCCAAAGCAGCCGCCACCGCATCGGGCACCGGCAAGTCGCGCGATTTCGCCAGCTTGATCAGCATCGGCAAATTTGCGCCGTAAAGGATGCGGCGCCCGGTGGTGGCGCAGGCCGGAAGCGACAGGTTGGACGGCGATCCACCGAACATGTCGGTCACCAGCACGACGCCCTGACCCGTATCAACAGAATCGGCTGCATCACAGATCTCCATCTGCTTGGCGGTGCGGTCATGGTCATCTTCGATGGCCACGACACGCACCCCGTCCTGTTTGCCCACGACATGTTCGACGGCCAAGAGATACTCTCGCGCCAACCCGCCATGTGCGACGATCACGATACCGATCAAGCGCCTGCACCCTTTGTTGCGTCAGGCTGACCAGCGGTCGCCTTGCGTTCGAGTTCCCGGTGTCGTTTTGACACCGGCCAGCCGCCTTCTGCAAGCGCCTTCCCGACCAATTCGGCAACTGCAACCGACCTGTGTTGCCCCCCGGTACAGCCAAAGCCGATGGAGAGATGCGCCTTGCCCTCGTCCACATGGGCCGGAAGCAGAAACAGCAGCAGATCGCGCAACCTGAGGAAGAATTCGTCAAAACGGGGATCAGCGCGCACGTGCGACTCGACCCTGGCATCGCGGCCGTCAAGGGGGCGCAATGCAGGCGACCAATGGGGATTCGCCAGAAACCGGCAGTCGAAGATCATGTCCAGCCCACGCGGTACACCCCGCTTGTAGCTGAACGACTGCACCGAGACGGCAAGTCGGCTGGCAGGACCGGCGCCAAACCAGCGCGCGATCTCGGCCTTCAGATCGTGTGGTGACTGATCAGTGGTGTCGATCAGGTGATCGGCCCGAACCCTGATCGGGGCTAAGAGATCAATCTCGCGCTCGATCCCAAGGGCGGGCGAATCGTCCGGGGCCAGCGGGTGCCGCCTGCGGGTTTCGGAAAACCGGCGGATCAATTCGCCCGGCGCGCAGTCAAGATACAGCACTTCCAGCGCCAGCCGGGGGTCGCGGGTCAGGGTGTCGATCAGTTCGATCAGCGAGGTGGCGTTGAAATCCCGGTTCCGGACATCGAGGCCCAAGGCAATCGGGCGGCCGAGCGGCGGGCCGTCAATCAGGCGCGGCACGAGGCTGAGCGGGATGTTGTCGATGCCCTCATAGCCCATATCCTCAAGCGCATGGATGGCGGTGGACCGGCCCGCCCCTGAGGGGCCGGTGACCAGGACGAGTTTGTGATCAAGGCTGGGGTCAGCCGTCATTGTAAAACCCTTGCGGCGTCGGGACGGGCGGGTTGATCGGGGCTTGTTCCCGTTTCAAGATTGGCGCCCGTAGCGCAGATAGTGCATCAGTGCCTCGGGGAAATGGTCATTCTGCGGCTGCAGCACAAGATCGAGGTCGTATCCCAGCAATGTGATGCGGCGATGCAGCGGAATGCGGTCAGGCTCGCGCTGGCCAAGGTCTGCGACCAGCGCGATTTCGGACTGTTCCACACAATCGGCGCGCAGAATGCCGACGCCCCGCGCCTCGATCAGCCCGCGCAGTGCGGGGGGACAGCGCGCTACAACACCCACGCCCTCACGGTAAATCTCGGTCCGGTCATCGGCCACCAGATCCGCGCCCAGCGCCATCAGGCGCAACGCAAGCGACGACTTGCCCGCGCCTGACGGGCCAAGAATCAGCAACCCACGCCCCTTCACCGCAACGCAACTGGCATGCATAACGGAGCGATTGGCGGTTTCGGTCACACCGGCAGACCGATGACGAACCGCGCCCCCAATGGCTCGGACGTGGGGTCTGCGGCGGTCGGGCGGATGTTCTCGGCCCAGATCACCCCGCCATGCGCCTCGACGATCTGTTTCGAGATCGCCAGCCCAAGGCCGGAGTGGTTGCCGAAATCGCCCTGCGGGCGTTCGGAGTAGAACCGTTTGAAAATCTTGGTCAGCGCCTGTTCCGGAATGCCCGGACCGGTATCCTCGACCACGACGAGCACCCGGTTATCACGCCGCCGCGCCCAGACCCGAACCGCATCGCCATCTTCGCAGAACGAGATCGCGTTGGTCACAAGGTTCACGAACACCTGCGCCAGCCGCGCCTCCAACCCATGCGTGACGATCGGGTCCGCGGGCAGGTCGATGATGAAATCGATCCCCTTTTCACCCGCCTCCTGGCTGAGATACTGGCACAGGTTAGAAAGGGTCTTGAGAAGGTTGAATTCCTCCTCCTCTTCCTTGACCAGTTCCGAATCCAGCCGCGAGGCGTTGGAAATGTCGCTGACCAGCCGGTCAAGGCGACGCACGTCATGTTCGATGACATCAAGCAGCGTGTCGCGCTGCGCCTCTTTCTTGACAAAGCGCAGCGATCCGATGGCCGACCGCAGGGATGCCAGCGGGTTCTTGATTTCATGCGCCACGTCGGCGGCGAACTGTTCGTTCGCATCGATCCGGTCATAAAGCGCAGTCACCATCCCGCGCATGGCCACCGAAAGACGGCCGATTTCGTCCGGGCGTGCCGCAAGGTCGGGGATGCGCACACGGCTGGGGGACACGCGGCGAGCATCGCGATTGCGCCCGATCTCGGCTGCGGCGGCAAGGTCGGACAGCGGGTTGGAAATGGTCGATGCCAGCATCAGGCTAAGCCCGACCGAGACCATCACCGCCAGCACGAAGATCTGCAGAATCTGTTCCCGCTCATAGCGGACCAGCCGGTCGATTTCGCCGGCGCTGGAGGTGACTGTGACCACGCCCATCACCTGCCTGCCCAAGATAATGGGAGCCGCCACCGCGAACAGCGCGCTGCCCTCGGCGTCTTCGACCTTGCGCGAAGTGGTGGCGCCGCTTTTGGCCTCGGGGAACAATGCCCGGGCCAGTTTGGCGGCATCCACCGTTTCGGTGCGCGAGGGGCTGCTTTGGCGCAAGATCGCAGTCACGCCACGCCAGACGGCATCGAGAAGATCGGTGATGAAGGTTGGACGCCCCGGATTGGTGACAAGCGTATCGGTGCCTTGACCGACTTTGGAGGCGACCAGCCCGCCGGTTGGATCAAAGATGAAAACCTCGGCGGTCGCGTCGATCTTCAGGTCTGCAAGGGTGGCGCGGAAATCGATGACCCCCGCGCCCTGCCGAAGCTGCCCTTCATAGACGGCGGCAATAAGTTCGGCCTGCCGGACCATGCCTTGTTCGCGCTGCAGCACCAGGCTTTCCCGG
Source organism: Tabrizicola sp. (assembly GCF_031377265.1). Lineage (GTDB taxonomy): Bacteria > Pseudomonadota > Alphaproteobacteria > Rhodobacterales > Rhodobacteraceae > JAUYQR01. The sequence goes on along the minus strand of NZ_JANMET010000337.1, from coordinate 3,962 downwards.
AACGGGTTCATGAACAGCACGCCGACAATCAGCATGACCAGCGCCATGAGATTGAACACGACGATCTTGCGCGCCAGAGGCGAGCGGTTCAGGGCAGCAAAACCAGTTCGGCCACGGCCGTCCTTCAGCCGTTCGACCGTGGCATCCGGGGAAACCCAGTCTTCCCCGAGCAGCACGTCGCCGGATCGTTTCGGTCGATACTCCTCCATCGCAATCCGTGGTGCAGCGGTCATTCTGTCAAATCATCATTCTTCGTTGTAGCGGTAACCGATACCGTACAGCGTTTCGATTGCCGTAAAGTTATCATCGACCGAGCGCATTTTCTTGCGCAGCCGCTTGATGTGGCTGTCGATCGTGCGGTCGTCGACATAGACCTGATCGTCATAGGCCACGTCCATCAGCTGATCGCGCGATTTCACAAAGCCGGGCCGCTGCGCCAGCGCCTGCAGCAACAGAAATTCGGTAACGGTCAGCGATACCTCAAGGCCCTTCCACGTCACAGAATGACGCAGCGGGTCCATCCGCAGCGCGCCGCGTTCCATCATCTTGGTTTCTTCGGTGGTGCCGACTTCGCTGGTGCTGATCGCCTCTTGCCGGCGCAGCAGCGCACGGATGCGTTCGACCAGCAGACGTTGCGAGAAGGGCTTTTTGACATAGTCGTCCGCCCCCATGCGCAGGCCGAGAACCTCGTCGATCTCGTCATCCTTCGAGGTGAGGAAGATCACCGGGATCGAGGTCTTCTGCCGCATCCGCTGCAACAGATCCATCCCGTCCATCCTGGGCATCTTGATATCCAGAACGGCCATGTCCGGCATCCGGCGATTGAAAGCTTCCATTGCCGATTGCCCATCGTTGTACATTTCCACCTCAAAGCCCTCGGCTTCGAGAGTCATGGCCACCGATGTCAGAATGTTCCTGTCGTCGTCCACAAGGGCGATGCGTGCCATTTGCGATGTTCCCCTTAACTGCCACGGGTATTTGATTATTTTCTCCATAGTCGGTTTTCCGGACAGGATAATCAACAGGAAAGCGAATCACCCCCCCGCAACGGGCCACCGAGGGTGTCATTCTGGCCGCGATTCGTGCGGTTCTCCGCCCGGGAGGCCAGCCGGGTGGAGTTGGTTGCGCTAACGTCCCGATGGTTGCGCTAACGCCTGCTTCGCGCGCTGTTCCCATGTGAAAACATCATGTTATAGCCAAGGTCAGGCTCTCGATCATGGGGGCCCGACCTGGGCGCCGCGCCGTGACCACACTGCGGCGCGACCGAAACCTTGCCCCCCCAGAAAGGGCGGCACCGGGAGCATGTGAAATGACACAAGACCACCTTATCCCGCGACACAGCCTGCATGATCAGGGCATCACCGGGGTTGGGCGGGTACATTACAACCTGACCGAAGCCGCGCTGGTGGAAGCAGCAGTCAAGCGGGGCGAGGGGCGCCTTGGGCGCGGCGGCGCGTTCTTGTGTGCCACAGGGCGCTTTACGGGGCGTTCGCCCAAGGACAAGTTCGTGGTTCGCACACCGCTGACTGAAGGTACTGTCTGGTGGGACAACAACGCGGCAATGCCCGCCGATGCCTTCGCCCGCCTGAAGGCCGACATGCTGGCGCATGTGCAGGGCAGTGAGCTTTTCGTGCAGGATCTGTATGCCGGGGCAGACCCGCTGCACCGGCTGGATGTGCGGGTGGTGACCGAACTGGCCTGGCACGGGCTGTTCATCCGCCACCTGCTGCGCCGCCCGGATCGCGCAGATCTTGACCGCTTTACCCCGGATTGGACGATCATCAACTGCCCTGCGTTCAAGGCCGACCCCGCCCGGCACGGTTGCCGGAGCGAGACAGTGATCGTGCTGAACTTTGACGAAAAGACCGTGCTGATAGCCAACACCGCCTATGCGGGGGAAAACAAGAAAGCCGTATTTACGGTGCTGAACTATCTGTTGCCGGAAAAGGGCGTGATGGCGATGCATTGCTCGGCCAACCACGCGGCAGGCAACCCGGTGGATGCGGCCGTGTTCTTCGGGCTGTCGGGCACCGGCAAGACCACGCTGTCGGCCGCCCCCGACCGCACGCTGATTGGCGATGATGAACATGGCTGGTCGGATCGCGGCATCTTCAACTTTGAGGGTGGTTGCTATGCCAAGACCATCAACCTGAACCCCGAGGCCGAGCCGGAGATTTATGCCACCACCAGCCGCTTTGGCACCGTGATCGAGAACATGGTCTATGATCCCGACACGCTGGAGATCGATTTCGCCGACAATTCGCTGACGGACAACACCCGCTGCGCCTATCCGTTGGAGGCCATTTCCAACGCTTCGGCCACAGGTCTGGGCGGGCATCCACGCCATGTGGTGATGCTGACCTGCGATGCCTTTGGCGTGCTGCCCCCGATCGCGCGGCTGACACCGGCGCAGGCGATGTATCATTTCCTGTCCGGCTTCACGTCCAAGGTGGCGGGGACCGAGCGGGGGGTGACCGAACCGCAGCCGACGTTCTCCACCTGTTTCGGCGCGCCGTTCATGCCGCGCCGTCCAGAGGTGTATGGCAAGCTGTTGCAGGCAAAGATCGCCAAGCATGGTGTGACGTGCTGGCTGGTCAACACCGGCTGGACTGGCGGTGCCTATGGCAAGGGCACGCGGATGCCGATCAAGGCGACACGGGCGCTGCTGTCTGCCGCGCTGGATGGTTCGCTGAACGCAGCCGCCTTCCGCCGCGACCCGGTGTTCGGGTTCGAGGTGCCGGTGGCGGTGGCTGGGGTGGATCAGGGATTGCTGACCCCGCGCGGCACCTGGGCGGATCCCGCCGCCTATGATGCGCAAGCAAAACGGCTGGTGGGCATGTTCGCCGACAACTTTGGTCAGTACGTGCCGTTCATCGACGCGGACGTGCGGGCGGCTGCCCTCGGCTGAGGCTGCATGAAGTAGCGGATTCGCCGAGTCTGCAAATCCGCTGCGACATTTTCATGCGTACCAAATATTCCCAGAGAAAGTATGTTGCGCTGCAACTGCGAAGGCTTTACCTCCAAGGGCGAAGATTCCCAAGGTGACCGGAGCGATCAGATGCCCCATGATGGCCAGACCATGACCCCATCCGCCGTGCTGCCCGATCTTGTTGCGCTGACAATGGCCACACTGCCCGAGGTGGAGGCGCTGGACACCGCTGCGCGCGCGGCGGTGCGGGCCGAGGTGACGGTGGGCGGCAAGGTTTCGGCCCCAGCGATGGAGGCGCACCAGTCTGCGGCGCATGGCATGGCGTGGCTGGCCACTTATGTGGAGGCGTTGCGTCAGATGCAGGCCTGGGCCGGGCGCATTTCGACGGATGGGCGCTTTGGCGAGATGGAGGCACTGATCCTGCAGATCGCCTTTGGCGAATACCTGAGCCAGATCGCCGGCGGCATCCCGATGAGCCAGGGCGAGATGGCGCGGCTGTCGGATATGGGGCTGGATTGGCAGCCCGGGGATGCGGCGCGGGCGCTGATGGCAGGGGGTAACACCCCAGCCGCGCGGATGCAGTTGGTCGCCTGCATGCGCGACAACCAGGGCCGTGCGACCTTTGGCGTGACCGGGCTGGATGACGAGTTGGAGATGATCCGCGATCAGTTCCGCCGCTTTGCCGACGACGAGGTGGTGCCGCATGCGCATGGCTGGCACCTGCGCGACGAACTGATCCCGATGGCGGTGATCGACAAGCTGGCCGAACTGGGCGTGTTCGGGCTGACGATCCCGGAGGCGTTCGGCGGGTTCGGGCTGACGAAAGCCTCGATGGTGGTGGTCAGCGAGGAGCTGTCGCGCGGCTATATCGGCGTGGGGTCTTTGGCGACGCGAACCGAGATCGCGGCGGAACTCATCCTCTGCGGCGGCACGGCGGAACAGAAGGCACATTGGCTGCCCAAGCTGGCGAGTGGTGAAGTGCTGCCGACAGCCGTCTTCACCGAGCCCAACACCGGGTCGGACCTTGGGGCCT
>NZ_JANMET010000261.1:0-6771 GCF_031377265.1 Tabrizicola sp. | reverse complement strand
TTTGGTGGCAAGGCTTAGCTGCGGGTCGGGATGGGCAGTGGAGTCGTAGACCACGACGATCTGGTCCTGGACAAAGTCGTAGTCGGCAATCCGGGCCACGTTGCCTTCGGCCAGCCATTCCTGCACGACAAAGCTGTCTTCGCCGTCACCGCCCATGGCATGGTCGCCCATCCCGAGGGTCAGCACGTCATTGCCGGTGCCGCCGTTCAGATAGTCTGTCTGGCCATCATCCTGAGCACCGTCGAGGCCGGAAAGCTGGTCATCCCCCGCGTTGCCATCAAGAATATCGGACCCCGCCCCGCCAAAGAGGGAATCGTCGCCCTCACCGCCAGCAAGCCAGTCGGCATCGCTGCCGCCAAACAGCTCATCATCGCCCATGCCGCCCAACAGTGTGTCAGCACCAGCCCCGCCGGACAGCGTATCGTCACCTTCGTGGCCGAACAGCAGGTCTGCGCCAAAATCGCCGGTCACAAGATCATCGCCAGCCTGCCCGTGTAGCGTGTCATCACCAAAGCCGCCGGAGATGTTGTCATCCTCTGCCCCGGCCCAGACCATATCGTTGCCTGCCCCGGCATCGATCGTGTCGGCGCCACCCTTGGCGTCGATCTGGTCATCACCGGCACCGCCTGACAGAGTGTCAGCCGCACCGCCGCCAGACATAAGATCATTTCCTTCGCCGCCCTGAAGCGAGACGGCAGCGTCTTGCGGATCAGGCAGGTCGTCGGAAACGGGGTTGCCTTCGATATGTTCGTCGGGATCATCAAGCAGGTTACCTGCGCCGCCATCCAGCCCATTCGTATCTTCCCCGGCCCCGTCGTCGGGAAGATCATCGCTATCGTCATCCGCCTTTGTTGGGTGCGATAGCAAAGCGTCCGCTGCAACGCCAGCAAACAATATGCCCAAAACACCGAGAATAGACAACATCGCAGACAACCCCCTAAACGGTGGCGCGGTTTAGCGCGCCGTTAACCAGATTTCCGTTAACCATTTGATCCGGTTTAGAAAATCATTCCGTCTGAGATAGCACGAATCGCCTGATCCCGAAAGCATTGCCCGGTTGCGCAAGCCGCTTTTTTCGACTCTGGGTTAACCAATTCTGTTTTCCACACCGGCCCCGCTGCGGGGATGATGCCGGCGTTGGGCAAGCACTTCACGCTTTTCTTTCAAGGGGAACTCCCCTATATGCGCGCATCCGCACCAGATTGCGGACCCTCCAAGGGCCTTGCTGGACGACATCCCGGCCTGCGCCATAACCCCTTATCCAAGGAGATCCCGATGTCGATTACGGTTGAAGAAAAAGCACGTCTGATCAAGGAATACGCGACCAAGGAGCATGACACCGGTTCGCCGGAAGTGCAGGTTGCGATCCTGTCGTCGCGGATTGCCACGCTGACTGAGCATTTCAAGGGCCACAAGAAGGACAACCACTCGCGTCGTGGTTTGTTGATGATGGTGGCCTTGCGCCGCAAGCTTCTGGACTATCTGAAGAAGAAAGACGAGCCGCGGTATACGTCGTTGATCACCCGCTTGGGCCTGCGCCGGTAAGTTCGGCCACAGGACGATGTACGACGCCCGTAGTGAAAGCTGCGGGCGTTTTCATTTCTGCCGTGTCACATCGTCGAGAAATCCACAGCGTCCGGCGTGACCTTCGCCGTCACCATGTTCTGGAACCGGCCAACCCCTGCGATCTTGCTCAGCGCCCCGAAGAACGCCTGCACATGGGGCCTTTGCAGATGCGCCTCATGCGCCGCCTCGCTGTCGAAGCATTCGCACACCAGCACGGTCAATGGGTCTTCCCGTGTCCGCATCATCTCGAAGAACCGGCACTCCGGCTCCGCGCGACACTCTTCCAGATACCGCGTGATGATGTTGTCAAACGCCTGCTAAGCCCCCGGATTCAGGCTCAGCCAGCCAACAATCACCTTGTTTCCTGCTTCTGGTTGCCGCATTGCGCCCTCCCGCAATCAGAGGCGAGACCGGGCACGTTCACCCTTCGCCTCGACCGCAACAATATCACGGGCGCGAGCAAAAGATCACTCCCCTTCCCAAACCCCCCGTTTTCCTGTATGCGCCCGGAATCTGCGATATGAGGCCATGCCCCCGGCCGCATGCAAAGGATAGGGGGCGGCGGCAATGGGGCCGCCATGCAAGCGAGAGACACGGCAGGGGCTGTGGGTGCTCTCATATAGGGAACGATACATGTTCAAAGTGACGACAAAATCCATCCAGTGGGGCCGTGACAAGCTTACCCTGGAATCGGGCAAGGTTGCCCGTCAGGCCGATGGTTCGGTGATTGCGACGCTGGGGGAAACCTCGGTGATGGCAAACGTGACCTACGCCCGCACGCAAAAGCCGGGGCAGGACTTCTTCCCGCTGACCGTGCACTACCAAGAGAAATACTATGCCGCGGGCAAGATCCCAGGCGGCTTTTTCAAGCGTGAAGCGCGCCCGTCGGAGAAAGAGACGCTGACCTCGCGTCTGATCGACCGGCCCTGCCGCCCGCTGTTCGTCGAAGGCTTCAAGAACGAAGTGCTGGTGATGGCCACCGTGCTGAGCCATGACCTTGAGAACGATCCCGATATCGTGGCGATGATCGCGGTGTCGGCGGCGCTGACGATTTCCGGCGTGCCGTTCATGGGCCCGATCGGCGCTGCGCGCGTTGGTTTCACGGCCGGTGCCTATGTGCTGAACCCGTCGGTCGACGACATGCATGTGCTGCGCAACAACCCCGACCAGCGGTTGGATCTGGTTGTCGCGGGCACCAAAGATGCCGTGATGATGGTAGAATCCGAAGCCTACGAGCTGTCGGAAGACGAAATGCTGGGTGCGGTGAAGTTCGGCCATGCCCAGATGCAGCCGGTGATCGACCTGATCATCGACTTCGCCGAAGACTGCGCGAAAGAGCCGTTCGATTTTCAGGCACCCGATTACTCGGCGCTGTATGCCCGGGTGAAGAAGGCCGGCGAAAAGCAGATGCGCGCCGCCTTTGCGATCCGTGACAAGCAAGAGCGGACCTCGGCCATCGAAGCGGCGGTTGACGCGATCAAGGCGGCGGTTTCGGAAGAAGACCAGAAGGATGCAAACCTGTATCCGGCGATCAAGAAGCTGGAATCGTCGATCCTGCGCGGCGACGTGGTGAAGACCGGTATCCGCATCGACGGCCGCGACACCAAGACGGTGCGCCCGATTGTCTGCGAAACCGGCATCCTGCCGCGCACGCATGGCTCGGCCCTGTTCACCCGTGGGGAAACCCAGGGCCTTGTGGTGACCACGCTGGGCACCGGCGAAGATGAGCAGATCATCGACGCGCTGCATGGCAACAGCCGGTCCAACTTCCTGCTGCACTACAACTTCCCGCCCTATTCGGTGGGCGAAGTGGGCCGTGTAGGCAGCCCCGGCCGTCGTGAGATTGGCCATGGCAAGCTGGCCTGGCGCGCGTTGCAGGCGGTTCTGCCTGCGGCGACGGATTTCCCCTATACCATTCGTGTGGTGTCGGAGATCACCGAGAGCAACGGCTCGTCCTCGATGGCATCGGTCTGCGGTGGCAGCTTGTCGATGATGGATGCGGGCGTGCCGCTGAAGGCACCGGTCGCAGGCGTCGCGATGGGCCTTATCCTGGAAGACGATGGCAAGTTTGCCGTGCTGACCGACATTCTTGGCGACGAGGATCACCTCGGCGACATGGATTTCAAGGTGGCTGGCACCGCGAACGGCATCACCTCGCTGCAGATGGACATCAAGATTGCGGGCATCACGCCAGCGATCATGGAGCAGGCTTTGGCGCAGGCCAAGGACGGGCGGATGCACATTCTGGGCGAGATGGCGAAATCGCTGACCTCGGCGCAGGCATTCAGCCAGTACGCGCCGAAGATCGAAACGCTGACCATCCCGACCGACAAGATCCGGGAAGTCATCGGGTCGGGCGGCAAGGTGATCCGCGAGATCGTGGAAGTGTCGGGCGCCAAGGTCGATATCAACGACGACGGCATGATCAAGATCGCATCGAACGACGCGGCTGCGATCAAGCGCGCCTATGACATGATCTGGTCGATCGTGGCTGAACCCGAAGAGGGCAAGGTTTACACCGGCAAGGTCGTGAAGCTGGTCGATTTCGGCGCGTTCGTGAACTTCTTCGGCAAGCGCGACGGTCTGGTGCATGTCAGCCAGATTTCGGCCAAGCGTCTGAACCACCCGAACGAGCTGTTGAAGGAAGGTCAGGAAGTGAAAGTGAAGCTTCTGGGCTTTGACGATCGCGGCAAGGTGCGGCTGGGCATGAAGATGGTCGATCAGGAGACCGGTGCCGAGATCGTGGAGACGAAAGAAGAGGCGTAAGCCTTTTTGCCGACCCGATTGCACCGGCCCCGGGGGAAACCTCGGGGCCTTTGCAGTGGGTCTGGCGGTTCAGCCGGTTACGGTGATCACGGTCCACATGCCCATCTGGTAATGGCCGGGGACATTGCAATAGAGCACATAGGTGCCCGGCGTCAGGGTCACCGTCAAGCTGCCGGTGGCCCCGGTGTCCAGTTCGGCAACCTCGCCGACATGCCCTGCGGCATCTTCATCCACACGCTGTTCGTCCTCGACATAGGGCAGCGGCACGGCGGGATCGGCCACGGCGGTGACGACCATCTCATGGATGAGGTCCTTCGAGGTGTTGGTGACCGCGAAGGTGACCTCGCCGGCAGGAACCGTGGCCTGATCGGCAGTGATGCCCATCATCGCCATCGCCATATCGCCACCCATCATCATGCCCATGGCAGGCATCTTGCCCATCGTCTCCATCGACATGCCGCCCTTGTCCCAGAGCGAGACGTTGATCGTTGTGCCGGCAGCGGTGGCGGGAAGCGACAGTAAGGTGGCGACAGCTGCGCCTGTGGCAGCAAGCAGTGCCGAACGTCTGGTGAGTTTCATGGCCGTCTCCTCGATAGCGGTTAGGCTTATTGCCCCGTTCGACGGTAGCGCCGCGCGCCAAGCACCGCTGTGATCCAGATCACGCGGCCCGCGGCAGGGCTTTTGGCCGCCTCGGGCGTGGCCTGGGACCCTCGCGGATGTTGGTCGCTGCGGCCGGATGCCAGGATCATCGCGCCCCGAGAGCGCAAGTGGCGTCTTATCCCCCTTGAAGTCGGCTTCGAGGAGGAGTTATGTTATGACATAACATTATGAGGGACTTTCATGCGCGATACCCGCCTTCCCGTTACCGTCTTGTCCGGCTTTCTTGGCGCGGGGAAGACCACGCTTTTGAACCATGTTCTGAACAACCGCGATGGCCGCCGGGTGGCGGTGATCGTCAATGACATGAGCGAGGTCAACATCGACGCGGATCTGATCCGTGAGGGCACCGAGCTGTCGCGGTCGGAGGAGAAGCTGGTCGAGATGACCAATGGCTGCATCTGTTGCACCCTGCGCGATGACCTTCTGGTCGAGGTGCGGCGCCTGGCGGCGGAGGGGAGGTTCGACTATCTTCTGATCGAAAGCACCGGCGTCGCCGAGCCGATGCCGGTTGCCGCGACCTTTGATTTCCGTGACGAGGCGGGGGAGAGCCTGTCGGATGTGGCGCGGCTGGACACCATGGTGACCGTTGTCGACGCGATCAACCTTTTGCGCGACTTTGCCAGCCATGACTTTCTGGCCGACCGCGGCGAAAGCCTGGGCGAGGGCGACGAGCGCACGCTGGTGAACCTGCTGACCGATCAGATCGAGTTCGCCAATGTGGTGATCCTGAACAAGATCGCCGATGCAGGGCCAGAGCGGGCCGATGCGGCGCGCAAGATCATCAAGGCGCTGAACCCTGATGCGGTGCTGATCGAGACGGACCGCTCGGTCGTGGACCCCGGTGAGATCTTCGATACCGACCTGTTCGATTTCGACCGCGCGTCCGAGCATCCCTTGTGGGCCAAGGAGCTGTACGGCTTTGCCCACCACACCCCGGAAACCGAGGAATATGGAATCGCGTCTTTCGTCTACCGCGCCCGCGCGCCGTTCCATCCGGAGCGGATTCACGCGGTGCTGAATGGCGCATTGCCGGGGGTGATCCGGGCCAAGGGACATTTCTGGGTGGCCAGCCGGCCGAACTGGGTGGCCGAGTTTTCGCTGGCGGGGGCGGTGTCTTCGGTGACACCCCTCGGCGGCTGGTGGGCGAGCGTGCCGAAGGACCGCTGGCCGACGCATCCGGATGCGCTGAGCGAGGTGGCATCAAAATGGCAGGAGCCATGGGGCGACCGGCGCCAGGAACTGGTTTTCATCGGGCATGGGATGGATGAGGCAGGTCTGCGGGTGGCGTTGGACGCGGCGCTGGTCGCGGCGGGGGATTTCACCCCCGCCGTCTGGGCGGATCTGCCCGATCCGTTTCCGGAATGGCGGCGCAAGGCCGCGTAATGTCAAACCTGCGGTCACGCCGGGCGCGCAGCCGCACCGGCGACGCGATGCGTGAACATGACCAGCTGCCGGTGGATCTGCGCCTTTGGGCAGCCCAGGCGGCGCTGCCTTGGAGCCCGCGCAGCCTGCGGCGGATCTGGCAGCGGGCCTTGGCGCAGACCGGCTGCCGCAAATCCGCCTTGGCGCGGTTGAATGCCGCCGAAGCCGCCATGTTGGCGCGCGAGGCTCCGGCGGTTTGGCGGATCAGGCATTAACGGGGGCCTTGGCGAACCGCAGGTAGGGCAGACGGATGTCCAGATCGCCGAAGCGTTCCTTCGCCTGATCGTTGTTCAGCGCCAGCGCCACGATTACATCCTGCCCAGGCACCCAGTTTGCAGGCGTGGCCAGCGGCACGCC
>NZ_JANMET010000243.1:0-18769 GCF_031377265.1 Tabrizicola sp. | reverse complement strand
CATCCCGACGACCTCGAAGCCGATCTCGGTGGCGGCGATGCGGGCGGCTGCCATGACGTGGCTTGCATCGCCGAAGATGTAGACGCGCTTGCCGGTGAGGTAGGTTGAGTCGACGCTCGCCGACCACCAGGGCAGGCGCAGGCCGGATTCATCCACTTTCGCAGAGAGGCCCGTTATCGCGCTGACTTCATGCAGGAAATCGCGCGTGGCGCCAACACCGATCGGCACCACTTTGGTCCACGGTTGGCCGCAGGTCTTTTCCAGATAGCGGGCGGCAGCTTCGCCGGTTTCGGGGTAGAGAAGGACGTTGAAATGTGCGGCCCCCATACGGGTGATGTCGTTCGGGGTCGCCCCCAGCGGCGCGCAGACGTTGACGGCGATGCCCATCAGGCCCAGCAGTTTTGTGACTTCGGCCACGTCGTCGCGGTGCCGGAACCCAAGGCCGGTCGCGCCCAGGAGGTTGCAGGTGATGGCATCGGTGCGGGACATCGGCTTGGCCAGCGCGCGCACGATCTGCAGGAACGTCTCATCCGCGCCAAAGTTTTCCTTGCGCTGATAGCTTGGCAGATCCAGCGGGATCACCGGGATCGGCAGGCCAAGGGCCTGGGCCAGCCCGCCTGGATCGTCCTGGATGAGTTCAGCCGTGCAGGAGGCGCCGACGATCATCGCCTGCGGCTTGAACCGCGCGTAAGCCTCGCGGGCCGCATCCTTGAAGAGGTTTGCCGTGTCACCACCCAGATCGCGGGCCTGAAACGTGGTGTAGGTGACCGGCGGGCGGTGATTGCGCCGTTCGATCATCGTGAACAGAAGATCGGCATAGGTGTCGCCCTGCGGCGCGTGCAGCACGTAATGCAGGCCCTTCATCCCGGTGGCGACGCGCATCGCGCCCACGTGGGTCGGGCCTTCGTATGTCCAGAGGGTCAGCTTCATGGCTGGCCTCCGGGGCGCTGCCCCGGACCCCGGGATATTTGTGGACAGATGAAATCACGGATCATTCGGCAGCCTCCGGCGACAGGAGGGCTTTGCGGCGCAAGGGGCGGGCGAACAGGGCGGCAAGGTCGCCGGCCTGTTCGTAGAAATGCACCGGGGTGAAGACGAGCTCAATGGCCCAGTGGGTGGACGGCCCTTCGGCTTCCAGCGGGTTGGCGAGGCCGAGGCCGCAGACGGTGAGGTCGGGACGCGCGGCGCGGACGCGGTCAAGCTGCAGGTCGACGTCCTGGCCTTCGGAAATGGTCGGGCCCTCGGCAAGAAGGTCGAGGTCCGGGCCGACGATGCCGGTTTGCAGATAAGGGGTGCCGACCTCGATGGCCGTCATGCCGCATTCGCGGGTCAGGAAGCGGGCGAGGGGGATTTCCAGCTGGCTGTCGGGGAAGAAGAACACCGACTTGCCGGACAGGGTTGTCGCGGCGGCGGCGATGGCCTTCTGCGCACGGGCGCGCGGGGCGGCGGTGACCGCCTCAAAAAGCGTGCGGTCGACGCCGAATTCGTCGGCTATCGCGCGGAGCCAGGCAGTGGTGCCTTCCTCGCCGAAGGGGAAGGGGGCGGGGATGTGCCGCGCGCCGCGCCGGGTCAGGGCGGCATGAGTATCGCCGAGGAAGGGTTGCACGAGGGCGAAAACAGTGTTCGCGCCCACCGACGGCAGATCGACGGAACGGTGCGCTGGCAGGGTGCGGGTGACCGGGATGCCGAGGGATTTCAGGAGGCTGAGGGCTTGATCCTCGACCACATCGGGCAGCGCACCGACGATCAGCAGTTCGCGCTTGTCTGTGTCAGGGAGGGAGGGGACCATTGCGGCGAGGCAGGCATCCTCGCCTTGGGTGAAAGTTGTCTCGATGCCGGACCCGGAATAGTTGTAGACGCGGACATGAGGTGCGTGCTGGCCGTTCAGCCGTTCGGCGGCGCGGGCGAGGTCAAGCTTGATCACCTCGGAGGGGCAGGAGCCGACGAGAAAAAGTTGGCGGATGTCGGGGCGGCGGGCCAGAAGGCGGGCCACTTCACGGTCAAGTTCGACATTGGCATCGGCCAGACCCGCCAGATCCTTCTCTTCGAGAATCGCCGTGCCAAAGCGCGGTTCGGCAAAGATCATCACGCCAGCGGCCGATTGCAGCAGATGCGCGCAGGTGCGGCTGCCCACCACAAGGAAGAAGGCGTCCTGCATCTTGCGGTGGAGCCAGATGATGCCGGTCAGGCCGCAGAACACCTCGCGTTGGCCGCGCTGTTTGAGCACAGGGGTGTCGCGGCAACCGGTTGCGGGCAGATCGAGGCTCATGCTGCCACCTGCGTATCAAGCCGCGCAAGGCGCAGTTTCCAGATGAACTGACCGGCGTTGACGACATAGGTTGCGTAGGCAGCCAGCGCCACGAACATCAGCTGATGCGGCGTGAGAAAGCCGGTCCACAGCGCCCAAAGATACAGCGTATGCAAGGCGATGACGGCGAAACTGAAGACGTCTTCCCAAAAGAAGGCGGGGGCGAACAGATACTGGCCAAACACCACTTTTTCCCAGATCGCCCCAGTGACCATGATCACGTAGAGAAAGCCGGTCTTGACCAGGATGGAGATGGTAGCGGCCTCGTAGCCATTTCCGATGAGAAGGAAATGCAACACCAGAACCAGCGACACCGCAAAAGCCACAAACTGCGCCGGGGCAAGCAACCCCTGCACCAACGTCCAGCGTGTCGCGTCGCGGCGGGCACGCTGTTCCGCGGTGTAGAGCCGCTTGCGTGGTGTGGTGTTGCGGGGGGCTGTCATGCGTTGGCGGCCCTTTCATCGGTTCCATTTGCCTGATCAAGCCTAGCCAGACGACAGCAAGTGTCAACTAAAACTTACAACATTTCATCGAGCTATTTTGCGGGCAGACATGCCGATGCTGCCTGCTTGGTGGGCGTATCTGCCTATTTTAAAGGGGGAATCGGCCTGAATTGGCGGATCGTCGCACCATGGCGACCCAAAACTGTCAATTTGCTTTGACAATGCTTTCGCCATCGCAGAAATTGCGCAGCATAGCCGTGCGGGTCTTCGCGCGAGTCTATACAGCGGGCGAGACGCGAAATTGTTTGCGCCGCAGTTGATTTTGTCGAGGAGGCGGAATGCGCGACGGCCAGCATGATCCTGGGGTGCGAGCGGGCGGCAAAGACGTGTCGCGCGTGGCCAGCAATGTGCTGGTGCGCCTTGCGGATCGGGATGGCCGGGCGAAGCGGGTTATCAACCGGGCGGTACTGGAGAAATTGAACGTGGCCGTGCAAGGCCCGGTGGATGGCGCGCTGCAGGCGCTGCTGCCCGAGTTGCGGCGCAGCCGGGTGTCGGGGGCCGATCTTTGCGATATCTATTTCCCACAGATCGCGAGAGACCTTGGCGTTGCTTGGGAAATGGACCAGATTTCCTTTGCTTCGCTGAGCATTGCTGTGGCGCGGATGCAGGCGTTTCTGCGGGTTTCAGGTAGCGAGTGGGCCAGTGACGCCGGTAAGGAAACGCGGGTCGGCACGCTGCTGCTGATCATACCCGAGGGCGAGCAGCATACCTTGGGTGCGATCACGCTGCTGGGCCAGTTGCGGCGTCACGGCGTTTCTGTGTGCCTGCGGATTGCACCTGACCATGCGGAACTGCGCTTGCTGCTGAGCCAGCGGTTGTTCAATGGCGCGATGGTGTCCATCGGCTCGCTGGATCGGCTTGCGGCGGGGTGTGATCTGGTGCGCATCCTGAGGCGGGAACCGCGCCGGGCTTTGCGCGTTGTGGTTGGTGGCGCAGTGTTGTTCCACGATGTGGACGTGCTGGCGGCGACGGGCGCGGATTGCGTGACAAATGATTTGACGGTCGCTTTGACTGCTCTCGGCCTTGGCTCGGCGCAGGTTGGGCTGGAGTTGCGGAATGGCTGACTGTGGCGGGTGCTTTGCCGGACGGAGCACCGTAGATCCAGGGAGGTTCATCCTGACTGCGATGACCCGAAACACAGGGCGCGGATTTGCGCCGGATCGGCAGGCACGCAAGTGACAACCGATGGCCGCCATTTGTTGAGCGCGGGCAGATTGCCCATGATCGACCGCGATCTCATGACAGAAATCGTGGCCTCTGCCTCTGATATCGTGTTGCTGGTGGCACCGTCGCGGCGGATCGTCTCGGTGTTGGTCAACCCGCAGCACCGGTCTTTCGGGCAGCTGACTGATTGGGAAGGCGCCAAACTGTTCGACATCCTGACCGAGGAAAGCCAGCGCAAGTTCGACCTGCGGGTGGCCGATATCGGCAACAAGTCGCGCGGGCCGCTGTCGGTGGAACTGAACCATGTCAGCGCGCAGACCTGGGATTTCCCGGTGCGGTATTCGCTGCATCAGATCAACGCCGAAGGTTCGATCCTGATGCTGGGGCGCGATTTGCGCCCGATTGCCGAAGTGCAGCAGCAGTTGGTTGCCGCACAACTGGCGCTGGAACGCGATTATGAGGCGCAGCGCGACATCGACACGCGTTACCGCGTGCTGCTGGAGATGACGCGCGACCCGGTCTTCCTGGTGTCGATGTCGACGGGCCGGATTACTGATGTGAACCCGGCTGCGGCGCTGATACTGGGCGGGTCGCGGGTCGACCTGATCGGGGCCGCCGTCGCGCAGGAATTTGACGGCCGCAGGCGCGGAGAGTTTCTGGAAAGCATGGCCAACATGGCCGGCATGGAAACGGCAGCGCCGGTGGAACTGACGGCGCGGCGATCGCAGCGCCGGGTGATGCTGACGCCGACGCTGTTCCGGGCGGCGGGGGAACGGTTCCTGCTGTGCCAGATCGACGTGCCCGAAACCGCGGCGCCGCCGATGGACGATTTGGCGGAACAGCTGTCGCGGCTGTATCATGAAGGCGTCGATGGCATCGTGTTTGCCGATGCCGAGGGGGTGATCCGGGCGGCGAACGAGGCGTTCCTGAACCTGACCGACGCTGCCAGCATTTCGGCGGTGCGCGGGAAATCCATTGCGGATTATCTGGCACGTGGGGCGGTGGATCTGCGCCTGCTTTTGGACAATGTGAAGCGTACCGGGCAGTTGCGGCTGTACGCAACGCGCCTGACGACGGATTATTCTGGCCAGATTGCAGTGGAAATTTCGGCCAGCTGGCTGAATGACCGGCCCAATCCGGTGCTGGTGCTGGTGGTGCGCGATGCAAGCCGCGCAGATTCGCTGCGCCGGTCGGGCCCGGGCGCGCAGGATGATAGTTCGCGGTCGGTGATGGAGCTGGTGGGGTCATCGACCCTGAAGGACATTGTGGCCGAAACCACCGATGTGATCGAGAAGATGTGCATCGAGACGGCGTTGGAGCTGACGCGCAACAATCGGGTTGCGGCGGCGGATATGCTGAGCCTGTCGCGGCAATCGCTGTATGTGAAGCTGCGCAAATACGGGCTGATCAACAAAGACAGCGAGTAGCCTCGGTTCCAGACGCCTGTCGCGGGTGACGTCCCTTAAGGGGTACGAGATGGGCGTTATGGTACGCCATGCGTTGATGTCGGACGTGCCGGGCATGGTTGAGGCCCTGCTAAGGGATGCCGACCAAAAGTCGACGCTGAATCCGGCGCTGTGGGTGGTTAGGAAGGACGCTGCCGCGCAAGTCGAGGCCGCGCTGACCTTTACGCTGGATGCGCAGACGCAGCCCGTCCGCCAACGATGGATTGTTGCCAAAGCGGGCGGCGCGATTGTGGGGCTTGTCCATTCGATGCGGCTGCCGGTCCCGCCGATCTATGCGGGCAGGTGGGGCGATCCGGGGCTGCTGCTTGGGGATTCGCTTATCGTCCCAGATGCGCCGGCTGGCACTGCCGAAGCGCTGATCACTGCTGCGGAGGCCGATCTGCGGGACGCGGGGGCGAGACTGCTGCTTGCGG
The DNA here is from genome assembly GCF_031377265.1 of Tabrizicola sp. Classification (GTDB taxonomy): domain Bacteria; phylum Pseudomonadota; class Alphaproteobacteria; order Rhodobacterales; family Rhodobacteraceae; genus JAUYQR01. The sequence continues at coordinate 12,915 of NZ_JANMET010000243.1, read as the reverse complement.
CGGCGGTCGCGGGCCACGACTGGCTGTCGGGATTTGCGGGCCATCGATACGCGGCGCTGACGCTGTATCTTGGAAAGTCGGGGTTCACGAGCGCACCCAATCACAACGGGGTAAGGCCCGCTGAAGCGAGCGACCTTGCCGCCATCGTGCGCCTGAGTAGCGAGAACCGGCACACTCTTGCAGAGATCGACGAATTCTGGACCGCGCATCCTGATGCAGACGCGAGGTTTGGGACCTGGATGAAGCGAAGTCTTGGGCTGGCGGACAGGGACATGCTGGTTGATGCCGATGCAAACGGCCTTGGCGGATATGTCATCGCGCAACCCGCAGCGCAGCTGCATTTCCCGACCGCGCATGACATCACCAAAACCGTGGTGGTTGACGACTGCTATCACCAGCAGTTTGCCAACGTGTCGGCCGTGAGCAAAGCGCAGCGTGCACAGCGGCTGTTACGTTGGGCTGAGGGCGCATTCGCGCGGCGGGGCATCCGGGCAGCGCTGGTTGTCTGTCCGGCGAAATGGCCGTCAAAAATCGCTGTGCTGCGGGATATGGGGTATGAGACGGCGATGGTCTGGATGATCAAGCGATAGAGCGTGGCAACTGGCTATTGAAGGGGCAGGCGCTGAATAGCTTTCGGTTCCGCGAAAACATCCACCGCGACGTTCCGCCCCTTGCCCGACTCTGAGTTGTCATGTTTACTTGACACATGAGCGTCAGTGAAAGCATACAGCCCCGCCAATATCCCCAGCCGCGCGCCATGCTGCGGCTGATAAAGCCGATCACCTGGTTCCCACCAATCTGGGCCTATCTCTGCGGGTCGGTATCGGCCGGGGTGCCACTTTCCGGGCAGTGGCCGCTGGTCATTCTGGGGATGGTGCTGGCCGGACCGATTGTCTGCGGCATGTCCCAGGCCGCGAATGATTGGTGCGACCGGCATGTCGATGCGGTGAATGAACCCGACAGGCCAATCCCGTCCGGGCGGATACCGGGGCGCTGGGGCTTGTGGATCGCGCTGGTGATGACGGTGTTGTCGCTGGCGGTGGGTTGGCTGCTGGGGCCGTGGGGGTTTGGTGCGACTGTGGTCGGCGTGATCGCCGCCTGGGCCTATTCGGCCGAACCGGTCCGGCTGAAACGGTCGGGCTGGTGGGGGCCGGGGTTGGTGGGCCTGTCCTATGAGGGGTTGCCGTGGTTCACCGGGGCGGCTGTGCTGTTGGCCGGGCCGCCGAGGTTTGAGATCGTGGTGATCGCACTTCTGTACGCGTTTGGTGCGCACGGCATCATGACGCTGAATGATTTCAAGGCGTTGGAGGGTGATCGCCAGCATGGTGTGCGGTCCTTGCCAGTGGTGCTGGGGCCCGAGGTTGCCGCCAAGATTGCCTGCACGGTGATGGGAATGGCGCAGGCGCTGGTCGTGGTTCTGCTGGTGATCTTTGGCAAGCCCTGGCACGGGCTGGCGGTGTTAGCGCTGCTGCTGGTGCAGGTTGCCGCGATGCGGGTTCTGTTCCGCGACCCGAAGGGCAAGGCGCCTTGGTACAACGGCACGGGGGTCGTGCTCTATGTGACTGGCATGATGATTTCCGCCTTTGCGCTCAGGGGGTTGGTATGACCTTGAACTGGCTGCAGATCGCGCGGCTTGGGCTGGTGCAGCTGTGCATCGGGGCGGTGGTGGTGTTGACCACATCGACACTGAACCGGCTGATGGTGGTGGAACTGGCATTGCCGGCGATGCTGTCCGGCGCACTGGTGGCGCTGCATTCGTTTGTGCAGATCACCAGACCAAGCTGGGGGTTCTGGTCTGATGCAAGGGGCAACCGGACGCGCTTTATCATCGGGGGCATGGCGATCCTGTCGCTGGGGGCGTTTCTGGCGTCTGTTGCGGTGGCGTTGGGGATTGCGGGGCAGGGTGCCGGGCTGGTGCTGTCGCTTCTGGCCTATGTGCTGATCGGGATTGGCGCGGGGGCCTGTGGCACTGCACTGCTGGCATTGCTGGCCACGGCCACGCATCCGAGGCGGCGGGCAGCGGCGGCGACGATCACCTGGCTGATGATGATCTTCGGGATTGCGGTCACCTCAGGGGTGATTGGCGCGCTGCTTGATCCCTATAGCCCGGCGCGGTTGCTGGTGATCGTTGCGGTGGTGACGCTGGGGGCCGTGCTGCTGACCACGCTGGCGATCTGGGGGATCGAGGCGCGCGTGATGGCCGAACGGGAACCCGATGCAACGCCCCTGTGGCAGGGCTTGGGCGAGGTGTGGGCCGAGCGCAAGTCGCGGGTGTTCACCATCTTCATCTTTCTGTCGATGTCGGCGTTTTTCCTGCAGGAGCTGATCCTGGAACCCTATGCCGGGCTGGTGTTCGGCTTTTCCCCCGGCCAGTCGACCGGGTTGTCGGGCGCGCAGCATGGCGGGATGTTCGTGGGCATGCTGGCGGTGGGCATTGCGGTTTCGGGGTTCCGTTTGGGCACATTGAAGCTGTGGGTCACGGCGGGATGCGTGGGTTCGGCGGTCTGTCTGGCGGGGATCGCGGCGCTGGGCCAGATGGGGATCGGGCTTTTGGTACCGGCAGTTGCGGTGCTGGGCCTGTTCAACGGCATGTTTGCCATCGCCTCGATCGGCGCGATGATGCAGCTGGCAGGCGAAGGACGCGCCGGGCGGGAAGGCACGCGGATGGGCGTCTGGGGGGCGAGCCAGGCCATCGCACAGGGGTTGGGCGGGTTTGCGGGGGCCGCTTTTGTTGATGTGCTGCGGATGCGCGCTGATGCGCCGATGGCGTTCGGGGCAGTGTTTGTGTTTGAGGCGGCGCTGTTTCTGGCAGCGGCCGTGATGGCTTGGCGGATCATCGACGGGGGCACCTTGCGCCGCGTCGCCACACACATGGTTCCGGGGGAATGACAATGGATTTTGACGTGTTTGTGGTGGGGGGCGGACCATCGGGCGCTACGGCTGCATGGGACCTTGCCCGCGAGGGGCGTTCGGTCGCGATGCTGGACCGGGCCGGACGGATCAAGCCCTGCGGCGGGGCGATCCCGCCGCGCGCGATCAAGGATTTCGACATTCCCGATCATCTGTTGGTGGCCAAGGTGGAAACCGCGCGGATGATTTCGCCCACCGGCCGGTCGGTCGACATCCACATCGAGAACGGCTTTGTCGGCATGGTTGACCGCGAGGATTTCGACGAATTCCTGCGCTTGCGGGCGGTGAAGGAAGGGGCGGTGCGGCTGACCGGCACCTACCTGCGGATCGAGCGCGACGCCGATGGCAGCCATGTCATCTGGCGCGACAAGGCGACCGGCGAGGAGCGGCGCACCAAAACGCGGCTGATCATCGGGGCGGATGGCGCGCGGTCACTGGTGGCGCGTGACAACGTGCCGGGGGGCGACAAGATCCCCTACGTGATCGCCTACCACGAGATTGTCCGCGCCCCGGCTGCCAACAAATCCTACGATCCAAAGCGTTGCGATGTGGTCTATGACGGGCGTATCTCGCCTGATTTCTATGGCTGGGTGTTTCCGCATGGCGACACTGCATCAATCGGGATGGGAAGCGGTATTGACGGGGTGGACCTGAAGCAAGCGACCGCCGATCTGCGCGCCTCAAGCGGGTTGACCGATTGCGAAACCATCCGCCGGGAAGGCGCGCCGATCCCGCTGCACCCGCTCGACTGTTGGGACAATGCCCGCGATGTGGTTCTGGCCGGCGATGCCGCAGGGGTGGTGGCACCGTCATCGGGCGAAGGCATCTATTACGCGATGGTCGGGGGCAGGGTTGCGGGTGCTGCGGCGCACGCGTTTCTGCAATCCGGGAAGGTGCGCGATTTGCGGCTGGCGCGAAAGCTGTTCATGAAAGAGCACAAGACCGTGTTCAAGGTTTTGCGGTCGATGCAGGACGCCTATTACAAAAGCGATGAGCGGCGGGAGCGGTTTGTCAGCCTGTGCCACGACAAGGATGTGCAGACGCTGACATTCGAAGCTTACATGAACAAGAAGCTGGTGGCGGCGCGGCCTCTGGCCCATATCAAGATCGGTCTGAAGAATCTGGCGCATCTCACGCGGCTGGTGGCACCGAATTGGACATGAAAATGGTTGCAACGGGAAGTGAGGAAATGATCCCGGCTTGGGTCGACGGGCGCTTGACGCCAGTGGGCAAGCTGGCGGTGCATCAGCGCGGCCTGCGTCACAAGGCAGTGTCGGTGTTCGTGACCGAAGGCTCGCGCGTGCTGATCCAGCAGCGCGCCTTGGGCAAATATCACACCCCGGGGCTGTGGGCGAACACCTGCTGCACGCATCCGCGTTGGGACGAAGACCCCGCCGCCTGCGCCGTGCGCCGGATGCGCGAAGAGTTGGGGATCACTGGCTTGTTCCCCGCCTTTGCCGACCGGGTGGAATACCGCGCCGATGTGGGCTCAGGGCTGATTGAGCATGAGTTGGTCGATATCTTCGTGGCCGAGGCGCAACCGGGCCTGAAGCTGGAGCCGAACCCCGACGAGGTGGCCGATGTGCGCTGGGTCGATCTTTACGATCTTTCCGCCGAGGTGCTGCGCAACCCCGACAGGTTCACACCATGGGTGCGGATCTACATGACCGAACATATGGACCGGATTTTCGGGACCAGGATGCTGGCGCTGCGTTAAGCGGCGCGCGTGGCAATCCAGTCTTTGATCAGGGCCGCAAGTCTGGGGCCTGCCTCTTCATGCGACAGATGGCCGAGCTTTGGCAGTTCCAGATAACTTGCGTTCCCCAGCAGCGCCGCTGCATCGCGCGATACGCGGGGGGGCACCACCTTGTCACCTGTGCTGGCGATCAGCAGGGTTGGCGTGGTCAGGCTGGGGGCTTGCGCCGTCAGCGTATCCAGCTTCCATTGCGCCATCATGCCAAGGGTGCCGTCGACATGGGCCGCGTCCTGAACCAGCGTGATGTATTGCGCGAGGCCAGCCTCATCCGGCGGTGATCCGGTCGAGGTGAGCAGGCGGCGCACCGTCGGTGCGTTGCCCCACAGCCGGCTGACAAAGCGCGGCACAAAGGGGGTCACCGACAGTACCCGCGCCAGCAGCGGGAACAACACCCCGGCTGCCCCCTCGAAACTGCCCAAGGCGGCGTTGATGCCGATGATGCCCTGCAGCGGCATCAGCGTGGACAGCCGCAGGGCCAGGGCGGCGCCGGCGGAATGGCCAATGACGAATTTTGGCGCCCAGCCCTCGTGGTCGATCAGGCGGGCGATGTCTTCGGCCATCTCATCGATGCCAAGCCGGCCCTTGTTGCCAGCCCGGGTAAAGCCCTGACCGGGAAGGTCGGGAACAAGGCAGCGATGATCGGTAAACTCCGGGATCAGGTTGCGGAAACTGTGCGCCGACCCGCCCGCGCCGTGCAGCAGCAGGATATCGGGGCCATCGCCAACCTCGAACACGCACCAGTCATGCGGACGCACGCGCGCCATGCGGGACTGCGCGCGGTTTGGCCAGTTGGCGGGCATCCGCGCGTAATCCACGATCAGCCCCCCAGCGCCGCTTCGAGCACCGAGGACAGGCGGTGCGCATCGGCGCGGGGCAGTGCGAGGTACGGCGCATCCATCTGTTTTGCCAGCGCTTTCAGGCCAGGCTGCGGGCGGTTTGCGGTATCGATCACCAAGGCCGGTGTCATGGTGGCGCGGATCAGGCGGGCGAATTGCAGGGCGTCCGCCTCGGCCTGTTCGCGGTTGGCGCTGCCATCGAGGGCGATGTTGCCGCGCCCGTCGGTCAGGATGGCGATGGTCGGGGTAAGGCCGCGGGCGCGGGCCTGTTGCGCGGTGGCCATCGCAAGCTTCAGTCCCGAGGCAAGCGGTGTGCCGCCACCGCCGGGCAGGCCTGCAAGGCGGCGTTTGGTTTGCACCAGGCTGCGGGTCGGGGGCAGGATCAGTTCGGCTTGCGCACCGCGAAACGCCAACAACGCCACATGATCGCGGCGGGAATAGGCGGCGGCGAGCAGCAGTTCAATAGCTCCCTTCGCCTCGGCCAGACGGGCGAAAGCGGCAGAACCGGAGGCATCGACCGCAAAGATCAAGACGCGGTCGGAGGTTTCGATGAACCGCTTCAGCCTGATGTCCGCGGGGCGCACCAGAAGGACGGCGTCGGGCCTGTCAGCCTGTTTGCGGCGCAGCGGTTGCCAGGGCGCTGCGGCGCGCAGGGTGGCGACAAGATCGAGCCGCGCGCCGGTGCCAAGCCGCCCGGGGCGCGAGGGCAGCGGGCGGCCGCGCCGGTTGCCGGACTTGGCCGCACCGGTGCCGGTGGCACCTTTCACCGCGCGCGCGGCACGGCCTGCGGCAAGGCGGGCCAGCAGGTCTGCGGGCAGGGCGGCGCGGGCGGCCTCGACCAGCAATTCCTCGGGCAGGGACTGGGTTTCGCTCTGGCCTTCGGTCGGTTGGTCGGGTTGGTCTGGTGGCGGTTCGGGCTGTGGCTGGTCGGGCTGTGGCTGGTCGGGGAGGTCGGAAACGGGCAGGGCGCGGTGGCCATAGATCAGGTCGGCAGCGATCAGAAGGTCGGCCTCGGTCACCTTGTGGCGGGCGGCAAGGGCAGCGGCTGCACGGGCGGCGGCCAGCGCCAGTTGCGGCGCGCGCAGCGAGGTGATGCCAAGTTCGGCAGCGGCACGCGTCAGGCGGGCGGCGCTGTCTGGCGTGATCTTGACGCAGGGCAGCATCGTGCGGGCGGCGGCGATGGCGTCTGCGTCAAGCACGATGGGGGCGGTGTCGGACCACGGCTGATCGCCAAGGTCGAGGAACAGCCCGATGCGATCCGCCAGCGCCGGGGCGAGGGTTTCATCCGGGTCGGCGGTTTCGTCCAGCGCAATCAGGCTGTGCCCAGGCGTGTCCAGCGCTGCCGCCAGACGCGCAGCAAGACCGGGCGGGCAGCGTTCGGCCATGGCAAGAATGAGCAGGGCTGGCGTGGCGAAAAGGCCTTGTGTCAGAACCGGGCGGCCGATGGCGAGGGTCGCCGAGAGGTCAAGTCCGCCAAACAGCGCGTCATCGCCGATGGTTGGGTGCAGGCGTTTCGCAGGCAACGGGATTGCGGCAATGGCGGCGGTGATATGGTCGCGCACCGGGCCAGCGCGGGCGCGCAGCCACAACCCCTTGAGGCCAGCCGGATCGACAGCCAGCAGGGTCAGCGCGGTTTGGGCACGGGCCCAGGGCGTGTCAGGTTCGGCTATGGCAGAACCTCCGTCAGGCAGCGGGCGACCCGGGCGCCGGACCCGGCCTCATCCAGCGGATCGCGACGGAGGCGGTGCGACAGGGCCATGGCCGCCACCGCGCGCAGGTGCGGGCGCTTGACGGCATCCGCACCTTCGTGGGCTGCAAGGGCACGGGCGGCGCGCAGCAGGGTGAGTTCGCCGCGCAACCCGTCAGAGCCGAGTGCTATGCAAAGTGCGGCGCAGTCGTGCAGCACGGTGTTGGGGGTTTTCAGTTTGGGAAGGGCGTCGCGGGCGGTGAGAATCCGGGTGCGCAGTGCTGCGTCCTGCGGCCGCCAGACCTTCATGAACTTGGTGTAGTGGTTCTCATAATCATCGCGGCGGCGGATCACCTCGACCCGTGTGGCAATGTCGCGCGGGCTGGTGACTTCAACCGAAAGCCCGAACCGGTCAAGCAGTTGCGGGCGCAACTCGCCCTCCTCGGGGTTGCCGGAGCCGACCAGCACAAAGCGGGCGGCGTGGCGGATCGACAGGCCCTCGCGCTCTACCACGTTCTCGCCGGATTGGGCGACGTCGAGGAGGAGGTCGACGATATGATCCTCCAGCAGGTTGACTTCGTCGATGTAGAGATAGCCGCGGTTGGCGCGGGCAAGCAGGCCGGGTTCGAACGCCTTTTCGCCGCGTGTAAGCGCACGCTCGATATCCAGCGCGCCGACGACGCGGTCTTCGGTAACGCCAAGCGGCAGGTCGACGACGGGGGTGGGTTTGCGGATCAGCCGGGTGGAGGTGACATGCGCCCAGTCCGGGCAAAGCTCAGGGTGGGGCGAGTTTACCGGGCAGCCCTCAACCGCCTCGATCTCGGGCAGCAAGGCTGCCAGCGCGCGCACGGCGGTGGATTTGCCGGTGCCCCGATCACCGAACACCAGCACGCCGCCGATGCCCGGGTCGATGGCGGTGAGGACCATGGCAAGTTTCATCGCCTCTTGCCCGACGATGGCGGAAAAGGGGAAGGGCTGCCGTGGGGTCGATGTCATGGGAGCGGGCTTTCGGTCGGTCATGAGGCTTTGACGGTAAGGGGAAGGGGCGATTGGCCGTTCCATTGCCCGACGGCACCCAGAACGCGAAACCGGGCGTAGAGCTCGTCGGTAAACCAGCCTTCGTCACGCACGGCCTTGATGGCGCGGCCATGCGGGCCGTCACCGCGGGCGAAATGGGCCATGGTTTCGGTATCGGGCCAGACAGAAAAGGTGATCTGGTGCAACAGCGGAACTTCGCCGATGCCGATCTTGAACATCACGTTGGGATCTTGGCCGATCACGGCGGAGATGTCGGGCACGCGGTTCCAGAACCGCAGCGCGCGGTTCGGCTTCACCGTCGCGCGGGTCAGGACAGCAAGTGGGCCTGCGGGGGCTTGCGGGTCGGTTTCGGGCACGAAAGGATTGACGCCGGACCATGACCCGCGCGCCGACAGCGGTGTCAGAAAGATGGAACAGGATTCAGTCGCGCGTCCCGCCCAGCGTTGCCAGACCGGGCTGGTGACGGTGCGGGCGCGGGCGGTCGCTTCGTCCGGCCAGACCGCAAGGATTGCCCAGACGCCCCGGTTCGGGCGTGGGGTGAAACCTTCGCCGGTGCCCGATCCGCACAGTTTCCAGAACAGGGCCTTGGATTCGTGGCGCAGTGCAAACCGGGCAGCCCCCATCTGGCCGATGACCCAAAGACGGGGGCCAAGGCCATCGAACCGAAACAGGCTAAGGCTGGCGGTCGGCATGGCTCTCCTTCCCGAAGTGTAAACGGACTCTTACACCTTACGCCCGAGAGGGAAAGTGGAAATGGCCTATTTTGCCGCAGCATGAGCGATATTGTAAATTAAACTGGACACTCTATTATCGCTCATATGACACAAAGTTCCCAGATTCCCCCACCCATCGGTTCTCCCTCTGACGGCAATCGCGCCATCGTTGTTGGCGCGGGTCTGGGGGGACTTGCTTCGGCAATGCGGCTGGGGGCCAAGGGGTATCGGGTGACGGTGATCGACCGGTTGGACCGGGCCGGTGGGCGTGGGTCGTCGATCACCCAAGGTGGGCATCGGTTCGACCTTGGGCCGACGATTGTGACTGTGCCGCAGATCTTGCGGGAATTGTGGGCCGTCTGCGGGCGCGACTTTGACGCCGATGTGACGCTGAAGCCGATGGACCCGTTCTACGAGATCCGGTTTCAGGATGGCGAAAGCTTTACCATGCGCGGCGATGCGGCGGCGATGCGGGCCGAGGTGGCGCGGATCTCGCCTTCGGATGTGGGCGGCTATGCGAAGTTTCTGAAGGACGCGACGGCGCGCTATCAGTTCGGCTTTGAAGACCTTGGTCGGCGGCCGATGAACAAGCTGTGGGACCTGATCAAGGTCTTGCCAAAGTTCGCCTGGTACCGCGCCGACAAGTCGGTCTACGCGCATGCGGCGGCGCGGGTAAAGGATGAACATCTGCGCTTTGCGCTGTCGTTCCACCCTTTGTTCATTGGTGGCGATCCGTTCCGGGTGACGTCGATGTATGCGCTGGTCAGCCATCTGGAAGCGGCCTTTGGCGTGCATTACGCGATGGGCGGAGTGCAGGCGATTGCCGATGCGATGGCCGATGTGATCACCGCGCAGGGCGGTGAGGTGGTCTACAACACCGAGGTCGACGAGGTTGTCATCGCCGGTGGCCACGCGGCTGGGGTGCGGCTGGTTTCGGGCGAAACACTTCCTGCCGATGTGGTGGTCTCCAACGCCGATGCCGGGCATACCTATGATCGGCTGTTGCGCAACGCCCCGAAACGGCGCTGGACACCGGCCAAGCTGCGCCGGCAGCGTTGGTCGATGGGGCTCTATGTCTGGTATTTCGGCACCAGTGGCACCCGAGAGATGTGGAAAGACGTGGGGCACCATTCCATCGTCGTCGGCCCCCGCTACCGCGAGCATATCAAGGATATCTTCATTCGCGGCAAGCTGGCGGATGACATGAGCCTGTATGTGCACCGCCCCTCAGTGACCGATCCGTCGGTGGCGCCCGAAGGCGCGGACACCTTTTATGTCCTCAGCCCGGTGCCGCATCTGGGGCACGGCGGCGTGGACTGGGCCGAGGAGGAGCCGAAGTACCGCGCCAAGATGGCCGCGATGCTGGAAGAGCGGCTGATCCCGGGGTTCCAGAAGCACCTGACCGAAAGTCTGGTCTTCACGCCCGACACGTTTCGCGACCGATATCTTTCGCCCAATGGGTCAGGCTTTTCGATCGAGCCGCGCATCCTGCAATCGGCGTGGTTCCGGCCGCATAACGTCAGCGAGGAGTTGCCGGGGTTGTATCTGACGGGTGCAGGCACGCATCCCGGAGCGGGCGTGCCGGGGGTGATCGGCACGGCAGAGGTGCTGGGCAAACTGGTGCCGGACGCGCCGGTGCGTTGGAGGGCCGCAGACCTGCGGTTGGCCGCCGAATGATCGCCGCCGCCGATATGGAGGCCTGCCGCGCGGCGATCCGCACCGGCAGTTTGTCGTTTCATGCGGCCTCGCGCCTGTTGCCCGTGGCGGTGCGCGACCCGGCGTTGGCGCTCTATGCGTTCTGCCGTCTGGCGGATGACGCGGTGGACGAAGGCGATGACAAGACCGGTGCAGTCTTGCGGCTGCGCGACCGGTTGGACCGGGTCTACGCAGGCCGCCCGGTAAACGCGGCAGCCGACAGGGCCTTTGCGGCAGTGGTCGAGGGTTTCGAGATGCCGCGCGCCCTGCCGGATGCGCTGTTGGAGGGCATGGCCTGGGATGCGGTCGGGCGGCGCTATGATGACCTTTCGGGCGTGCTGGCCTATTCGGCGCGGGTGGCGGCGGCGGTGGGGGCAATGATGTGCGTCCTGATGCGCGTGCGCGAGGCAGATGCGCTGGCGCGGGCCTGTGATCTGGGCCTTGCGATGCAGCTGACGAATATCGCCCGCGATGTGGGCGAAGACGCGCGGGCCGGGCGGGTGTACTTGCCGCTGTCCTGGCTTGAGGAAGAGGGTGTCGCGTTGGCGCCTTGGCTGGCCGATCCGGTGGCCGACCCAGGCGTGCGCCGCGTGGTCAAGCGGCTTCTGGCGCAGGCAGCGCGGCTGTACCAACGGTCGGAGGCGGGGGTGGCGGCGCTGCCCGTGGGGTGCCGGCCGGGGATCTTTGCAGCGCGGCTGATCTATGACGGCATCGGCGGTGCGGTGCGCCGGACGGGGTGGGATTCGGTGGGCGCACGGGCGCGCACGACCAAGGTACAGAAGATTGGCTGGCTCGGGTTGGCAATGGCGCGGTCGGCCGTGGTCACGGTCATGCCACGCGACGCCGTGCTGCATGCCCCACCGGTGCCCGAAGCGGCGTTCCTTGTGCAGGCCGCAGCGCGGGCGGCCCCGAACCGCGGGCGCAGCGACGCGCTTTTGGGGGTGCTGGCGCAGCTGGAGGCGCGCGACCGGGGGGTCTCAGCCTAAGTGGTTGGCGCGGACTTTGGGATCGGTTAGGGTCCGGGCTATGGATATCTATCTGTTTGGCACTTACCTTCTGGCCTGCGGGGCTGCGGCCACGACAGGCGCGATGTTTTCGCCCGGCACGTGGTATGAGGCGCTGAAGAAACCCACATGGACCCCGCCGAACTGGCTGTTCCCGGTGGCCTGGACCACGCTGTATCTGTTGATGGCGGCGGCGGCGGCGCGGGCTTCGGCGGTGGAGGGGGCGGGGTTTGGGCTGGCGTTATGGTCGGTGCAGATCGCGTTCAATACCTTGTGGACGCCGATCTTTTTCGGGCTGAGGCGGCTGCGCGCGGCGATGGGGGTGATGGTCGGGCTGTGGCTGTCGGTGGCGGCGACGACGGTGGCGTTTTTCGGGTTGGACCTGTGGGCGGGTCTGATGTTCGTGCCTTATCTGGTCTGGGTCAGCGTCGCTGGGGCATTGAATTTCTGGGTGATGCGCAACAATCCGGAAGTGCCTGCCTGAGGCTTGTCCACGCGTGGACAGCTGAGCCAACCCAATGAAATCAGTGGGTTGGCTATCTCCGTTTTACCAAACCTTAACCTTTGTCAGCCCACCAGCATGCGCTGATGCACCTGGTCGGCAAGCTTGCCGCCATCCGGATCGAGGCCGGTTTTCAGCCGGGTGAACGTCTCGCCCCATTGCGAGGTGCGGGTGCGGATCGGTGGCTTTTCCGTCGCGATCGTGGCCATCACCACCTCGGCCACCTCGTCCGGGGTCTGGAAGGTGCTGCCGGTGCCTTGGCGAGCTTGGGCAATGCGGATGTAGGCCTGAAGGATCGGGCGGTACTCGTCGTCGAGGATGCCGCCGGTGGACTGGATCTGCTTTAGCGCGCTGGCCGCAAACTCGGATGAGATGCCGCCCGGTTCGACGATGGTGAAATTGATCCCGAAGGCTTGGGTGACGTAAGTCGCCATCGCCTCGATGAAGCCTTCGACGGCGAATTTGGCGCCGCAGTACAGCTCGTTGAACGGCTGGCCGACAAGGCCGCCGACCGAGGATATGGTCACCACATGACCGCTGCGCGCCTGGCGCATGTGGGGCAGCACCGCCTTGGTGCAGCGCACCACGCCCATGTAGTTGAGATCGGTGACCCAGGCGATTTCGTCCATCGTTGCCTGTTCGAGGCTGCGCACGAAACCGGCCCCGGCGTTGTTGACCAGAACGTCGATCCGGCCTTCGCGGGCGATCACGTCAGCCACGGCAGCGCTGATGCTGGCATCGTCTTGCACATCCAGTTGCAGAACCGTCAGCGGC
>NZ_JANMET010000195.1:0-2468 GCF_031377265.1 Tabrizicola sp. | reverse complement strand
ATCACGCTGTTCGCCGTGGCCGCAATGAACGCCTGGAAGGTTGAGGATATCCGGATCGTCCAGCTGGGCGACAGCTTTCCTTTGGGCAAGTACGAGGTCACCCTTAACGCGGTAAACGAAGTTCAGGGCCCGAATTACACGGCCACCAGGGCCGATATGACCGTGCGGCGCGGCGGCACCGAAGTGGCGCGTTTGTTCCCCGAAAAACGCTTCTACCCGGTGGCGCAGATGCCGACGACCGAGGCAGCGATAAACTTTGCCTTCACCCGCGACATCTATCTGGTGATCGGTGACGCACAATCCGGCGGCGGCTGGGCGGTGCGCAGCTACATTGAACCCTTCGCCAACTGGCTTTGGGGCGGGGCCGGGCTGATGGCACTTGGCGGAGTGATCAGCCTGACGGATCGGCGCTACCGGGTGGCTGCGGGCGCGCGGCGGGCGCGGGTGGCCGGGGTGCCAGCCGAATGATGCGTCGCGTTTTCCGCACGGCTTACAGGCACGCGCCCTACCTGCTTGTTGGTTGGCTCGCCTTGGCCGCGCCAGTGCTCGCGGTGCAACCGGACGAGATCTTGCCAGATCCCGTACTGGAGGCGCGCGCGCGAGAGATTTCGCGCGATATCCGTTGCCCGGTTTGCCAAGGGGAATCGATCGACGACAGTTCCGCCCCGATCAGCCGCGATCTGCGCATCATCATCCGCGAGCGGCTGGTCGCCGGCGACACGGATGCCGAGGTGATTGACTATGTCGTTGCGCGATATGGGGAATTCGTGCTGTTCAACCCCAGGGTCGAAGGTTCGAACCTGATCCTTTGGCTTGCCGGCCCGGCGCTGCTGCTGTCTGGCATCGGGATCGCCATCGCAACCCAGCGCCGCCGCAAGCCGATTGCCGAAGAAACCCTGTCGCAGACCGAGGCGGCGCGGCTGAAGGAAATTCTCAAGAACTGACGCTGCGTCGCGTTTGGGGGATGGCTGCGCCACCACTATGGTTCGGTGCAAATCGGGGGGCAGCATGGGCTATCAGACAATCACGGTGACTGAAGCCGCCGGTCTGGCGACCATCACTCTAAACCGCCCCGACAGGATGAATGCGCTGTCCCGGCAAATGCGGTCCGAACTGACCGAGGCGCTTGTGGTCGCCCATTCGCAGCGTTGCATTGTGCTGACCGGGGTTGGGCGGGCGTTTTGTTCAGGCCAGGATCTGACCGACATACCAACGCTAGGGGCCTTTGATGTCGAGGCCATCTTGCGCGACGAATATGAACCGCTGCTGCGCGCGATCACCGAAGCACCGGTGCCGGTGATTGCGGCGGTGAACGGGGCGGCGGTGGGGGCAGGGGCAAACCTTGCCTTGGCCTGCGACGTGGTGATCGCGTGCGAAAGCGCCAGTTTCATTCAGGCCTTTACCCGGATCGGGCTGATTCCGGATGCAGGCGGGACACATTGGCTGCCGCGTCAAGTCGGTATGGCGCGGGCGATGGGGGCCGCGCTCTTTGCCGACAGGATCAGCGCCCGCACCGCGGCGGATTGGGGAATGATTTGGGAAGCGGTGCCGGATGACCGGTTCACCGAAGTGGTGGCCACGCGGGCAACACATCTTGCCTCGGGTCCGACGCTGGCTTACCGGGCGCTAAAGCACGCGATGCGCGGCAGTTTCCAGCGCGACCTCGCGGCGCAACTGACGCTTGAAGCGCGGTTGCAAGGCGAGTGCGGTGCCAGCGATGATTTCCGTGAGGGCGTTGCCGCATTCCTTGGCAAACGCGCGCCACGGTTTCAGGGCCACTAAGCTACCCCTTTTCTTTTTCGGCGATGAGTGATTATCTCCACTTCCGCGAAACATATTCAGGCAGAGGCATCCATGTGGGACAACGTCCTTCTGGAGTTTCTTGGCCGGGGGGTTCGTACCGGCCGGTTGCAGCTTACGCTGGCTGACGGCCAGACGCATGTGATCGGCCCCGGCAACGGCCCGGAAGTGCGCGTGACAGTCACCGACCCGACGCTGCCGGGAAAATTCTTCTTCGCGCCCGAAATTACCTTGGGCGAAGCCTACATGGACGGCCGTCTGACCATCGGCGGCGATGATGTCCGCAGCTTCCTGACCTTCGCCCTGCGCAATACGCGTGGCCGCAAGGTGCCATTTCCGTTCGCACAGTTGTCGCAGTTGCGCAAACGCGCCCGGTCATGGACGATCTGGAACCACATGGGCGTCGCGCGGCGCAATGTGGCGCATCACTATGATCTGTCGGATGAGCTCTACGACCTCTTTCTTGATGCAAACAAGCAATACACCTGTGCCTATTTCCGTCGCCCCGACATGACTCTCGAAGAGGCGCAGGCCGCAAAGATGGCGCATATCGGCGGCAAGCTGCTGCTCAAGCCAGGAATGCGGGTGCTGGATATCGGGTCTGGGTTCGGGACGCTGGCGATCACCCTGGCGCGCGACCACGGGGTGAGGGTGGTGGGGGTCACGCT